>CALMEF010000229.1 GCA_937862825.1 uncultured Armatimonadota bacterium
GATCTCAAGAACGACGGGTTACTGGCCTTCCTCAAAATGCTACGACACGCCCTCGCTCACGCGAAGTTCGAACTCCACGGTGATGGCGCGGTCTTGAACGGTGTTCATGTCAAGAACCAGTCCACGACAAACGGCATCCAAGGCTTCTGGGTTGGGTTCGAGTTGAGGACGGCGGTGAGGAAGTTGGCTGAAGTTATTGTGCGGGCCAGCAAAACGACGCAATAGGTTCAATAACGCATAAGCAGAAAGAAAATTCAGAAAAAAGTCTCTGTAAGCCCTAAGGAACAGGAAACCTCACGCCGACAACAGTATTAGAACCTGTCTATGGCCGTAAGGTCAAATCTAACAGGCAGGATAAGGAGGTCAAGTTTGGCAATAGTCAAAGTATCCGGTTTCATGCGAGGTCTCAGTGGGCGAGCGGGTAACGCAGTCTATAAGTTGACCAAGAATGGAGTCGAGTTATCTGATCGACCAATCGTCAACAACCCGGACACACCAGCCCAGAATGTGATCCGGACTGCCTTTTCCAAGGTCACCAAACAGTGGAAGACCTTGACCGCGGCTGAGGCGGCGGCTTGGAACGCATATGCGGCCAACTACCACCTCAGTAACCCTGTGAGCGGTGCGAAACGGACGCTATCCGGCTTTAACTGGTTCGTTGCGCTTGGTACTCGATATCTTACGGTTAACCCCGCGAGTACGGCTGCCCCAACGACTCCTCCGACGGCTGACTTCAGTGGCGACTCGATTACGATCACGCCAAGCGTAGTTGCCGGTGGTATTCGCTTCACGGCCAGTGGGTCGAACGGAAGCAAGACAACCACTGCGCTTCTCGTGCAGAAGTTGAGCAACGGAAACACCAAGCCAAGCAGCGCTTATCGCACCAAGGCACACTTCACGTTTGTGACGGGGACGTTGCAGACTACGGTGAACTTGACTCCGGGTTGGTATGCCGTTGGCTATCAGTATGTGAACACGGACACGGGCCAGGAGACCGAAGCGGTCTATCTGGGCAAGATTGGCCCCGTCGCGTTCGCGGTTGCTGATGGTGGGAAGGGTACTTCTAAGAAGGCCGCTTAGGTTTCCCTCACCCCCTGCCCCCTCTCCCATCAGAATGGGCGAGGGGGTTTTGCGCTTTTGGAGTGCTCTCGCACCTTGTCATGCGGCCACTGGTCGTAGGGCAGCGTGATGAATCACGCAGAGTGAAAGCGCTGATAAATCAGCGCAGTCCATAGCGGAGAGGGGGTCTTTGAGGTTGGCAATATTGGTTCTCATGAGTGCATATCTTGTTGTCAGTTACGACATTGATGACCCCGAGGGGTATAGCGGCTACGTACCAGCCGTACGCGATCTCCTTGTCAAGCATGGGGCAGAGATCGTGGTTGCGGACTTTGAGGCGGTCCCGTTAGAAGGTGAGAAACGTGGCGTTTATGTGGTTCTGAAGTTCGCTTCGGAGGAGGCAGCGCTGGCTCGGTACAACGATCCTGACTATGAGCCGGTCAGGAAGATTCGATTGGATTCTTGTAGCCACGGCAACATGGTCATCGTGAAAGAGTTCACGGTGCCGACCTAACGAGAAGCGGTTCAAGAATAGCGTCGGTTACCAGGCTTTGACACGAAGCCCGAGGCAACAGTTCTCGAACTGAAAATAGGCATATAATGCCTGAATGCGAGGATATCGACCGATTCTAACTTCAGCCACGGTAGTCGCCGTTGGCACGATCTTCATTGTCTCATCAAGGAGCGCCGTCTCATCGGGCCAAGCGGGGGCTTTGGTCCGGTTGCAGGCTAGCAGTCCTGGAGTCGAACAGTCTGGGCATTCAAACATAAGCGGGACGGCACTTGCCGGCAAGGTCGGTATCGGTTCTTCCGGCGGGGCCTTTCCGCTGACGTTCGCCAGCACGCTCGGTGACAAGATATCGCTTTACGGGGCCACGGGCAATCATTACGGATTTGGTATTCAGGGGAGCTTGTTGCAGATTCATTCGGACTCGATTGCTGCTGATATCGCGTTTGGGTATGGCACGAGCACCTCGTTTACTGAACGAATGCGCATCAAGGGCAATGGGAATGTGGGCATCGGCACGATTAGCCCAACCTCGAAGTTGCATCTGAGCCATGGTATCTCGGGCGTGGGCCTGTTCGTCGGAGATCTGGCGCCTTTTGGCGACGCAGCCTTCGAAACAAACGTTGGAACGTCTCGAACTCATCTGTGGCTGGCTGAATCGGGGAACCGGGTGGCGAGCGTTACCGGCGGCGGCGCCGCCTTCTTTAAAGGCAGTATCGCCACTGATGGCAATGCTAACTTTTACAAGGGCTGGCTTGGCAACTCAGGAGGGAGTACCGGGGCAGGCCAGTTGCTTAACGTCAACAACAACGGCTTTGTGACGTTCACTCAGATAGCAGGCACCAACGGAGTTGCGGGCGGCATTGCCGTTGGCGATGATGGCACGATCCAGCGAGCGCTGATGTACTCCAATGGAACTCAGGGCATTGTTCAGGCCACTGTCAAGAACTTCCGGGAGCCAAACGAGCAAGACCCTGAGACCGACATCGTGTATGCGTCTGTCGAGGGCCCGGAGGCGGCTGCGTATGTGCGTGGAACGGGCAACCTAGTTGGTGGTCGCGCAGTGATCACGCTTCCAGATCACTTCCAGACTTCTTGCCTTGAGGATGGCATGACGGTGCAGTTGACCCCCATGTCGGCTTCATCAAATGGCTTGGCGGTGATTCGAAAGGGTCTGGACAGTTTCGAGGTCGCAGAGTTACAAAACGGCACTGGCAACTACGAGTTTGACTGGGAGGTTAAGGCCGTTCGCAAGGGCTTTAAGAACTATGCTCCGGTTCGTCCGTGGAACGAAGGGCTCCTCGAATCGAAGATGTCACTGGCCGAGCGCTACAAGGCTCGATTGAAGGACAACGAGCGGTACTTCCGAGCGCGAAATGCTCGGGATGCCGAGAAGCCCGATCGACGCTAGGGAAGTACAGAAGAAGAAACGCGCACTCCGCAAGATTTGGAGTGCGCGTTTTCTGTTCGCGTTTGCTAGAAGAGGAACAGCATGTTCCTGCCCAGCTCCCTCATGGCAGTTAGACAGCACCGTTGAACGCCGCGCACCACGACCGTTCTCCCTTAAGGTGTGACTTTTTGATTCAAGCGATTTTTCTTGTAGCCCTTGGGTTGGTCGTGCGGGAAGGCTCGATCGCGGCCATAGCCGTAAAGTTCGGGGTGCTCAAAGAGGCCACGCTCGTTGTCTGCTTTGTCGGTCACGACGGGGGCACCGTAATGTCGCATGTAGGCGTCATTGCGAACCCCCTTGACTTCCCAACAGACCTCGACTTCAGGGCGGCTCGTTCGTATCTGGAATCGATTGTTCTGCACTTTCTTGGAGACAATCGCCATGGTGAACTCGCCAGTTTGATCAACGACAGTAAGTTGATATCGTAAGTCTCTGTTGATCTCGGCGAAGTACTCGGGTAACTCCACCCAAGCATAACCGCTCGCTGACGTCGTTATGGTGCCGCTGTACTCCAAGAGTGGTTCGGGACCTTCAGTACAGTAGTGGAAGAGGTATTTGTTTTCGGGGTCCATTGGGTGGTCAATTCGAAACGCCTTGCCTCCAGATGCGGCAAACGAACCTGATGCGTAGACTGCAATGCCCACGCCATCGGTATCCCCAAACACTCCGTAGCCTGAACCCGACGTAATGTCCGAGTCGCCGATGAGGGCGCGGTCGCCGTCTCTATCCACGAGGCCGTAAATTCCATAGGCAGGCGAACCCGGCGTGCCACCAACATCGCTAAAGGTGCCGAGAACGCCGTAACCGGTCGTGCTTTGGGTGATGCCATGAACGCCAACCGATCCAGCTGTGGACCGACTGCCTATCGCTTGCAGCCCGCCCGAGTGACCAAACGCGTAGATGCCGGTGTTGTATGCAGAGTATCCGCGCAATCCAGCCGCGATGCCATCGCCATATACACCAACTCCGCCCTTACCAAACACTCCGACGCCAAGCCCGCCGCTGACAGCGGTGTTCTCTCCGCGAACACCTGCACCGTTCGGAGCAGTTGTTTCGCCAAAAACGCCACGTCCATCGTCACCGCTGTTGTTCGATTGTCCGTGAATTCCGATGGGTATGCCGGAGGCATTGGTCGCTCTTCCAAGGATGCCGGTTACTAGGCCCGTACCAAAGACGCCGAAACCATCGGGGCTTGACGATTGGCCAGAGACTCCATAGTTGATTCCCGAGTTGGCCAGGGCGACTCCTCGGACTCCGCGGCCATTGGCTGACTCGGTTGTCCCGTAGACGCCGTAGTTCAGACCAGACGAGCCTGTTGCGTTACCTTGCACTCCAAACGACGACGCAGATTCACCGTAGACTCCTGAGCCCGCACTCGAGTCTGATCGCCCATACACTCCATAGGCTCCACTACCGCTGGTCGACAAGTTCAATCCATAGACACCGCGTCCGAACGTGCTTGATGCAACCCCCCAGACTCCATAGACGATACTTGAAGTATCCGTGACCGTCCCCTTGATTGCTGATGTGCCTAGCGAGGAGCTTGTTGCGGTGATATTGATGCCGGTCGTGGCTGCACTACTGAAAACCATGGGTACAGGAAGGCGATTGACAGATAGAGTTCCCGTAGTTAGTTGACCAGCGTTCATGCCAGTAAGGCCAGCCCCTCCTCCTTGGAACTGACCAGCCCTGACAGTACCGCTAAGGTTTGCGTGTCCGGACTGACTGACGCCAGGTGTTGCGGGTTGGAGACGCACTAATGCGCCGCCCTGACCTGCAGAAATGGAGGATCGCGCCGCGAATGTGGTCACTGCGATTGCAGGAATCGCGACGAGGGCATAGCTGAAGGACTTGTTCATGGAACTCTCTCCTGAGTAACGTGTAGTGTACGCCAGGTTAGGTAACTTTTGGCAAAAAAAGGACTGCGACGGCTCGTCGCAGTCCCAAGTAGCCTTAGTTGAACCTAGAGTCGGATGCCGACGTAAACGCCTAGGCCGTTAAGCGCTGACGCGCTGTTGCCGAAGAACGAGCCCTCAACGAAAAGAGGATTGGAGCCCTTTTGGAAGTCGTAGCCCAATCCCGCTCGGTAGGCGAAGGTCGTGCGGTTGCGCTTGCTTCTCGCGGCACCCACAACCGTGTAGTCGCGAACGAACGAAACGCCCGCGCCAACGAAGTAATACAGTTCATTGTTGTGCAGGCAGTAGTTCGCCATGATCGGGAAAGCCGACAGGTCGCCCTTGTTGTAGAAGTCAACGCTGAGTGACCAATGGGCGGTTTGGGTGCTGCCCATTCGGCCCATCCGCACGTCGGCGACGCGGTAATCCAGGCCGCCACCAAACCATGTGTTGCCTTCGGTTCGGCCCATATCGTTAACGGGGAAGAAGGCACCGCCGCGAACGGAGACGCCTGAACTTCGGGATTCTTGGGCAAGGGCCACCGAGGCGGCCAGCAGAATAGCAGACGAGATAACAATGCGCTTCTTCATGATGTCGTAAGTTCCTTACTTGTCGGTAATGGACGATGCAGAGGGTCAAATAGAATCAGGACTCGGCGACGAGTCGCAAGATTTCCAGGACCAGGCGCGTTGTATCCACCAGTTCTTTTCGGCTGATCCGTTCTTCATGGGTGTGAATGAGGTCCATCCCGGTTGCGACGACGATGGTGGGAACGCCTTTGGCGTTATAGATGTTGGCGTCTGAGCCACCTAACGTGGTGCGTAGGGCCGGTTCGAAGCCCAAGTTCCGACTTGCAGTGGTCGCAATCTTGACGACTTCTGCGTCTGGAGAGAGTTCATAGGAGCCGTAGTCGCGGCGGTGATCAATATGGACCTGCGCCCCCCATTTTGCTCCGGCAGCTTGGAAACGCTTGATAATCGTATCCATCAGGTCCTCGAGTTCCTGCAGGCTGGTGCTTCGTGCCTCACCCTTGATCACGACTTCTGGACAGACGACATTGACGCCGGTTCCACCGCTGATGATGCCGAGGTTCGAGGTGGTCTCTGGTCCGATGCGTCCGATGGGCATCCCCTCAATGGCACTGGCGGCGACCATGATTGCGTTGATGCCCTTCTCAGGGTCTTTGCCGGCGTGTGCTGGTTTGCCAGTGATGGTTACTGTGAACCTATCGTTTGTGGAAGTTCGGGTCACGAAGGTGCCTACGGGTGGACCAGTATCAAGGACGAACCCAAAGTCAACGTCGAGAGATTGGATGTCGAGCGCTGCCGCTCCTTTGAGGCCACCTTCCTCACAGACTGAGAAAAGGAGGTAGATGTCACCATGCGGAGCGCTGGTCTCGAGAAGAACCTGCAGAGCCTCTATGGCGGGGGCCATGCCACCCTTGTCATCGGCTCCGAGGATCGTATCCGAGGCACTGTAAAGGAATCCGTCTTTCTCCTCAATGATCAAGCCTTCGGTAGGCTCAACCGTATCAAAGTGCGCGGAAAGAAAAACTGACTTAAGCCCAGGCTTATTGGCCGGAAGTTTCGCGATGAGATTATTCGCCTTACCCCCAATCTTTGCACCAGCGTCATCTTCCCAGACCTCTAGTCCCATGCCGATGAGGTGATTCTTGACAAAGGCGACGCAGTCTTGCTCCTCAAAGGAAGGGGCGTTGATCAGGACGAGTTGCTTGAACAACTCGACGAGGCGGGTTTCATTGACCATCGAAGGTGAAAGTGTACTTCGGGCGATGCAAAAAAGGAGCATCACAAACCGTGACGCTCCTCTTGGTGTCAGTTAGGGGTTATCCGCGGTAGGTCGCCCACATGGAATCCATGCGAGCAGATTGGCCCGAAGAGAACAGATACATGCACGAATCGTCCGTGTAGTCCATAAAGTTCGTAATCGGGTCGTTTCCAGGCTTGTTGGGACAGGAGTTTCGACCAGTTGGGCAACCATAGGCAGCGGACTTTTCAGCCGAGGTGTCGCTGACGTAGTCGCCATTGCCGTTGCAGCCACCTTGGAAGGTGTGGTAAAGGCCCATCCAGTGGCCAACTTCGTGCGTGCCTGTGTCCCCCAGGTTGTACGGAGCCGCGGTTCCTCCAGGCAGTGATTGGTTGAGGACGACCACGCCGTCCTTCATTGGCGCAGAGTTGTACGAAGAGGGGAATGTTGCCCAACCGAGGAGGCCACCGCCCATTCCATTGACATAGAAGTTCAACGTCTCAGGTCCACCGACTCGGAGCGCGTTCTTCATTTGCGTTTCAGCCGACGTGCCCGGTCCAGCCGTGTACCACGTTGAGTTGGTCGTTCGGGTTGTCGCCACATGAGTGAATCTGAAGTTTGTGTTGAATCCACCGGTAGCGCCAGAGAACGCGTTGTTGAGAACGTTGATCTGAGCGGTGATCATTGAATCCGGCATATCACCGTTGGATGTTCCAGTGCCCTTTCTAATCACGTGGACGTAAACGGGGATGTACGTGATCGCATCAGGCTGAGCATCAATGAGTTCCTTTTCAACCTTGAGGGCTTGCTCAAGACTGAGTTCAGGGGTCGCGCACTTTGAGCCCTGCTTTTCGCCGCTCGCGACAACAGACATGGTGGCGAGCATCGCTGCCACTCCGAAAGTAGATACCTTTAAATATGAGAGTTTCATTTTCCTCACTCCTAGATGGCAAGCAATGCCGCCATATGGCCTAGACGGACATTGTACGACGATTCGCTTCGCAAGACAAGGATGAAAGATCATATATCACGTTTCTTACAAGCGATAAATCGCCAAGAGACGTATTGACAGAACGTAGGTAGGATAGTCAGATCATGCGTTGGAAAGGACAGAGAGAGAGCGAAAACGTGGACGACCGGCGAGGTGTTACACCGGGTCGGGCGGTTGCTGGTGGAGGAATAGGTGTGCTTGTCATTGCCGTCATTGCGATGTTAATGGGCCAGAACCCGCTGGACATCCTTTCCCAAACTGGAGGGTTGCCTGGTCAAGGCGCGGTCACCCAAGAAGGGCCTCGGTCTCCTCAAGAGGAGGAGCGCGCAAAGTTCGCGGCTACGGTGCTTGCAAACACGGAAGACGTCTGGAACAAAATCCTGCCCAATTACGGCAAACAATATCGCAATCCAACACTAGTTCTGTTTACCGGACAAGTCGAGTCGGCTTGCGGTTTTGCGAGTGCGGCCGTTGGCCCGTTCTATTGCGGAGAGGATGAGAAATTGTACATCGATCTCTCCTTCTTCGACATGCTTCAGCAACGATTTGGTGCGCCAGGCGAGTTTGCACAAGCCTACGTCATTGCGCACGAGGTTGGTCATCACATGCAGAAGGTTCTGGGCACCTTGGACAAGGTCCATCAGATGCAGCAGTCCGCCAGCAAGGAGGAGGCAAACGCGCTGTCCGTTCGGCTTGAATTGCAGGCCGACTTTTACGCTGGGGTTTGGGCCCACCACGCTGATCAAATGGCTGACATTCTTGATCCGGCGGATATTGAGGACGGTTTACGAGCGGCCAGCGCCATAGGCGACGATACGCTTCAGAAGGAGGCTCAGGGATACGTCGTCCCAGAGAGTTTCACGCACGGGACCTCAGCGCAGCGAATGCGATGGTTCAAGAAAGGGCTGGACAGTGGCGACCTTCGACAGGGAGATACCTTTTCTGCACGGCAACTCTAACGAGCCTTCTTACCTCTGAAAAGTCCTTCGGCGGCAATCTGCCCTGGCCCGAGGCACATTAGGCAAACGGCCATGCACATGAGGGCTATGGGGAACTCCATTTTCGACCAACCGTCGCCCTTGCTGAAGTGAACGAATGCTGCCACGCCCATCGTGCAGACAATTCCGAAGGATGCCAGTCTTGTCAAGAGCCCCAGAACTACGCCCAGCCCACCAAAGAACTCGGCGATCACGGCAAGCATCCCGAGCCATTGGGGGATTCCTTGCGAAGACTGAAAGCCTTCCAGAGTTTGCGACAAGCCTCGTCCGTCGAAGACACCAAACAGTTTCTGCGAGCCGTGATACATCATGACCGCTCCCAGGCCCAAGCGCAGAACAAGGAGCCCAACATCAGAGGGTTTCGCGTTCTTCATTTTCTAAAGTTAACTTGCAATACGTTGTCCAAGTACAATTTGGAGCATGGCTCCCAAAGACTTTTCGTTTGACATTGTGTCTCGTGTCAATCAGCAAGAGGTTCGAAACGCAATTGACCAGGCTCAAAAGGAACTTATGAATCGCTACGATTTCAAGGGTTCGAAGGCTGAGATTCAGTTTGAGAAGGATGAGGTTACTTTGATTGCTGATGATGAGTTCAAGATGGAGCAACTGAAGGACATCGTAGTTTCAAAGCTCCTCAAGCGTGGAGTTGACATGCGGCAGATTGATTACGGCAAGCAAGAGGCTGGCACAGGGCTGACTATTCGGCAAAAGATGAATTTCAAGGCCGGAATCCCGCAGGACCAAGCCAAGTCGATCACAAAACAAATCCGAGACAAGGGTCTCAAGGTCAGCGCGAGCATTCAGGGCGACGAGTTACGCGTGATCGGCAAGGATAAGGACGAACTGCAGAAGACGATTAACTTCGTGAAGGGCTTGGACCTTCCATTTCCTGTGGATTTCGTTAACTTCCGGTAGCGTGCTCGTCGTCGGCTGTATATTGGGGCTCTGGAGTGGGGTCCGCCACCGGGGCAGGAGCATCGATAAGCGGTGATCCAGATTCTGTTCCCGGTTTAAGAGCGTCTTTCCCTTGCCGGGCCTCCATAAAGATGCCGACGAGAATGATGGCAATTCCCGCACCCGTTGACCAAGGCAAGATGGGTTCAGTGATGGTTGTCAGTTTGTGCCCGAGCCATAGCAAAGCCGATGCTGCTACGAGCAGGATTCCGGCGTACATAAATCGGTTTTTCGGCATTGTGTCAGTCTAGACGATTCTGAACCCAAAACAGCATCAACTTGCGACCGGTACAATTCGATAACTCCATGGCTCTCAACAAGAAGACCGTTCGGGACATTGATGTCCACGCTAAGAAAGTTCTCGTCAGGTGTGACTTCAACGTTCCGCTTGATGGGGACACGATCACGGATGATCGGCGAATCACAGAGGCACTTCCCACGATCCAGTATTTGATCGATAACAGCGCCGCGGTGATCCTATGTAGCCATCTCGGCCGGCCCAAGGGCGTAACGCCGGAGTTTTCCTTAGCCCCCGTAGCCAAACGGCTTGGAGAGTTATTGGAGCGGAACGTGAGGCTCCTATCGGATTGTGTCGGCCCAGCCATTGAGATTGCCTGTGACGAACTCATGCCAGGCGACGTCGCACTACTGGAGAACGTTCGTTTCCATCCTGAGGAGGAAGCAAATGACCCTGGGTTCGCCGCAGGTTTGGCAAACCTTGCCGAAGTCTACGTCAACGACGCGTTCGGCACGGCTCATCGAGCGCACGCTTCGACTGAAGGGGTCGCGCATATCTTGCCGGGAGTTGCCGGGTTGCTCATTGAAAAGGAAATCGCCTACCTTGGAAACGCGCTCGACCAACCCAAACGTCCTTTTGTGGCGATTTTGGGCGGGGCGAAAGTCAAGGACAAGATCGCCGTTATTGAGTCTCTTCTGCCAAAGGTCGACAAACTGATCATTGGCGGCGGGATGGCCTTCACGTTTCTAAAGGCGAAGGGCTACGAGATAGGCCGTTCGTTGTTTGACGAGACCAATTTCGAGTACGCGAAGAAGGTGCTCGCAGAGCACTCCGATAAGGTGTTGCTTCCAGTAGATGTAGTTCAGGCGGGCGAACTCTCGGAGACAGCAACCACCGAGGTCGTTGCAGCCGATGCGATGGCAACCGACAAACTTGGCGCAGACATCGGGCCGTTGACGATCGATCTGTTCAGAAGGACAATTCTTGAGGCGGGCACCGTTGTATGGAATGGCCCAATGGGCGTATTTGAAATGGGACCCTTTGAGGCCGGAACCCGAGAGGTTGCCCAAGCGTTGGCTGATTCAAGTGCAGTGACCATTGTTGGCGGAGGTGACTCTGCCGCTGCGATCGAGCAGTTTGGATTCGCCGAGCGAGTTTCACACGTCAGTACAGGTGGTGGAGCAAGTCTCGAGTTTCTGGAAGGAAAGGAACTGCCGGGAATTGCTGCCTTGCAAGATGCGGAGAACGAATGATGACCACAACTCCCGAGTCCTCGTATAGGAACTTAGTGGAGAAGATCGTCCTTGCTGCACCACGCGGATTCTGCGCCGGAGTCGCGTATGCCATTGAGGTGGTTGACCTCGCTCTCAAGATTCACGGCGCTCCCGTTTATGTGCGTCACGCGATTGTTCACAACGAATGGGTTGTGAAGAGTTTCGAGGATCGCGGGGCCATCTTTGTTGAGGATGTTTCCGAGATCCCGCCAGGAAGTGTGGTGGTTTTCTCTGCTCATGGCGTCTCACCAGCAGTCCGAGCGGAAGCCGCAGGCCGAAACCTAACGATTATTGACGCGACATGCCCGTTGGTCACGAAGGTGCACAATGAGGCGCGCCATTACGCTCAAAAGGACTATTTCATGATCTACATCGGCCATGAAGGACACGTTGAGGCTGAAGGCACGATGGGAGAGGCTCCTGATCGGATGGTTTTGGTTGAGACTCCGGAGGACGTTGATCGGCTCGATATTCCGCACTACGATAAACTCGCCGTCCTGACCCAGACAACCTTGAGTGTTGACGAGGTTACTCGCACGATGGACGCCTTAAGGGCCAAGTTTCCGCACATGGAGACGCCCAAGAAAGAAGACATCTGTTACGCAACTACCAATCGACAGTCGGCGGTCCGCGAACTTGCGAAGATCTGTGATTTAGTCATCATCGTAGGTTCAACGACAAGTTCAAACAGCAATCGTCTCAGGGAAGTAGTGGAATCGCTAGGAGTGGAATCTCACCTGATCATGTCGCCTGAACAGATTCAACCTGAGTGGCGTGAAAAACGTATCATTGGTGTGTCTAGCGGTGCTTCAACTCCAGAAGCCTTGGTGGAAAACGTTATCGGCGCAATGATACAAGGCAAACCGGACGTTCCGATCACGGTTTTGGAGACGATTAAGGAGGATGTCAGTTTCCGTCCCTCCAGAGATCTGATCGCCCTAGCCATGGCACGGACTTGAGTAAACATCTTGTTTTTTTTGACGGCTACTGTAATTTGTGCAGCGGCTGGGTTGATTTCCTAATCAGACGGGACCGGAACGGTGACTTCCAGTACGGGTCACTTCAGGGGCAAACTGCAAAGCAACTTGTACCAGAGTTTGCCCAGGAAGAGGGTCTGAGCACCTTGGTGGTTCTTGACTCGAATGGGAAAAAGCACGTCCGCTCAACTGCGGTCGGCTTCGTTCTACAGCGCCTAGGTGGACTATGGGGCATTTTAGGATCACTGCTTCTGGTCATCCCAAGGCCGATCCGTGATTGGGGCTATCGGCTGGTGGCGAGAAATCGCTACCGGTTAGTGGGTCGCCGGAAGGAATGTCGATTGCCGACCCCGGAAGAAAGGCTCCTGTTTGTTGATTAGAACTTCAGCCAATGAGATCAAAACGTTGGACTAGTCGATAGTCGGTCCCCCGGCCGAGCCTGCTTTCAACTAACTCAAAATGATCCGCTGTCCACGAGCCAAACGACTTCGGCCCCAAGTAAGGCGAGACCATTTCAAGGTTCGTGCTTTCAGATCCTCTTGCCAGGGTGATGTGTCCAAAATGGCCAGTAGGAAGGCCGTGAGATGAACGTATGGGAAGGCCAAGTTCGTGATGAATAGACACTTCAAGAGGCACCGAACCTCTAACTGCCGCAAAGACGACGGCTACCTCCTTCTTGGGGCCAGCGAATGCGCCGATTCCGAAAACGCTTAACTGGATCGGTGTTGAGTAGATGGCAACCCGACGTCCCACATCTGCCGCAACAACGGGATCAAACTCGCCAAGAAACGCGACAGTAATATGCATGAGCTCTGGATCAACGAATCGCAGAGATTCTCCCAGTTCGCTCAACTCGCCTTGCGTCCGGGCGAGGGTATTTCGGATTTCCTCAGGAACAGGCAATGAAAAGAACAACCTCATGGTTTTAACTCTCCGTAGCGATAGTGTCGTGGTACTC
>CALMEF010000230.1 GCA_937862825.1 uncultured Armatimonadota bacterium
AGCCAGGCGTTCTGTACCAGATGTATGGCTTACCGCTGCGAATGCCTTCTTTCTCAATGATGTCCCAAGCGATTGTCGCATCCTTTCCGTGGACGTGATAGACGCGATCCACCCATTGCCTCAACTGAGCGATCGGGTCGATGAGCGAGACCATTTGGTGGCAGGGTTCCCACTCTAGCCCCAGCGTGTCGCCGGGAACAGCGTCAAACATCATTTCCCAGGCTCGCGGTGCGTGGGCAATGTTCCAAGCGGGTTTCGCCCAAGTGCCGCCCATGTCGCAGTTCTCGAAGGCGATCTTGACGCCTTCTCCGTCGGCGATCTTGGCGAGTTCGCCAAAAACCTCTTTGAACTTGGGCATCGACTCGTCCACCGGTCGATCTTCCAATGCACCCGCAAAGCCGCAGACCACGTTGCATCCGTACCATTTGCACGCCTTAATCACCTTTGCCCAATCGGCGGCCGTCTTTTCGTCTTGTAGGGGATTTCCGTAGATGCCGAGGCTCGAAATCACGGCATCTTCGAGGACATCCTTGCATCCCTTCGCAGTTTCTTCGAGGTCAACGTCGCCGACATACTGCCACAACGTGAGTTCAAACGACTCGAAGCCGTGCGGCACGACTTGCTTCAGGTAATCGGCACCTCGATTGAGAGGTGCGAGGGTGCCAATGCGGATGTCTTGGTGGTGTGCTCGGGACATTAGCGGCAATTATGCCGCGAATCGTGCTCTTGAAGCCAACTGGATGTGACTTGGGGTTAGGTGGAAGCCTAGTTCCTTCGCGCATGCTGTGCGCAACGTTCGTTCGGTTTCCTCAGAGGTCTCGGCAACTTCAACGAAGGCTTGGAGGTTGCCGTGGTCAACCCAGGCGCTGGCGTTAAGCACATCCGGGCGTGAGAACAGAAAGGCTTCCACAACTCCTGGATCATTGACGCCGAGTGCCATCAATGGAATTGTCGGCAAGTTCGACCATAACTTGAGTGCGAAATATCTAGGACAGGTCAGATCTAACGGATCAGACCAATCCGACTTTCACCTTACCTTCGCTCGTCCCTGAGGGTCACAAACAAAATCGCGATGCTGACTGCGCTCCAAAGCACGGCCCAGACCATGGGCGGAATGCCCGTGTAGCCAGCCAATATGGCGGCGTCGTTGTGACGGTGCCCCTCGGCGTTCAAAAGTACGAGATCGCGGACGGATCGGAGCGACTCAAGGCACTGCACCAAGCCCAGGGCCCTCGCCAGAAACATGAGGTGGTCACCTTTCATGCTTCTGGTCGCGACGAGAAGCAGTACAGCGAGTGGAGCACCGATCAGCCATCCGAAGAGGTTCCGAACCCATACTAGTGTGATGATAGCGAGGCCGGCCCCAAGAATGGTGAGCGCAGTTCGGGCGGTTTCCGCCTTTCGCCCTGCCGCGAGGAGCAGCGCTCCAACGACCGTTGCTCCGATGTAGCCCGCTGGGCTGATCAGGAGAGGCATGCCGCCCAATGAAGTCGTTAAGCCCGATCCGTCTGGTGCGACCGATATTGCAATTCCGCCACCCCCTGAAACGACCGCCGCCAGTGCGTGTCCCGCCTCGTGCACGAGGGTATTCAGGTATCGCAAGGGAATGAGAACAAACTGGCCACCTGGAACGAACATCAAGATCAGCACGGCGACGGCAGCCGCAATGAGCATGTCGTTCTTTAGGTTCCGATTGGCCATGTGACTGTTACGTTGCGGCTACCTGTTTGGTGGCACGCAAACGCGTCCACGCTTCATAGCACTTCACGATCAAGAATCCGCAGAAGGCTCCAGATAGCCAGCCGGCAAGCACTTGCGAAGGATAGTGCACGCCCACATAGATTCGCGATAGGCCAGTGAAGAGGGCGACTAGAATCCATGGGGTTCCCCACTTTCCGAGGAGGTAGGTCATCACAAAAGCGACCGCGGCGGTGTTCGCCGAGTGCGATGAGGCCGTCCCATAGGTGGTCAGTTTTCCGACGTGGAGGATCGTCTCAGGAAGTTCCACACAAGGACGAAGCATGGGAATGGCGGTTTTGAATGCCTCGGTCAGCCCATTCGCCAAGGGCCATGCCAGCATTGACAAGATGATGGCGAGTCGAGCCTTCCCTCCCCTGGACAGCATTCCCAGGACCACCACGCCAAGAACAGCAAATGTCCAAACTCGGAGGCTCTTAGCCTTGGTGGCCTCTGAAAAGTAAACAAAAAAGTGAGCCATTGAATCCGGCCACTGGTTGATCCAGTGGAAGATGGCCCGGTCAATGGCTCCCATAACGGGAGTTTACGCCTTTTGTTCGGCCTCAGGCTCAATCGCCTTTGAGGCTGACGTGCGGATTGGCACGCGAAGAGGTTCTGGCTTGGCGGGTTCGATTCTTGGGATCGTCACGGTTACCAAACCGTTCTCAAAGTCGGCCTCAATCAGGTCAGGCTGGGCATCCTTCGGAAGGCGGATGGATCGCGTAAACGAGCCGAACTGGTTTTCAAGGCGGTAGACCTTGGCATCCTTGTTTTCGAGCGTCGATTTGTATTCGCCAGACAAGGTCAGCACGTTTCCTTCGATGGTGATGTTGATGTCCTCTGGCTTGAATCCCGGAACGGCGGCTCGGAGGACTACCTTACCGTCAACTTCCATGATGTCCATCGGAACGATTCCTCGTGCGTTCGTCGACTCTGCCGGAGCGAACATCCGCTCCATCATGTCGGCAAATCGCGTGATGTCAGAGAGTGGATCAAGGTTTATTCGAGTGTGTTTCATGGTGTTTAGTCCTTCACTATTACTATACGTGATAATGATAGGCTCAAGTTCCGAAAAACCACACAATTTTCTGGAATTTGATCACGCTTGCTCTAGGCGACTCAAGATCGTCTCCGTCCACCCTGATTCCTTCGGCAGCGGGTTGACCACCAAGTCTCGAATCTGTTCCAACCACTGGATTCTGGCTCTGGTTTCAAGCACTGAGCACATCGTTGCTAGGGCCCCGAAGTAATCTCCGATGGCTTCATTTTGGGGAATCAAGTTCGTGCAGCGGACTTCAAACTCCCGAAGGCTTATCAGCGAGTCGTCAATGAACTTGACCCTGTCGCTTGGAGTTAGAACCTCTAAGAAGAAACACCGGAGGCGCAAGAGATCAGCCGAGTGGGCCACGTCCATCATCGGGACTTTGGGTCCGGTCCAAGCACGAAGCACCGCTTCACCTTCGCTCGTCACTTTGACCAAGTCCCCGTCCACCCGCTCAATCAGGCCCAGACTAATGAGACGGTTCATCACCGAGTAGGCGGTGCCGGCTCTGGATCGGTGGTAAGTCGATTCCGAGGAAGACAGTTCCTTCATCACCGAGTAGGTGGTGCATGGACCCCTAAGCCAGGTCATGCCCAAGATGGTCATTTCTACAGTTGAAAACTTCTTTGGTCGCATTTCGGAAACTCTCAGACTATTACAATGTGTAATATATCACCATGTTGATCGTGCCGGCAATCGTCCTCATTCTGTCCGCTTCGGAAGACCTCCCTCGCCGCGGAGCCCTTGGCGTTCCTCTCACGCCCATAACTTCTGAAGTAGCTTCAAAGTACAACCTCAAGGCAGGAGAGGCTGTGATTGCTGGCGAGCCCATTAAGAACCTGACGGCCGCGAAGGCGGGCATCAAGCCAGGTGATGTCATCGTCCAGATCAATGATCGCCCAGCAAAGCCTCAGGGTTTGGGTGAATGGGTACGCGGACTGTCGGTTGGCTCGGCCACGTCCTTCAAAATCCTTCGCGAAGGAAAGGCAGAAACCCTAACGGCACCGCTCGCCGAAAAGCCCCGTGATCCTGGCACCTCGAACTATACGGTTGAGTATCGCCATGTGGTCAGTCAGGGCGCACGGATGCGGACGATCACCACGTCTCCGACAAAACCAGGTCGACACCCCGCCATGCTCTTCATCCAAGGGTTCTCACCCATCTCGTACGACTACACCCTGGAGGGTTCGGTTGGTGATGTCGCGACGATTGATGGTCCGATTCTTTTCGAGATGGCCAGTTCGAACTTCGTAACGCTCAGGGTTGAGAAACCCGGCGTTGGCGATAGTGAGGGGGGGCCCTTCGCCGATATGGACTTCTTAACAGAGGCAGACATCTATCGGCAAGCGATGCGTCAGTTGCGGGAGATGCCGTCCGTGGATGTAAACAACGTGTTCATTTTCGGTCACAGCATGGGTGGCTCATTTGGTCCGATGATTGCCTGTGAGTTCCCAGTTCGCGGACTTGCGGTCTATGGGACTGCGGGCCGAACGTGGTTCGAGTATCTGATGGACACGATTCGCTACCAGGGCCTTGTTGCTGGCCAGTCCTATGAGGCCGCCGACGACGATGCTCGCCAAGGGGCTCAGTTGATGGCTTTGGCGATGATTGAGAAGAAGTCTCCGGCGGAGATCAAGAAGTCCCATCCTAAGTTGGCGGACCTGGTCGATGCCTACTTCCCTAACGGGTTATTCAACGGCAAGACGCTCGAGTTTTGGCGACAACTCAACGACATCAACTTTGCGAAGTTCTGGGCTAAGTGTGGGTCACATGTTCTGGCAGTAAGGGGAGAGTCAGACTTTGTGACCTACGACGCCGACCACAAGTTGATCGCTGATATTGTGAATCGGGCGACGCCCGGGCGCGGGAAGTTCGTGTTCCTGCCGAACTCGGATCACTTGTTTCATGCGTATGCGACGGAGGCGGAGAGCATGAAGGGATTTCAGCGCGGGACGTTCAATAACGACTTCGCGAAGGTGATGAAGGACTGGATGCGGAGTGTGATGACGGGCGGCTGAGCCGTGGAGCCAACTAGCCTTTAGACGACGCTGACCCAGAGTTAGGCAAGATCTTCCTCGTTATCAGTAAATGGTCCGCCGTAAGTCCATATAGTAATGCACCAACGAGTAACCACGGACTCGGTGCCTTTTCATGGCCGACGTCAAATCCGAGATTGAACATCCAATCAGAGAATGGAATGAAGAGCAAAAACGGTAGGAAAGAGACCAATGGCCATGCAGCCCGCAAAAAAGATGGCTCCTCAACCCGAGCTAGTTTTTCACTTGTCACAACCCTTAGCAATCCGGTGATTGACGCCAATAAGCCTAAAACCAAACTTAAAATGAAGCCGTGGCTAGCACCAATATCATTGCCCACGATCATGCCCGCAGAAATCGATCCTACGACCAAGACTATTATCCAACCTACGGCAAGGTTTTTGCGAACCATTTTTAGTTTACTTGGTAGAGTTGTACCTGAAGGGCGGTTCGTCAGCTCGAAGTCGACCATCGTCAAATCAGTTGAGGTTACTCAAGCGGTTATCCTTGTGCTGGTCAAGATCATGGGAGTGGACCCGGCCACCAAGAGCCAGCGTTGAAGGTGTGACAGGTATGCTTCGAAATGGTTGCGCGAATGGTTGATCCTGATGTTGTTAAGGAATGGAAGGCTGGTTACCTCAGGGTAAACGAGTTCACCCTAGAGGAGAAGCGACGAAGGACCCCGCGGGAACGCCTTGTCCACGCACAGAAGTTTTTGGACGATCTCATTTCGCTTGGGAAAGAGCCCAAGTCGGACAATGCCGACTTCCATTTGAGATGGCAGAAGGTACGGAAGGTGTGGCTTGCCCGTCAATCCAAATCTTGAGAATGCGTTATCGCGACTCAATGCTGCAGCTACAGACTTGGGGCTATCTTATGCGATCATAGGCGGCTTGGCTGTAATCCTACGTGGGCATGATCGCGGAACTAGGGATGTCGATGCTGTCGTCCTGGACCTAGACGATCACTTGGACTCGTTTTTGTCGTCGGCAAAGGAACATGGCCTTACCCTCAGGATCGATGATGGAAGGGCCTTTGCCAAGGACAATCGGGTGATCCTGCTTCAAGCGCCGGACAGCACTGAGGTTGACGTGTCGATGGGGATTTTGCCATTCGAAGTTGAAGTAGCCAGTCGCGCGAACACATTTGAAGTTGGTGAGAACTTGACTGTTCCAGTCGCCACTGTCGAGGACCTACTCATCATGAAGTTTGTGGCAGGTCGAAAACGTGATTACGAGGATGTAGAGAGCCTGTTGGAACTCTATCCGAACATAGATAAGGATCGAGTGCAGTCCGTAGTAACGGAATACGGAATGGCCCTAGATGACGATTCGGTCATCGATCAGATGAAGTCACGCCTCACCCCCAATCCGTAGGTTCCATCTCGTAGAACGAGAAGGCGCTAGGCTTTAAAGCAACTCCAAATCCGACTTCCCCAACTCCGCCCGTGCAAACAAGTCGGGGCGCGACGAGCGCGTAAGGCGAAGCGACATTTGGCGTTTCCACCGAGCAATCGCGCCATGGTCGCCTGACTTCAAAACCGCAGGAATCTCCAGTCCCTCAAACACATCGGGGCGCGTGAACTGCGGGGCGCTGAGCAGGCCATCACTGTGAGCGTCAATATCCAGACTCTCCGGCGACCCCAGAACCCCAGGCAGCAGCCGCACCACTGCGTCCGTCATCACCAAGGCGGGCAGTTCGCCCCCCGTTAAGATGAAGTCGCCCAGGCTGAAGGAGTGGGTCGCGTAGCGCTGACGGAACCGGTCATCAATACCCTCATAGTGCCCACAAACAAACACAACTTGAAACAATGATGCGAGTTCCCGTGCGTGGCTCTGTTCGAACCTGACTCCGGTCGGATCGGTGACCACAACCGCCCGAGAGGCCTCAACCGGCAAACTCAGGAGGGCATCACGCACTGGCTCTGCCATCATCACCATGCCCGGCCCGCCTCCTGCCGGAGTGTCGTCGACCGTACCGCGCGCATCGCGAGCAAACTCGCGGGGTGACACAGCGACGTACTCAACAAGTCCTTTCTCCTCCGCGCGACCGGTAATCGAATGCCGGATGGTGGAGAGCACCTGATCTGGAAAGAGACTGATAAAGTCGATTCGCAACACTAACCTCTGGCGACGTTGAACGCGCGCTCCAAGTCGGCCTTCATGTCGCGGGGGTCTTCGAGTCCACAGTACAGGCGGACCAGATAGCGATGCTCGCTCCATCCCATCGCTTTCATGTGAATCGGAACCCCGAGGCTTTCGAAACCGCCCCAACTGACGCCGAGTTGGAACAGTTTCAGCCCGTCAATGAGCCGCTCAATATACGCTGGGTCTTGGTTCTTCGGCTGGAAGGTCACCAGCCCCCCGGTTCCGCTCATCTGCTTTTCGAAGAGTTCGCGCTGACGTCCTTCGGCAAATCCCACATGAAAGACCTCTTCGACCTCGTTGTTGTCCCGCAACCAGGTGGCGATCTCATGGGCCGTTCTGCCGTGGTGGGGGACTCGCAGTTTGAGGGTTCGAAGTCCCCGCAGCATGAGCCACGCGGGAAGCGGCGGAAGGATCGCGCCCAAGAATTGGAGTTCATTGTCGATGATCTTCTTGGTGCGCTCCTTGCTTCCCATGAAGGCACCTGCGACCACGTCGCTGTGTCCGCAGAGGTACTTTGTCGCACTATGAACGACCATGTCGATTCCGAACTTGGCAGGTTGCTGGAAAACGGGCGACGAATACGAGTTGTCGATGATGGTCGGGATGCCCTTGGCGCGGCACTGTGATGAAATGGCTTCGAGGTCTTGAATGCGAAAGATGATCGAACTGGGTGACTCAAGGTAGACCAGCGTCGTCTCGGGCTTGATAGCGTCAAGGACAGATTCAGGTGAAAGCCCATCCACAAAGGTGACGCTTACTCCGAACTTGGGGAGGTACGACTCAATGAAGTTTCTTGTCGGCCCGTAGCAGGTGTCGAGGCATACGATGTGCGATCCTTGCTGCACGCAACTCAGGATTGCCGCGGAGATCGCTCCCATGCCGCTTCCAAAAACAAGGGCGTCTTCGGTTCCCTCTAGCAAGGCGAGTTTCTTGAGAACGACGTCTACGGTGGGGTTTGAGATTCGGCTATAAGCGTGTCCTGAACCTTCCAACTCGACGTCATTGCTGCCCGAGACAACGGAGACGAATTCCTTGCAAGATGGGAATACAAAGAGAGAGTTCTGGAAGATTGGCGGAACGACCGCTCCGTGCGGCTTGTGTTCCTCGCCAATGTGTTGGTACAGCGTATCGAAATGCAGGTCATCCATGAGGCGTTTTCAGGTACAATGAACTTTCGCGCGTTCTGCGTGATGCGAACAGAAACATGCTCCCTTCTCCCGATATTCTGAACGATTTTGAGCACGGCAAGTACGTGCTGTCCAACTTGGCCGCCAAGCGAGCCAAGCAGTTGAGCGAAGGTGCGCAACCCCTGGTGCGCGTTGACTCCCACCACCCGCTGACGATTGCCCTTGCGGAGATTGCTGCCGGGAAGATCAAGGCCATCTTGAGCGACGATGCAGATGCCATCGAAGACGGCGTCGAAATGAGCCTCATTACCGATGAGCCGCTACCGGCCGAACTTGGCATTCTCCTTCCGGCTCTTGACGAGACCGAGGTTCCCTTGCTCGAAGCCGAGGAAGTTGACGATCACCTGGACGTTGAGACTGAAGTTTCACTTTCGGACTTGGTGGCAGACGAGGATGATATCGCCGCGGCTCCGGCGGAAGAGGAAACTTTATCTCTGTCCGATATTGCTGAACAGGAATCTCTGGACGAAGAGCCTGAGGAGTAGTAACCCCAAGCCATGACGAACCGCGACCTCTATGAGGTTTTGGGAGTCTCGCGTACGGCGTCTGCCGACGAAATCAAGTCGGCTTTCCGTGCTTTGGCTCGCAAGTACCATCCAGACGTCAACCAGAACAAGGCTGAGGCTGAGGAGAAGTTCAAGGAGATCGGGGAGGCGTACTCGGTTCTCAGCGACCCTGAAAAGCGAGCACAATACGACCGCTTTGGGACGACCGAGGGAATGGGTGATCCCTTCTTCGGAGGGGGTGCCGCGAACTTTGGCGACCTATTCGAAATGTTCTTTGGAGGCGTTGCTTCGCCTCGCTCCCGACCGACTGGTCGTCAGGGTGAAGATGTCCGAGCCGACGTTGTTTTGACTCTTGCTGAAGTTGTCACGGGCGCCCACAAGGAGATCACGGTTCGTCGTTCGAAGGCCTGCGATTCTTGTAGCGGGAGCGGCGTGGAAGGGGGTGGCCAACCTGAAACTTGCCCGAACTGCAAAGGTCAGGGCATGGTTACCCAAATGCGCCAGACCTTCATTGGTTCTGTCCGCACCTCGTCGCCTTGCCCAACCTGTAGCGGAGAAGGCACGATCATCCGCAACAAGTGCAAGACCTGCTCCGGAAAGGGGCAGGTGATGGAGAAAACGACACTCACTGTTGACCTGCCCGCAGGTGTTGAGACCGGGGCAACCCTTCATCTGCCTGGTCAAGGTGGGCGCGGCGTTCAGGGCGGTCGGAATGGCGACCTCTACGTGGTGATCAGCGTTCAAGAAGACGAACGATTTGAGCGCGATGGCATGGACTTGCACACCTGGCTCGATGTCACCTTTGCGCAGGCCGCGCTTGGCGATCGCATTCTGGTTGACGGCGTAGACAACCAGCATGAAATCACGGTGCCAGCCGGCACGCAACCGGGTGACGAAGTCACGATTAGCAGTGCTGGGCTTCCGCCGCTCCACGGCGGTCGTCGCGGCGACCTAATTGCACATCTAAGCATCGCCGTTCCGACCAAGGTGAATCCTGACCAAAAGACCTTGATGATCCAACTTGCCGAGTCCCTGGGCGAGCCGATACCCCAGGCCGGGAAGCCATCACTCCTGAGCGGCATCTTTAAGAGAAAGCGATGAGCGACTGGATTGAGATCAAAGCGGTCCTCTCTGCGTTGCCAGAAGATTGGTCCCCGTTTGCCGACGCCTTCGAGGCATTTGGATGTCCATCAAGCCAGCAACTCGACAATCCTCCCACAATCTCTGGGTATCTCGCCAACCTTCCGGAGGGTCGCGAACAAGCGGGTCGACTTGCCGAACGCCTTCGAGACCTCGGAGCCATTTCGGTGGTCCTTGAAGACGTTCCGGATCAAGACTGGAACGCAATCTGGCGCGACCACTTCAAGCCCCGCAAAGTAGGAGCCCGTGTGGTGTTGGTGCCGACTTGGGAAACCTACCGTTCGGCAGAGGGTGATTTGGTGGTGACCTTGGATCCCGGTCAGGCGTTCGGGACTGGAGATCACCCAACCACTCGGCTCTGCCTTGAACTCATGCAACAACTTGACCTTGAAGGCCAGAGCGTCCTGGACGTCGGCTGTGGAAGCGGCGTGTTATCGATCGCAGCAAAGATGCTCGGAGCGGGTCGGGTGCTTGGAAGTGACATTGATCCACTTTCTGTCGAGATTTCGCGAGAGAACGCGACTCTGAATCAGGTTGAACTTGAGTTCCTGGCGGGCGACGGCTTTGTTGGAGACGATCAGTGGGACGTTGTCCTATCAAACATCATTAGTGCAACGCTGATTCGACTGGCAGGCAGCGCGTCAGAGTCGGTTCGACCTGGCGGCGTCTGGATTGTTTCCGGCATTATTGAGGCGAACTGGCCGGGGGTGCAAGAAGCCGCTGAACGAGTAGGATTCACCCTGGAAACGCAACTCTTGGAGGATGGATGGGTCGGGGCGACCTTCCGTCGCTGAGGTCGTTGCCCCGGGTCGTGATTCCGGGAGCAGACCCAAGTGGGCCGATTGACTTGCCTCCGCAGGAGGTAGAGAAGTTTCGGAAGGTGCTGCGACTTCAGAAGGGCGATCATATTGCGATCCTGCCAAATGATGGGACGTTGATCCGGGCGGCTTATCAAGTTCATACCGCTGAACCGATTGAGGTTGTCTCGCCCAATCGCCCAACTCGGACGGTCTTACTGGCACAGGCACTTCCCAAGGGTGATCGGCTTGAGACGGTGATTCGCATGGGCACCGAACTGGGAGTCAGTGGGTTCGTTCTCTTCCCTGCCGATCGCAGTGTCGTGAAGTGGGATGCTGCCAAAGTGTCCGACCGCTTGCGACGTCTGGAAGCGATTGCTCGGGAGGCAACCGAGCAGTGCTATGGCCTTGTAGTTCCGACGCTGATGTTTGTAGCCTCATTCAAAGCCGCCTTAGAGTCGGCTCAGAATCCGATCGTCCTTGATGAGGCCGAGTCTGCACCTAGAACCTTGTCAGAGGTAACGGAACTTGATCCACTAACGCTGTTTGTCGGCCCTGAAGGCGGGTGGTCACCTGCCGAAGTGGCTCTCATTGGTGGACGGGGCGTGACTCTTGGTGAGCGCGTTTTGCGAACCGATACGGCGGGTGTTGCCGCTGCGGCGGTTTGTTTATTGGGACGCTAAGTACTCGCTAGTTTGCTTTCGATTCCCCTTCCCAACGTTTCCCCCTTGACCAAGGGGGAAACAGGTGGCGTTCCCTTCCGTTGTGCCCGTTTAATCGCTCTGTATTCTTCAAACACGTTTGACTGGGCGCAACTGGAACGCAAACCAAATCGTGGCACAAAGCGACGAAGCAACACAGAAAGCGACTAGGATTGGACTACTCCCCCAATAATGGACTGCAAAACCGACAAGCGCGATACCAGTGGCTATCAGCACCAAGTTTATCGCAGACCTCTTGACTCCAGGCCTGGTCGACATAGGCAAGAGAATGATCGGCATCCATAGTGCGATGTGCAAGAGCCATTCCATTGGATTTCCTCCAGTTTACGCGGCAAAGGCACTGCTCTATTAAGTGACCTCCGTCATTCCAAATCAAACACGTCCGCCTGATACGGAATCTCCGTCTCCCAACCCAGTTCGGTTTGAATCCGCGCCTGAAGCGCTTCTTGGGCGTGGATTTCGCCATGAACAATGAAGGTTTTCTTGGGGGCAACTTTGAAGCCGCCCAACCAACGCATCATCTCGTCTGCATCGCAGTGGGCGGAGAGCGAGTTCAACTTGTCTACGCGGGCCCGAACTTCCACCTCGCGGCCGTGAATGGTGACAACATCGGCCCCTTCGATCAGCCTGCGTCCAAGCTCCCCTTCGGCTTGGTCCCGGGTAAACAAGACCAAGGTGTTCTCGCTCGACAGTCGGTGTAACAGATGGTGCACGATTCGACCGCCGTTACACATACCGCTTCCGGCGATGACCATCATCGGCCCAGGATGGACGTTGAGCGCTTTGGACTGTTCCCGGTCTCGAACCATAGTGAGGTTTTCGGGCTCAAGTGGTTCGTGAGCCATATCCAGTTCAGCCTTCATCTCGTCGTCATGTTCTTCCAAGGCTTGCCGGTACACCTGAGTCGATGAAACTGCCATTGGGCTATCCACGAAGATGGGGATCCGAGGGATTCGCTTCTGGTCCTGCATCTGATGGATGTGATACAGCAACTCCTGGGTGCGACCAATCGAAAACGAGGGCGTGAGAATTGCCGTTCCGTCCTTTACTGCCTGAGTGATGATCGTTGCCAAGCGATGCCGGATATTCTCCTTTGCATGGCTACGGTCTCCGTAGGTGCTCTCGATAACCAGGTACTCCGCAAACTCAACGGTCGTGGGGTCCTTGATGATCGGCGTATCAAAACGGCCCAAGTCCCCACCCATCAGAATGCGCTCGCCATTCTCGAAGTAAATCTCAATGAAGGCCGAGCCCAAGATATGGCCAGCGGGCAGGAAGCGCCAAGTGCCTCCTCCTGGAAGATCACGAAAGTCGTAGTAGTGGACCTTTTGAAACTGCTTTAGGCAGGCATAAGCGTCCTTCTCGGTATAGAGCGGCAACGCCGGGGAATGGCGCGAGTATCCGTGCTTGTTGGCATGCCTGGCATCTTCCTCTTGGATTCGCCCCGAATCTGGCAGGCTGATTCTCGCCAAGCCCAACGTGGCTGCCGTACAGATGATCGGTCCTCGATAGCCCGCTTTGACGAGGTTGGGGAGCATGCCGATGTGATCCATGTGGGCATGGGTGAGGATGACCAGGTCGAGGGTGGCGGGGTCGAACTCAAAGTCGAGCCAGTTTCGAGCACTAAGCTCCTGGCCTCCTTGAAAGAGACCGCAATCGATGAGAATCTTCTTGCCGTTATGGGTGATCAGGTGTTTCGAACCCGTTACTGTTCGGGCTGCACCTAGAAACTGTATGCTCTGCGCCATGCCGGGTTAGTATGCAACAACCGCGTTG
>CALMEF010000231.1 GCA_937862825.1 uncultured Armatimonadota bacterium
CGCCCGCTTCTCCCGCTGGGAGAAGCCCTGTGAGCGTCAGCGAACTGGGATGAGGATTTATCCCCCTCACCTCTTCGCATGCTTCGCAGCGAACGTCCTCTCCCGTCGGAGAGGAGTTTGGTTCCTTCCGGCTAGAAACTTCTCATCCACGTGAACCGTCATCGCGGTGAGCGTGAGTCTGGACCTAAGGGTAACCAAGTAAACTACCGAACCTAGTAGGAGTGAAGCCTTTGAATCGAAACCGCCAACTTGACTTTCTCGCCGTAACCGAGGCGGCTGCCCTGAGTTCTGCCCGTTGGGTGGGTAAGGGCGATCGCAACTCTGCAGACCAAGCGGCGTGCGAAGGCATGCGCCGAACTTTGGGTTCTATGGAGATGGACGGCACCATCGTAATTGGCGAGGGCGAGCGCGATGAAGCACCGATGCTTTATATTGGTGAGAAGGTCGGAACTGGCGAAGGCCCGGTGATCCAGATTGCGGTTGATCCGCTGGAAGGCACGAACCTTTGTGCGAACGGTACGCCGAATGCGATTGCAGTTTTGGCTGCCTGTGTGGAAGGTGAGGGCCACCTGATGCATGCGCCCGACTGCTATATGGACAAGTTGGTCGTGGGTGCCGAGTGCGCTGGGGTGGTTGACATCGCTTTGCCCGCCAAGGTGAACATTCGACTGATGGCCAAGGCGCTTGGAAAGGATGTTGATGAACTCATCATCGGCATGCTGGATCGTCCTCGTCATGAGAAGTTGATTCAAGAAGTTCGCGATGCTGGCGCTCGAGTTCATTTGATTCCCGATGGCGACTTGTCAGTCGCGATTGCCGCGCTGGATCCTGACGCGGGTGTTGACGGCCTCATGGGAATCGGCGGTGCTCCAGAAGGGGTGATTTCTGCGGCAGCGACGCTTTGTTGTGGCGGAGAGATGCAGGCGAAATTGGTGTTCACCAGCGACGAGCAACGCGAACGAGCCGAAAAAATGGTTGATGGCGGCATTGATCGCGTGTTTCGCACTGAAGATTTGGCGAGCGGGAACGTGATTTTCGCCGCGACCGGCATTACCTCGGGCGATCTCTTGAAAGGCGTCCGCTATCGGCGCGGGTTCGCGTTGACGGAGTCAATTATCATGCGATCCGGCGAAGGAACTATCCGCCGGATCGAGACGATTCATCGTTACGCTGAGCGTTACGAGTATTGAGGCCGCTTATTCTTCGTCGGTGACCTCGGCGTCTTCGATGTCTCCATCGTCAGCGCCTTGAACCACTCGTGCGATTGACCTTACCGAGTCATTGGCGCCCAGGTTAATCAACTTGACGCCCTGAGCGATTCGGCCCACCTGTCGAACATCCTTCACCCGGAGACGGATGGCCTTGCCCTGCATGGTCATCAACAGCAGGCGGTCTTCGTCTTCTACGATTTCCGCTCCGATGACCTTGCCCGTCTTGTCGGTGACGTTCATCGTGAGGATGCCGCTACCACCTCGACCTTGGACACGATACTCTTCGAGTGGCGTTCGCTTTCCGAAGCCATTCTCGCCAACGACGAGGAGCGTTGCATCGGGCCGTACCAGGTCGGCGGACACGACCAAGTCATCTGGCTTGCCTTCCTTGAAGGTGATGGACTTGACGCCTCCGGCTGCACGAGATCGAGACGTCGCATCCTTCTCATTGAACCGGATGGATTGGCCGTATCGCGTGATGAGGATAACGTCGTCGTTACCGCGAGTGCGGAGAGCCCAGCCGAGTTCGTCGCCTTCCTCAATATCAAAGGCGATGAGGCCGTTGTTTCGGATGTTGGCAAACGCGCTGAGCGGCGTTCGTTTAACCTCTGACCAGCGGTTCTTGCCCGTTCCACGAGTGATCATGGTCAGGAAGCCGTCCGAGTTGAGGTCTTTTACGCTGACCGTCGCAGTGACTCGCTCGCCGCCGAGAATGTTGATATAGTTGATGACCGGCATGCCCTTGGCATAGCGGCCGTTCTCGGGGATTTCGTACGCCTTGAGTCGGTAGACGCGACCACGATCGGTGAAGAACAGAATGGTGTGATGCGTGTTCACCTGGAAGAGGTGTGCTGGCTCATCATCCGACTTCATCGTGTTGTTGACGCCCTTGCCGCCCTTGCGCTGTTCGCGCCAGGCGTCGATGCTCACTCGCTTGATGTAGCCATCGCGCGAGATGGAGATCATGGCGTCCTCTTCGGGGATCATGTCCTCTTCGGTGAACTCGCCTGCTTCTCGTGCGACGATCTTGGTGCGTCGCTCGTCGCCGTGTTTGTCACGTAAGGTGGTCAGTTCTTCTTTGAGGACCTTGATGAGGCGCTGCTCATCGTTCAAGATGTCCATCAGGTTTTGGACCTTGAACAGTGCTGCCTTGTAGGACTCCTCGAGTTTCTGCTGTTCGAGCCGGGTGAGGTTTCGCAGGGGCATTGCAAGGACTGCGTTGGCCTGGTAGGCCGTCATCTCAAACTCGCGAATGAGTTCGAGTCGTGCGGAGGCCGTATCTGGCGACCGACGAATCGCTGCGATGACTTCATCGAGGAAGCGTCGGGCAATCTGATAGCCTTCGTTGAGGTGGACGTCTTCGAGGGCGCGATACAGTTCGTATCGCGTTCGTCGCTCAATCACCTGCTTGCGGTGCTTGATGTACTCGTCAAGGATGGTAAGGAGCGGAGAAACTCGCGGCGAACCGTCCACCATCGAGAGCATAATCGCGCCAAAGGTCGTTCTCAGTTGCGTATGTTTGAGCAGGTAGTTGAGGGCCTTGTTCGGGTTAACGTCGCGTCGGATGGCCACTTCGACTCGCATGCCGCGCTTGTCTGAGTAGTCCTGAACTTCGGTGATGCCGTCGAACTTCTTGTCCTTGGCGATCTTCGCAATGTTCTCAACGAGGTTCTTTTTGTTGACTTGGTAGGGAAGTTCGGTGATGACGATAACCGACTTGCCCAGGTCACCTGGCTCAATCATCGTCTTGGCCTGCATGACGATGCTGCCACGGCCTGTCTCGTAGGCACTCAAGATGCCCTTGGCACCCATGATGGTTGCGTAGGTTGGGAAGTCTGGCCCGGGCATGATCTCCATGACCTCACTCAGCGTGCAGGTTGGGTTATCTACTCGGTGCAGGATCGCATTGGCGACCTCAGTCAGGTTGTGTGGTGGCATGTTGGTCGCCATTCCAACGGCGATTCCCGAGCCGCCATTGCAGAGCAGGTTGGGGAACTTGCCCGGGAGAACCGTTGGTTCCTTCGTGCTTTGAAGGTAGTTGTCCACCCAGTCCACGGTTTCACGATCGAGGTCTTCGATCATCTCCATCGCGAGCGGCGTCAAGCGAACTTCGGTGTATCGCATGGCGGCTGCGGAGTCGCCGTCAACTGAGCCGAAGTTCCCTTGGCCATCGACCAGGGGATAGCGCATGGACCAGGGCTGGGCCATTCGGACAAAGGTTGGATAGATAACTTCTTGCCCGTGGGGGTGGAAGTCACCGCTTGTATCACCGGCGACCTTAGCCGACTTGGTATAGGGGCTATCGGGACTGAGGTTCAGTCGCCTCATCGCGTAGAGGATGCGGCGCTGGACGGGCTTCAGGCCGTCTCGAACGTCCGGAAGCGCTCGTGCGATGATAACGGACATCGCATAGTTGACATACGAACGACCAAGTTCCTCGTCAACGTTTACGGACTCAATAGGGTGCTCAAAATCTGCCACAGTTTATCCTTCCGTAAGACGCTCTGAAGGGCGGGAAAGGGAGCGTCGGAACTCCCCAATTATACCCGCCCATGGCCCTCTTAAGGGTTGACCTTGTTTGCAGACTTCTGCAACTCAATCGAGCGCAGCCGCGCCTTCCATTGCTCC
>CALMEF010000232.1 GCA_937862825.1 uncultured Armatimonadota bacterium
TGTCAGCATATCCGGTTGTCGATTAGTCCGGAGTCACGTATCAACTCTTACGGCGCCCTCGGGGTATTGATGAACATGCTGGAGGTGACTCAGCACGCTGCCGTCTATCCTGAGGTAACAAAAGAGCCGCCACCTTGATTTGAGGTGGCGGCTCTCAAATGGGTAATGCTTAGGCTTCTTCTGCCTCTGGGGCCGGAGCAGCAGGAGCCTCTACCGGAGCATTCGGATCGAACACGTCAACTGTGATGATCGCGTCAACTTCGCGGTGCAGGTCAATCTCAACCTTGTGGGCGCCTAGTCGCTTGATTGGTTCAATGAGCGCCACATTCTTCTTGTCCACGACGACGCCGAGTTGGCTTCGCACGGCATCAGCAACGTCTTGTGCAGTGATCGCACCAAACAACTTGGTCCCTTGACCAACGTTACCTTCAAGTCGGATGACCTTGCCGTCAATTTGATCCTTGGTTGCTTCGGCAGTTGCTTTTCCTTCGGCTAGTTTGGCGGCCATGCGCTCATTTCGTCTTTCAAGGGCTGCAATCTGATTCTTCTCAGCAACGATGGCCAAGCCGCGCGGGAACAGGTAGTTCCTGGCAAAGCCGTTGGCCACAGTAACAACCTGGCCTTCTTTGCCCACCTTGGGCACCGTCTGGTTCAAGATAACCTTCATTTCAAAACCTATCCTTATTTTCGAAAACCAAATCCAATCGTAGCGGCATTCCGGTCGAACAATCGATCAACACCCAGGTAGCCGTAGAATCCGTTTCCGATCTCGTATCGCAACCGAAGGTCGCCGCGTGGGTTGTTGATGTCGAACAAGTCACCGCGGACGAACAGTCGTGAAGCGAGCCGATAGTCTACCCCAACCCCAGGCTTGCTCGCATAGATTCCGTACCGCAGGGTAAGGGCGCTGGAGTAGGGCTGAGCCAGTTGAACGGTGAGTTTGTTGGATTCGAATGCGTCCCACAACCCAAGTTGGATTCGTTTGTTGTCGAAAGGAATGGAAACGCCAACGTCTGTGCGCCAACGATCGGGTCTTGTCTCACGATTTAAGTCGATGTTCGATTCAATTCCGCTGAAGGCTGCCGCGGCCTGAGGGCCTTTTTCAAGAACCCCTCCGAACTTCTTGAAGAGTTCTTTGGCCTCGTCAAGGATTTCACTTGCCTTGTTCGCGAGATCGATAGCCTTTTCGCTGACGACCACACCATTGGCAGCGATTTTCTCCGCATTGGCCGCGATCTTCGTGCCGGACTCACTGATTTTCTCCGTGTTGGCGAGCGTCCCGTTGATCGAGTTCTTCAGCGCAGGATCCGACACGAACGCGTTGAGGTTCGCGACGAGGTCGTCGGCCTTCTTGGTGGTCGCGGTCAAACTGTCCATCAAGCCACCCACTTTGTCTCTCCATTGGGGGTCACTGGCCAAAGTTCGGATCGCGACAGTCGTTTTCTTCACCTCTTCCATCGTGCTCGCGGCTTCTTTGATGGCTTGTTGGATTGAGCCTTGATTCGCCACGACCAACGAATCCATTCGCACAGCGAGGTTTCCAAACTGCTTCAGCGTTTTTTCGCTCGTCACCAGGAGGTTCTCCAGACCCTGCTTCAGTTGTTGGTCTTCAATAAGTCGCCGAGTTGCGGCCAGGGTCTTATTGACCTCCTCCATAGTTGACTTTGTATCTGGAAGCAAATCTTGCAGTGGGGAAGTTCGAACGCCAACAAGCGTCGATCCAGGCTCTACTCTTCCCACCGCTGACGATGGAGGAACGATTTGTAGGGGATTGTCTCCAAAGCCAATGAGGCTTCCGGGTAGCACGACCCCCGAACCTTTCGGAATCGACACCTTCTTGTCGACTTCAATGGAAATCAGGGCTTTGGCCGGTTGGCTTGGGTCGTCAAGTCGAACCTTGGAGACTGTTCCAACCTTGACGCCAGCCAGCAACACTTTTGCCCCTTCGGCGATTCCGGTCGCATCCTCAAACACGACGGTGTAGTTGTCAACTTCCGGCCGCAGCATCGACTTGCCCAGCACTTGGTACGCCCCAAACAGGAGCCCCACGAAGAGCAGCACGAACAGCCCGACCTTCCACGCCCCTTGCATGAGAGGGTTTTACCCCGCTCGGTACACTCTTACTGGCATGCAGCGCGGCTACGTCGACTTCTCACTTCCCAAAAATGAACCCGTTTTGACTTACGCTCCCGGAACTCCGGAGCGGGCGAGGTTGAAGGCAACTCTTGCCGAACTCAAGTCAAGCGAAGCCGACATTCCAATGATCATACGAGGTCAAGAGGTTCGCACGGGCAACCTTCAGCGCCTTGCCCCGCCTCACGAGATTTCCCATACCCTGGGTCATTGTCACGTGGGAGACGCGACCCACGTTAAAGCCGCAATTCACGCTGCTCTTTCGGCCAAAGAGATGTGGGAACGCATGAGTTGGGAGAATCGAGCGAACATTTTTCTGCGAGCCGCTGACCTGATTGCAGGGAAGTATCGGCCGTACATGAACGGCACAACCATGCTTGGTCAAAGCAAGAACGCTTATCAGGCGGAGATTGATTCGGCCTGCGAGATCATTGACTTTCTTCGTTTTAACGTTCACTTCTTGGAGCAGATTTATCGCCAGCAGCCAATCAGTTCGCCCGGAGTTCACAACCGAATGGAATACCGGCCCCTCGAAGGGTTTGTTGTCGCCATCACGCCGTTCAACTTCACC
>CALMEF010000233.1 GCA_937862825.1 uncultured Armatimonadota bacterium
TGCTTTGGTCGGATATTATTCGGTTCGCTATTTCAACCTGCGGGTTCCGATCGCGCCCAATATGGGTGTGCCCGTCGCAGCGATGGCCATCCTTTGGGCTGTTCTTCAGATGGCTGGGGCCGTTTGGACGCTCGGCGCTCCGTCAATGGGCGGCTCGGCCTATTGGGCTCACCTTGGCGGGCTTGCCGTTGGTCTGCTCCTCTCGGTCGTATTCGGCGCTCCCAAACTTGCCGATCTCGAGTTGGGACACGAGGCCCTGGATCGCATGAATCACCGTTCTCCCGCAGCCAGGCTTTCAACCGCCGAGCATGTCTTGGCCAAACATCCGAAAGACCTCCGTGCATTACGTGAGAAAGCCGAGTCATACGCCCTCTTGGGAGAGCCAGAGGCAGAGGCAGCGGCATGGATCGAACTCCTAGACCAGACTCCAGAACTGGAACAAGTTCCGATACTGGAGCGCCTGTCGGTCATTGGCCACCTAGGTCGCTTACCCTCAATCCGGCGTTCGCTTCTAGCGGATCGATTTAAGTCTAGCGAATCGAACTTATCCACAACGCTTCTCAAGAGTATCGTTTCCGTTCCTCAAGATCCGCAGAGGCCCGATGCGTTGTTGGCCCTACACGCACTTGACCAGAATCCAAACTGGATCGAAGTGTTATTACGAGAGTATCCGTTGCATCCCGCAACAGAACTCGCGCGTCAACGAGGTCTTTGTCCTTGAAACAGTGGTGGAAGTCAAAGCGCAGAGTGCTGCTTAGCCGAGTAGGTTATGCGCTCGCTCGTCTGATTGGCAAAAGCCTGCGGGTAGACGTCAAGGGGGTCGAGGAAGCCGCCCAACTTCCTTGCGGTGTGATCTTTTGCGGGTGGCATGGTCGGTCGTTCATTCCAGGCATGGTCTTTTTTGGTCGGGGTTACTGGGCAATCATCAGCCATTCCAAGGATGGAGAGATGCAAACCTACGTGTTTGGCAAACTTGGATTTCAGATCATCCGCGGCAGTACAGGTCGTGGTGGCGAACGCGCTCTGATTGAGAGCATCCGCGTCCTCCGCGAGAAAGGGCGCATGGCAATTACGCCTGACGGCCCCCGGGGCCCAATCCACGTCGTTCAACCCGGCGTCATCGCTATGGCGAAGAAGTCGGGCGCAGCCCTCGTACCCGTGGGTTCACAGGCCGCCAAAGGATGGATCCTCGGCACTTGGGATGCCTACCAGGTTCCCAAGCCATTTTCAAGGGCACGGTTTTACGCGGGTGATCCAATCTATGTCTCCCCTGACGCCGATGCAAACGAAATGGAACTCGCTCGCGTGAAACTTGAGAACGCGATCAAAGAGGTCCAGGCCGCTACTGAATCCAGTTTCTGAGTGCGCCCAAGGTCTCGGAAGTGAAGTGGATCTCGTCCTTCTGCTGGACGCCACGCAGCGCCTCCCCAACCGGGACCGCAAACAGATCACCGGGCCTTAAAGGTGCCGTTTCCGATGCCTGGGCTATTCTCAGAGCAAAGGAGACCTCAGACGAGATCACCTCTGGGTCGGTCCCGCCTTTGCCAAAGGAGAGCGAAAGCCCATAGACCTTGCCAAACTTTGTTTCATGACCAGACTCCGCTAAGTCCTCAGGAGTTGAAATTGCAGGACCAAAAGCGAAACCAGCATCGGCGTCGGAGGCGGTAGTGCCCTCGCCAAAGAAGTAATGAACGCCAAGGGTTAGCCCCAGGACGATATCGTCAGCGACTTCTACCTCGACATTCCTTCCATGGCTGGCGATCACCGCTACCAAGCACGGTCGACACGAGAGTTCACGGTCAAGCCGACCAAGTACGGGTTCGCCCGTGCCAACTGCGCTCGCGGGATTCAGGTACGTGAACGAGTCTCCTGAAAAAATTCGGATCGAACCTGCTAGCACAGGTGCCAGAAGACGTACATCTCCAGGCTCGTGGATACCGATTGGCTGCTGACCATCTGTCTCGTAGACTTTGCCTTGGAAGGCGAATCCGCTCCTTGACCTACCTGGTTCGGCCAGCAACTCGAATCGACATAATTTCATCCGTCTAAATTGTGACCGGTTTTCACACAAGTGATTGCTCGGTGCAACAAGTCCCTCAACCCAAAATCACCTCAATCTGAACTGAAACCTCGTCACCCTCCGCAATCTTCTCAACTTTACGCACCGCAAGTTTAAGGGGAAGGATGTATGCCCCGTCTTTCGGCCACATCGCCGTGTACCACTGTGTTTCACCGATCGTTGCCGTCACCGGGATCATGCCCCACCCGTAGGTAGCCAGTTTTTCAAGTTGCTTGATTTCCTTGGCCTCAACATCAGGGACGGTGATAAAGTGGTGAGGGGCGGGGCCCTTCCAATACCAGACCTTGCCTCGGAACGAGAAATTCACTTCTTCTCGATGACGGACATGATCCTCCGCAGATCAGCTGCAACCGACTTGCCTATCGATTCCATCTTCTTTCCTTGAAACATCATTCCCATCATCCGCGCATCCATGGTCGAAACCATGACTTTGCTGCCCTTTTGCCACACCATGATTGGGCATGGAATCATCAGGCCGACGGCAATATCTTCTTCAAGCGCGGCTGCCGCGTTCTTCGGATTGCAGAACTCAAGCACCACCAGTCGCTCTCGTGGGAAGCCCTTTTTGGCCAAGGTGTCTGAGACATCGTGACGACCCTGAAACCCATACTTTTCGGCAGAAGCCGCCATCTTCAACGCCTCAATAGTCTGGTCAAAGCCCATAGTCGACTCAACTGTAACGTCGAATCTCGGCTTCTTTGAACCTTGAGCACCGCTCCACATTGGGCAAAGGAGCAACACGAGAACAAGAAATGCAACGAAACGCATGGTCCATTATGCAGACCTTCGTAAACCGTCAGTTCCTGTCTACGGCAGGCTTCTCACCAAACTTGTACGTGTAAGTGCAGGGATTCCAGTTGTATGCGCCACCCGGCCCCCAATACTGCCCGGCATATACTGCCGTGATCTTGATGGTGCCACGACTTAGAACCTTAAACTTGGTAACGCCTTGAACCGAGGCATAGAACTTCCCGTCGCTAGCAGTGCCGACAAAGGTCTTCTTCATCTCAAGAACCTCGGCACCGTCACCCTCCACGTGCCAAAAGCCGCTTCCCGCCAGATTCGGTTTATCACGGCCAGATTTGGAAGCACTTGACATCACCGTAAGTTCAACAACTTGGCCCGCTTTCAGAGTCGAACCTAACGGGCTGGAGAAGTCGAAGGTTATGTTCGCTTGCCCTTCGTAGGGTGGCTTCATGATGATATCCAACGTGAAGTTGGATTGACTAATCGAGCCTGCAATCTTGAAGTCGCCCCGCTCATCTGGCCCGGGCACATTTCCGACTACTTTGCTTACGAGTCCAAAGATCGCAGGAGCCTGAAGTTTGCCTTGTTCGAGGGTTGCCCCGATGCGCTCCGACACGCCTGTCACGTGTAGCAAGACGTCCAGCCGATGTTCTTCAAAATCGTACTGTCCATCGACTTTGACGGATTCATTATCGCTGGATTGGGCGAGCAACTTCCCATTCGCCTTCAAAGTACCTTCGATTCGGTTTCGCTTGGAGTCTATTTCTAGAAATCCGACCACATTGTAATCGGCACCGGAAGAGCGAGAAACGGTCAGTTCCCAGGCAACATCTGGATCGGTGGACCGACCTTGGTAGGGACCGGTCTTGATCAGTTTCTTGCCAAACCGAGCCAGCACCATGTCGCTACTCTTCCCATCTATGGAGTTGATCGCAATTGCATCGTCGTTCGGGATGTATTGACCATTGATCGGAACCTTCTTTGTGGCGCTCGCGTTCAGGGTCGCGCGCAAAGCACCTGAACGGCTCATGTTGCCCGAAATCGTTCGCTTTGCTCCGTTTTGAAGGCGGAATCCGCTGACGGAGAACGTCCCATTCTTTGCCGCCTTGAGGATGATGGCGAAATCTTCATCACCGAAGGTTCCTGGCTTGATCACCGCAGACTGGTCAAACACCTTTGAGCCGTCAATGGTAACTTCGATACCTTGACTATAGGCAAGCAACTGTATCAGGGCAAGGAAAATGCAAGTAAGAGTCTTCATCCTTCCACCACTTCCCTTGCATCATACACGAGTATTTGAGGGAGGGCTCACCAGGTTTTCGCAGTTTAGGGAGCGAGCGGGTCTGACCCATGCCAAGAGCCTTCGCTATGCAGCACTCGGAACCTTGTGAACGAGGTTCGGTCGCCGTACGGCTCGCTTCTTTGGATCTTCACTTGGCCGCGATGCATGCCCGGCCCGTAGGCAAAGTCCATAGCCGCGCGCAGATTGCGCCAGAACGTGACTGTGAGGCCATCATCAATCAATCCGCCCGGGAACGTAAAGGACTGTTGGGAGTGGAGCCCTGGGAGTCCCGTCATGCCGATTCGCACGGCCGTAACGCCTTCGCCGAAGCGCTTGATCCTCTCCATCGCCTCCCCTTCCGCGCTTGCCCAGCCCACGCTGGTGACGATGACGATAGGTGAATCGTCCTCTGGAGGGCCATCGGTCACCACAAAGCATGCTCCTGGGTTGTCCTTTTCAAGAAAGTTGGCTTCTCCGAAGTGTCGAAAGGGCCTGAGTACTCCCGCCCAAACTTCCATCGAGGAGTCTAACCACGGCAGGATTTGTTGACGGTTCTGGACTGTTTGAAGAGCGGCATCCTCGGACTCGTGCAGCCCGTACATTGCAAACTTGAACGCGGAGAGGGTTTGCCAGTTTGAGCCTGCTGCACGTATGTCGGCGGCGACCTTTAGAAACAATGCACCTTGACTGAGGTCGGAAAGAACTGGGCCGATTTCGCGAGGCTCATTGAATCGAGAGAGAGCAAGCGAGGCGTGAGTCGCCATTGACATGAGGGTGATTATGCCCTTAATGCAGGCGATGCCATCGATCCCACAAGAACCAGCCAACCCCAGCCACGATGAGAACAGGAATCGAGATTGACATTAGCCTCATCACCACGTGCTGATTTCCAGAGAGCAGCCCCAGACCTACAAAGGCCACGCAAAGCACGATGATCATGCTCATTGTGCAGCCGGTAGGGACATCCTTCATTGCTGGGTAAAGAGGAACACACCGTTCTTGTTCGCGGTAACAATGTCCAGCAAGCCATCACCGTTGAAGTCTTTCACTTCGAACTGGGTTCCGACGCCTGAGTTCTCATCAATAATGTGGCGAGTCCATTTGTTGCCGTCCTGCTCGTAACGAACGAGTAACGAGGCTTCCTCAGAACCCGGGTCAACGCCAGGGCGATGGGCCCACTTACGCTTTCCGGTTATCAGGTTGAGTTTGTTGTCCTTTCCAAGCCGGACCAGAACGGTTGAATGGGTCTGGCCCACACTCTCATCGAGGGTTGTTCTCTTGAGGTTACGGTCAAACAGCCAGACGCCCTTGGCATGGGCCGAGGTCGTTAGAACCTGACCGTCTGTCACTTGCATGTGGGCGCAATCCGGCCCGAGATCCGCACTTACGAACTTCCACTCGCTACCTTGCCTCGTGTAGTAGCCTTGGGTTGTCAGGACTTCGTTGACCTTGTCGTGGTTGAGGTCGCCGATGCCCAAGCCGTGCGAGTAACGCTGAGACCCAGCACCCTTTTGGCCGCTGATCGGATGCATTGTCCAAGGCTTGGTGGTATCTTCGTTCGGTTCAAAGTAAGCGAGGACGTTGTCATCTGAACCCATGACAAGGACGCGCTTTCCATTGCCAAGCAAGTCTTCATACAGCGGGCTTTCATTGCAGGCGCTGTGCC
>CALMEF010000234.1 GCA_937862825.1 uncultured Armatimonadota bacterium
TGCAATCCCCAAGAACACGTACAATAGTCACATGGAGCGCACGGATTTACTCGACACCTCTATCGAGATGCATCGCCTTCGGTTGCGTCTTTCACGCGAGAAGGGGCCGGCATGGCGCGTGCGTAAGGCAGTTGAACTCAGCGAGGACCTGAAGGCATTCCGCAAGGCGACCAAACACCTTCGACCACGAGATCGTGAGTAGCATCTTCGATACTGTTTCCTCCGTAGCCCTGCAACTGAATTCTGCTGGGATTGACTTCATCGTGGGGGGCTCACTAGCGAGTAGTGCTTGGGGACTTGAGCGGGCGACCCATGATGCAGACCTTGCTGCGCAAATCAACTCGACCCAACTTGACGAACTCGTCGCTGCTTTCCAATGGCCGCTTGTCTTTCAGTCCGAATCTCTGCGCCAGGCGATTGAAAGTCCCGAGGGCTTTACATGTGGGCAAATTCTCAATGGCGAAACTCTGGACAAGGTCGATCGATTTCTCCTTCCCCACGACGAATATTCGGCCTCTCAACTCAGTCGCAAGCGCTTGATTGAGGTGATTCCTGGTCTAACCCTCCCCTTCGCTTCGCCAGAGGATACCGTTATCACCAAACTCCGCTGGTTCGAACTCGGCAATCGCGTGAGCGACAAGCAGTGGAACGATATTGTCGGCGTCTTAGAGATGCAACTTGGCGAGTTGGATGAAAGCTATCTGGATCATTGGACAACCCACTTTGGCTTGAAAGATCTGTTGGACAGTGCCCGCTCAAAGGTGACGCTCCCTTGATCTCCCTTATCCATCTAGCCGTCCAGCCACCAGCTTTTGAAATTCTAACGCCTCCATCAGGCAAGTGGCATAACGTCTCTTCGGCACGAAGACGACTTTGAAGTGCCACCCTTCAAGGTCCTGCGTGTTGCAGGCGCGCTGACCAAAATGGTTTATCCCGATGACGCAGAGTTAGAACTTCGCCCGACTCCAGACCCAGAACTTTGGGTAGGGCGCTCTCTCTATTCTCGATCTGGCGCGATTCTGATCACCTACGGCGAATCCTTCGTCATTTGGAAAGGCAAGCTCCACTTGAGTCCCGGCAAGTGGCCAAATGACCAAGTTCATGGGGGGCACGATGGCTCTATCACCTTTTCAATATGCTCGTGGCTCAGCGTTGACGGCTCACAGTACGAGAGCGCTGTGTTCAATCAAGGTAAGTGGTCCAGTGCTCATCAAGTTATCCCCTTCAGAGGGGCAGATGGTAAGTCGTATCGACTCAACTACATCATCCCGCCGTACGACCCTGAACGCCCTCAAGACTCCGTCCCATTTTGGACTCCTGAGATACTTGTCAATGGTGTTTGGAAAGCGATAGTCGCACGAGGCGAAATCTTTGATGTGTCCCCAGAAGGACATATTCTTACTGGAAACTCGGATGCTTCAATTTCTAGGGTAACTGTGGTCACAAATGGTCATTTACATCGGCTTAACGAATCCCAAGTCAGGTGGATTGGCCCTGGCAACCGCTACGTTTCGGTCGGCTGGTACGGCCCGCCTGAAGAGCCAGTCTTTCGATTTGATGAGGGGATGGGCAAGATGAAACCCCTAGAATCCTCCCCTGGCTGGCCAAAAGGCGCACATGTGCAAGAGTGCTACGGTTGGTCGCGGGGCGGTTGGCTACTCAAGTTTGAGAAGGCTGGCAAATCGGCCTTCGCCACTTTCCGCCCGAAGTAGCATCGGCATCCCTGCCGATGAACCACCTTCTCAATCCGATCGCATATTTTCGAACTTGTTCCCGTTAAGATCGCACACCATTTCCGGCTCCCCGTGCGGGAATCCTCGCCAACGCCAAAGACAACCGTGCTCGCCAAAGATGGGGTTACCTTCGTTGTCAACGTCGATCCAGTGCCACTGAGACCGTTTTGGGCTCCATTCCCTAACCAGTTGGTTTCGTTCATCAACGAGCCCCCAAACATCATTGTCGAATGACTCACGGCGAAACAAGCGCCCATTTCTAAACTCCTTGGTCCAAATGCCCTCTTGGTTGGTCTTGTACTGTGGAATCATATTCTCGACATCCAGGGTCAACGCCTCATAGGCCGTTCGATCGCCGCTAAGGAAGGTCTCGAGCGTCTTAAAGAACGACTTGCTCCGCTCCTTCCAGTCCGGATTTAGCAGTTCAGTCTCGAGAGCAACTTGCTTCTTCCAACCCCGCATCTCAAGCAAGATTTCGAAAACGTCATCTTCCGACATCGGAAGGTTCAAGTTGGAAACCTTGATTCCACGGGGCGATTTCTCCTCCACCCAACAGTGCTGAAAGTTATTAAGGGCAACGTGCTTGTTTCCTTGCCAGACCCCGCCGCCATTCCAAGCGCCGCCCGTAAGCCATAAGCCTTCAGCGGTGAAGTAGGGTGGACGACTAACGACCGTCCAGCCGCAATGTATCCAGCTGCTTTCCCAATCTGCGCTCCCGCCAAACCGTTGACGGTGCGACTGGGAGTAGTTAGTGCATGCGCCAACGAAGTGCTTCCCATCTGGACTCACATCACATCGGCGCTCATAAACTCGACCCTTTAACCACTGCCCAGAAGTCACCTCATCGGTGGCTAAGTCCCAGACCAACATCTGTGTATATCGCGAGGGCCCGCGCCGTAGGATCACTACCTGGTTAGCCTCGCGCGCTACCAGACCAAAGAGTCGCGCCTTGCTCATGCAAACTGATCTAAGAACCGCAGATCGTTCTCGAGGAAGTTGCGCAAGTCATCAATCCCCGTCGCCATCATCGGAATTCGCTCGACGCCCAAGCCAAACGCCCAACCCGTATACCGCTCGGTATCGATCCCATAGCGACGCAGGATGTTCGGATGAATCATCCCCGCGCCGCCAAGCTCAACCCATTTGCCACCAAATAGCTTTGGCGTCGAGATCGCATAGTCGAC
>CALMEF010000235.1 GCA_937862825.1 uncultured Armatimonadota bacterium
AAGGCTTTGAAGCATTGGGTGCCCACAACATGCCCAAAACATTTGAACTGGCCGAGTTCCTCGTTCGAGAGTTGGGCTTGACGTCGTGGGCCGGAGCCCAACCTTATCCCAAGAAGATTGCTTTCCACCGGGCTTGCCACGGACGGGGGCTCGGCCTGCGCAACGAGCAGGAGCAACTGCTAGCGAGCATCCCAGACATCGAATTGCTGCCGATAAACCATGCCGAGCAGTGCTGCGGTTTCGGTGGAGCGTTCAGCGTCAACGAAGGGCAACTTTCAAGCGGAATCGGACTCGAGAAACTTGAGCAAGTCCTCGCCACTGGTGCTGAGGAACTGGTCAGCGGTGACATGGGATGCCTCATGCACTTGCAAGGGCTGATCGGTCGCCACAAACTGCCCCTTCGCACAAGACACTTTGCGGAGATTCTCGCGGAGACAATTCCATGAGTCGCGTTAACGACTTTGCGAAGACGCTGGACGATCAAACCACCAAGAGCGTTCGGGCCGCGTCCGCAGCCAAAGTAGCAGCGCGACGGGACGCTCTCGCCAAGGCGTTCGATGACCCCGAGGACGCACGCGCCGAGGCCCATCAAATCAAGGACTTCGTGCTCGACAATCTCGACACGTTGCTAACAGAGCTCGAGAAGAACTGTCGCAAGAACGGCATTCAGATCCACCATGCCAAGGACGCCAACGAGGCAAACGCCATCGTGCTCCAGATCTGTCAGCGGGTTTCCCCACCCCCAACCCCCTCCCCACGCACAGACATCGTGGAGAGGGGGCTCAACCAGCCAATTATCGTCAAGGGCAAGTCCATGGCGACTGAGGAAATCCACCTCAATCAGCACCTCATCAACGCAGGCTATGAGGTCGTCGAAACCGACCTCGGAGAGTTTGTGGTTCAACTGGACGGCGACACGCCAAGCCACATTATCACCCCCATCATTCACAAGAACCGCAAACAAATCGCGGACACGTTTAGCCGAGAGGGCCTTGGCGAGTACACCGAGGTTCCCGAATCGCTGACGATGCAGGCTCGTGCACACCTGCGCAGTAAGTTCCGCGACGCGTCGGTTGGCATCAGTGGCGTTAACTTCGCGATCGCCGAAAGTGGGCGCCTGGCAATCGTCGAAAACGAAGGCAACAACCGACTTTGCACCACTGTCCCGCCCGTTCACATCGCGGTGATGGGCATCGAGAAGATTCTCCCCAAGGAAGAGGACCTGGCGCTATTCATACCCCTGTTGACCGGCTCAGCGACCGGACAAGCCATCTCCACCTACGTCCATCTCATCAGAGGGCCACGCCAACCAGAAGAGCCCGACGGCCCAAACGAAGTCCACCTCATCCTCCTGGATAACGGTCGCCGCAAGGTGCTCGACGGACCCTATCGCGACATCCTGCGCTGCATCCGATGCGGAGCCTGCCTCAATGTCTGCCCCGTGTATCGCCAAGCAAGCGGCCACGGTTACGGCCATGTTTACAGCGGCCCCCTCGGAGCGGTTTTGGCACCTGCGTTGGAAGGAGTCAAGGTCATGGGCGACCTGGCAAAGGCATCATCCTTGTGCGGGGCGTGCGAAGAGGTGTGCCCGGTTCGCATCCCGATCCCCAGAATGCTTCTTGAATTGAGGAATGAGGGTGAGAACGGATCGTGGAAGGGCTTTGCTACAGCCACGACGCATCCATCGCTCTGGGGAATCGGACTCAAACTTCTCCCCATGGCGTCCACAATCCCCGTCGGCGGACTTCGTAAGTGGACGGAGTTTCGCGAACCCCCAAAGCGCATCGGACGCCCATTTCGCAGTTGGTGGCAGGGCAGGCCAGAGAACCCCCTCTCCACGATGTTTGTGCGTGGGGAGGGGGCAGGGGGTGGGGAGACAAGTAGCCGCCCAGACGACATTAGCCACAGGGAGGAACCAAGGCCCTGGGACCAGTTTAAGGCCAACCTCGAGGCTCTAGGTGGACGCATCATAAGCAAGGATGAGTACGATCAAATCCTGACAAGACCCCACTTCAGAGACCCAATCCTGGGTGAGTCAACCGCCGGACTTTGGGACGCGGAAGTCGGCATTTCCCTTGCCCACGCGGCAATAGCCAAGACGGGAACGTTGGTGATGTCCTCGTCACCAGAAACAACCCGCCTCAGCAGCGTCGTACCCAAGCAGAACCTCGTGATCGTAGATCGAGCGGCAATGTTCACCGACCTCAAAAAGGCCATCCCCCATTTGCCCAAAACCAACGTCGGCCTTATCAGTGGTCCAAGCCGAACCGCCGACATTGAAGGAGTCATGGTGCGCGGTGTCCACGGCCCGGGCGAACTTCTCGTATTCGTGAGGGACCCATGAAGCACTTAGCAATTGATATCGGAGCCGAAAGTGGCCGTGGAATGCTGGGATGGATCGAAGATGGTCGCCTTTGCGTTGACGAGATCCACCGCTTTCCCAATGCCCCGCTCGCCGAAGAAGATCGACTCTATTGGGACATCGACCACCTTCTTCACGAGGTCAACGTGGCCATTGCCCGTGCGGGCGGCGAAATCGCGTCCGTCGGCATTGACACGTGGGCGGTGGATTACGTCCTACTTGATAGTCAAGGTTTGCGGATGGAACGCCCGCGTTGCTACCGCGACTTACGAGCCGCAGATGTCTTCG
>CALMEF010000236.1 GCA_937862825.1 uncultured Armatimonadota bacterium
GAGGTTGTCAGTCGAACTTGCCCATAAGTGGTTTCTGAACTAACCTCAAAGGTTCCGGGAGTACTTTCCGTAAACCCAAGGAGTTCGGTAAGCACGGCGCGAGTCGCGTCGGGGCGAATACTGGGCAGTTCTATGGCCCCGATTCCTCGAATGGCCGAGGATTCTGGCACCAACGTGGTCCAAGGTTGCGAATCGTTTGGTTGGCCTGCGAAGACTTCTATCCGCAAAGCCTGACCCTCGTGGTCTGCAAAGGACAGGCCATTTTCGTACCGTTCAGGCGTCACCCCGTGCTGGACCAATCGCTCTTCCCAGGTGGAAACCGCATCGGCCGACTCCACCCGAAAAACCGTGGCCGACACCGAGCCCGGTCCGGGTTGGTTAGGGCCCACGTTCGGCCACTCAAAGAAGGTGATGTCAGTGCCTGGAGTGGCGACAGCGTCAGCATAGAAGAGATGGTAGGCACGCACATCATCTTGATTCACCGTCTTTTTGACCAAGCGCAAGCCGAGCACACCGGTGTAGAACTCTAAGTTGTCCTTGGCGTTGGCCGTGATCGCGGTGACGTGATGAATCCCATGAACTCGCATCGAGCCATGAGGTTACTGTGTTCCCCACCAGAGTTGGTGGGGAAATCTATTTATGACGGCCTATTGGGCTTGCCAGGCAAAGAAGTCGAGGCTGTGTAGCCACCCATCCTGTGCCGGATCTTCATCGTTGATCGGTGCCCACTCAAGCGCAGCCCGAACCTTTTGGTTTGGCCCCACGAATCGCGTCGGAGTGCTCAAGTTCGTCGCACTGTTGTAAGCGATTGAGGTGGTGGCCACCCTGCCAGAAATCGACACCCATTGCAGGGTGGTGACATCCAGCATGAACAGATTCTCAGCAAGACCCGGACGAGCCACACCGGAGAACCAAAACGCCGCCAAACCCGTAGGAGAGGCGATTGGCGACTCGCCACGCATCTCTAGCCTTGCTTGAAGTGTGGTCGGATCGTTGAAGACCTCAACGCTCACCCCGTCAGCAGTAGCAAGATCGGGAACCCCGCCGCTGAACAGTTCACCCTTGACGACAGTTCCTAACTCAACGCCGAAGAGGCCAGACGGAGGGTTGATGGTCACATTGATCACCTTCGTGCTGTTCAGCAGTTGGGCAGTAATCGTCGCCGTCATGGTTGTGAGCGATGCTCGTCTGGTCGTTGCTTGGACAGTTGTCTCAATCTCGTTGAACGGAACGTAGGCCGTCGGGGGAACCACAACAGACGGGCTGGAACTGGATAGGTTCACGCGGGTACCCGAATCTGGCGCTGGATGATCAAGAACTACGGTGATGGGTAACGGCTGTCCTGCGGTGCGACTCGCTGGCCCCGATGCCTCAGAAATAGTCGTGTTCGGGGGGAAGATTTCGATGCGCCACATCCCGCGGCCAAAGGTCGCGGCGAACACATGCGAGTTTCCGGGCACGAACGTGAGGTCGTTGACCTGCACATTGGGCAGGCCCAGTGCATTGATGTTGAGCCACGAAGCGCCCTTTGACGCAGTTAGGAACACTCCAACGTCATTGCCAACCCACCAGGTGTTCTCGGGGTCATAACCGCTCCGAATGATCGTGTTTGCGGAAATGTCTGGCAAGCCGAGCAGACCGGAGCCGCTCTTGTTCGCCCAAACGGGGTTGTTGACGCTTGTGTTGTCGCACTGGTAAACGTGTCCGGTGCCAGTGCCGGACAACACCACTACGATGTCATTCGGGTCGGTAGGGTGGACTTCGAGATCCGTAACAGCGGCACTGGGAAGCGCTCCAGTAATGTCACGCCAGTTAGAGCCACCGTCAGTTGTCACGAAGACATCGCCAGAGGAAGACCCTGTATAGATCACATTTCGATTAGACGGGCTAATCGAAATGGATGTGATGGTGCCGCCCCCGGTGGCAAGGCTGGTTCCACCTAACCTCGGAAAGAAGGACATGAATCCGGGAATATGGACAAACCTCCAGAGGAAGTTCGTGCCGAAATAGCCCATCGTCTGATCACTCGGGTCAAGTTCGAAAGCCCCGATGAATGGGAGGGTATCACCACCGGGATTGAATGAACCAGAACCCGAGCTGTTCCAACTATCCAGCGTCGTAAAAATGTTACACAGGCCGGTGCCAGAATCCAGAGAGTATCGCTGCGCGTTGGCGTACTGACGGTCGGGAATGTCCTGATTGATCGCGCAACCGGCCCCGTCGCCACCCGCAACGTTGTCCCAGTTCGCCAGGTTGCCCCCGGATCGAGGAGTTGCGTTGTCTTGTGTTCCACCTAACATGATGTCCTCATTGGTTGGGTGGTGTGCTGAGTGATAAAACTGGGTTACGCCCAACTTGTCGTTGAAGTTGAGCCAAGTATCTTGAACTCCGCCAGCCTTCGTATACAAATAAGCCCCGCCGTCGTTGCCAAATAGCATGTAGTTCGGATCGGCTGTGTTTGCAATGACCCGCTGATCATTGTGGGTCAGTGCACCAGCCGAGTTGAATGTCGGACCTCCTATAGACGACCACGTCTGCCCGCCATTTGTTGATCGCGCTGCGTCAATCAAACCCACATAAACTATGTCTTCCTCAACGCCCGAGGTCTCTATGTCGCTGTCATGGAACTGAGACCAGTTGTAGTCGGGGTCCCCAGGTCTCCCATTCGGGAAGTTGTTGGTGATGTCGCTCCACGTGTTACCTGCGTTGGTTGATTTGAAGATACGCTCGGCGCTGGTGGCGAGCAAGTAAATGGTTTGCGGGAAGAGTTTCGAGGTTGCGATCTTCATCCGTCGGTCACGGGCAAGTCCGTTGGGCAAGTTGCGGGGTGCCCAGGTTGCCCCACGATCGGTTGACATGTACAAGTAGTTGGTTGTTGAGTTACTTCCGATGGCGTAGTAACGGCGAGCCCCGAGACCTTGATCCCAGGCACCGTACTTGACGTCAAACCATGCCGCATCGACTCCGATTGGGGTTGTCCAACCTGCAATGTTGATTCCGCCAGTGGTACTGCGCCAGACGTCTCCGCCATTGGAGAAGTTTCGACTCGCCGTGGTTGCCATCACCACGTTGGGACTCTCGGGGTCAACCACGACATGACTCACGGGAAAAGTTCCGAACTGGCTTGCGCCGGATTCGGTCCAAGTGGTTCCGCCATCTGAGGTGTACATGATGCCGTGACCATAGTCCAAACCAGCATCGAAGTCACCTGTTCCTGCATAGATGAAATCGGGGTTAATCCGGTTAATATCCAGCGACGCAACTGGCAAAATGTCCCAGTCCTTGGACAACCACGTCCAAGCGGCGTTTGAGTACTTCCAAACGCCGCCCATAGGGCCGCCGACATAGAAAGTGTCCAGGTCGTCTGGGTGTCCCACGGCCGCGGTGATGCGCCCGTTGACAGGCGAGAGCCCCCAATACTGACGATAAGGGACGTCCAGCCCCGCAGGGCCACAGTAGAACCAGGAAGACGCGTCAGTTGCAGAAGCCGCCGGCCTCAGCATCTGCTCACGATGCTTGGCTGCCTGCGGATACTTCGACCAATCAATCGTGTCCTTCGGAAACGCTCGCATCTGCATGTACCAGAGGTAACCGTCTTCTGAACCAATCCCGGTGGGTTTCTTTTCCCGCGCGGCTTTGGCTTCGGCATAACGAGCGTCAACGTAGCGCTTCAGTGCCTTAACCGATGAGCGATTTGGCTCTTCGTCCTCTCGTCGAATCGAGGTAACGCCTTCCAACATCCGCAAGCGCTCAGCCTTTGCGCTTGTCACCTCCACGGTGTAAAGGTCGTGTTTTCTTGAAACGACTTTCCCGTAGCGGGCCAGCGTTTCCGCCGACACGGATCCTTTCTTGGTAGCGATAATGTAAACGTCCCGGGCCTCGGAGCCGGTCGCGATGGTCAATCCCAAAAGAAGTGCAAACATGTTCCCTCCAATCATTGTAAGTCGCTTTTGGCGAAATTGCGGGGTCTTGACGAAAAAATAGGTCTTTGGGTTCACCGCCGAGGTGGCTTATAATGAAAGCGTGCTTCCCTTGGGTCTTGCCGTCATTGTGCTGAATCGCGAATTGCCATCGGTGTCGTTTCCACCGCATCCGCGACGGCTCATTATCAAGTCTGAATCCCGCCCAAAGGCAACAAAGGACTATCGAGTCGTTTGGCACCTGCCCGAGATCGGATACGCCGCAATTGAGTTCAACAAGGCACCGAAAAACCTGGCTGCGGAACGCGCTCGGCTGGAAACCATGTTCGACTCCGTCGAATATGATCGAGGGGCACGCCTAGCCTACAACCCCAACGATGCCAACTGGCCACAAATGTGGCACTTCCAGACGATCAAAGCTAATTTGGCTTGGGACCTGTCATTCGGCTCGCCGATCAAGGTTGCAGTTATTGACACCGGACTGGATTACAACCATCCCGACCTTGCTGGCAACGTGTGGACTAACCCTGGTGAGATTGCTGGAAACGGCCTTGACGACGACGGGAACGGGTACGCCGACGATATTCACGGCTACGACTTTGCCTACATGGACTCTGAGCCCGACGATGTTTACGGACACGGGACCCCCTGCGCGGGTCTCGTTGGGGCAGTTCAGGATAATACGATTGGCGTGACGGGGATCGCACCAAACGCACGCATCATGGGCCTCAAGGCTTGCATTGATTCGGGCTACTTGTATGACTCGTTCCTGATTCCTGCCTACATTTATGCTGCGAACATGGGCGCCAGAGTGTTCTCAATGAGTTACTTCTCAGATCGGGTGAGTTCGGGCGAGAAAACCGCGATGGATTATGCGGTTGCTCATGGAGTTTTGCCTATCGCGGCCGCTGGAAACAGCAACTCCGGGATTCCGTACTATCCAAGCGGCTACGACAACGTCGTCGCTGTCGGAGCCCTCGACGGAGGATCTAATCGCGCCGGATTCTCCAACTTCGGCACGTGGGTGGATGTCGCCGCGCCTGGCGTGAGCCTGTGGGCACCGACCGTTGGCGGTGGATACACGAGTGGATTCGGCGGTACAAGCGGTGCTACGCCTCACGTAGCGGGCCTCGCGACCTTGTTGTTGGGGGCTCGACCTTCTGCAACGGCAGACGAGATTCGGGCGGCCATCGAAGACACGGCAAGCCCTGTCAACGTCTCGACCTACGGCAAACTGGACTGCCAACTGGCGATGCAGGCCATTTTGGGTTCGCCAGCGACGCTTCCTGCGGCTCAGTTCCAATATATGACGCCTGCCGCCTATGACATGACTGCCGACCGCGCGTTTGAGCAGATTGTCACGATAAAGGGTCGCTCTTTGGGCATGCCAAACACAGTCGAAGTGCTCGCTGATGGGGAATCTCTTCCGATTGTTGGCCGAACTCGGCAAACGCTTTCAGTAGAAGTCGGCGCGCGCCGGCCTAACGCGTTTACCTTGAAGGTGAATGGCGCGGTCGTCGCGACTTGGGGGAGTCCCAGTGGAACCGAAACCACGTATGCGGCCACGGAAGTGTCGAGTCAGGGAACGTCTTACTCAGGTTCGTCGTCGGCGATGATCAAGTCGGACGCTTCGTACGCGATGTCGGGGACGCGGGGTGATGGGACGATCCGTTTTGAATCTGTTTTTCGGCTGGTTAAGCCCGCATCCACGATGAAACTGCGTTTGGGTAGGAGTTACACCCAAAGCGGGGGCACGGAGCGGGTTTACCTGTATGACTGGACGAGTGCCTCTTACCCGTATGGGAACTTTGTCGAAGTGGGCTCAGCCCCGACCTCAACGGCGGCAACTTCCGTCGAGTACACGATTCCAAACGCCAGCCGGTTTATTGATGTTGAGGGCAGCGTGTATGTTGTGGTCTACGCCGACGGGATGCCAGGCGGCACCGAGTTGCGGGTTGATGTTTTGAACTACTCGAGGCCATAAATCCTCTCCGTCGGGAGAGGCCCTTCGCCGCGAAGCCTGCGAAGAGGTGAGGGAGATACGAAATCCCAAGGACCCTCATCCCAGTTCGCTGAAGCTCACAGGCCTTCTCCCCCTGGGAGGAGGAAGTCCCCACGAAGTGGTGTGCTATGGTGACACAGGAAGTTCGCAAGCGTGAAAGACTTAAATAGGACCCAAACTAGACGAGATATTTTCGGTGTTGTTGTGGTCGTATTAATTTTCTCAGTGCCCTTGGCGATGTTCTACAACGCTTGGCTTGGACTTCTGATACCGATTGGCTTAATCGCTTTGCTAGCGATAGGCAGAATTGGACGATAAGGCTGGCTCGATCAAAATTCTATGTTGACAAAATGGCGTTCTCAAGGCATATTGATTACGAACCGCCTTAACAGCGTTCCTTCACACGGCAAAAGCCATAGTCAAGGAACGAAGAGTTTCGTGAACTGCCAAAGTGATTTTGAGTCTAGCCGTTCTGTCAGATCAATAAAAGTGGTGTGAAATGATGACACGAGGAACCTGATTCGAACCTAAAATTCTGGACATTCTGTGCGCGTTTTTGAATCTGTAGACTCGTTACAAACTAGTGTTTGCCTTGATCCAAGTGGTGCATCGTCCCCATTAACGTTTTTTCCGCTGAACCGGTGTCTCCCGACTGAATCGCCCGGAGCGCCATGGTCACCTCTTGAGCATCGGCGGTGCGCCCTTGTTGCAAGAGAAGCGCCTGGGTCTTCTGCAACTCGGCGACGGCCATTGCTGACGTGATCTGTTGGGTCTTGAGGCCCATGATGGTCTTTTCGACCGTACGACTGGCCATCTGGAGTTGTGCGGCTTGGCTGACTTTCGGGTTTGGAGCCACCGAATAACGCGCCTCATCGGCCGTGAACTCGACTACAAAGTCCAACGGGATGGTTTCCTGACGACCATTGAGGCAGTCCTCGAACGTTAAGCGGCCCTCTGCGACGCGATAGTGCCCCAGCGGGTGATTATTGAAGTCAAAGTCAAGGACCTGGCTGAGAGTTGCGCCCCGTTCCAAGTCTGCGAGGGGGAACGAGAACTCGCGGTCACCTGGCGAACTGGCGACCCCGGGAGCAGCACGAAGCGATACCCATCGGGCCGTTTTGAGATGAAGGGTTAAGTTCCTGGCGACCACCGTCATCAACTTCTCAAGTTCGGTGCGGAAAATCTCAGGAATCAGTTCGGGACGGGGGATGAAGTAGTAATTGCCGCCGGCTTTCTTCGCCATACCAGCCAACAGTTCCTCGTTGTAGTCTGGCCCGAAACCGAGAAAGGTTACGGTGACGCCTTGGGCCTTGATGTTCGCGGCATGCTGGACGAGTGCCGAGTAGTCCTTGATTCCGACGGTGGGATCACCGTCGGAAAGCACAACCATCCGTGTTGCCCTTGAGGACTCGTTGCTCTGAACCACTTGTTGCAGGGCGAGGGCGAGGCCATCGTACAGGTTGGTGGTGTTCCCAGCTTCGAGCCTTGCGATGCCATCTTTGATCGGTTGCTTGTTCGTTACGCGCTGCGGGGACATCAGTACGTCCACGGTTTCTTCGAAGGTGACGATGCTCAGCACGTCGTTTGGAGTCAGCAGATCGACCACATAGGAGCAGGCCTGCTTGACGTATTCCAGGGGGGCGCCCTCCATCGAGCCTGATCGGTCGATGACGAGGCATAGGTTGAGCGGTGTACGGGCTCCTGCACCAGCATGCAGACCTGGCGAGCCGCCTGCGCTGATGTCGAGCAGAAACTGTTCTCGGGCTGGCCCATTGGCCATCGTCGCCTCACGGCTGCACAGCAACTCGGCGGTGAGCGTCGGCCCCAGTTGCAGCGCTGTTGTTCGGGTGGGATCGAGACCGGTCATCGCTTGGGTCCGGTTGGGGTCGCCAAGCCCACCGGGCACCATTTGGGTTCGGTTTGGATCAATCGCACCGGGCGCACCGGAAATGATGGTTTTGTTGGGGTCAGTCATCTGGGTTTACTCGACACGGAACGAGGTTCCACCTATTCTGACGATGTCGCCCGGCTTTATGGTTGCCGTGGTCACGCGCTGATCGTTAACGAACGTGCCATTGGTGCTGCCGAGATCAACGACCTCAAGCCCAAACGCGGCTGGGCGAACTTGGGCATGTCGTCGCGAGGCCTGAGCATCGTAACTCAAGGCGATTCCTGGGGCTTCTCGTCCAATCTCAACCGCGGTGCTCACTGGGAACCTTTGACCTGCCAAGGGTCCACTTAGCACGACGAGGCTCGTGCTGGCAGGAGCAACCACTTGAGTTGGCTGCGGGGTTGGCATCGGTTGAACCGACTGAGGCCTGGGTGCCTGCGCCATTTGGGCGGGCACTCCACGAAGTTGCTCAGCCGCCCGACGGGCAGCCCCGTCACGCAACTGGAACTCAAGCACATAAGGTCCGATTTGAATCTGCGCACCGTGGAACAGGGGAGCTTGTGAAATCCGTTGTCCGTTGAGAAACGTCCCGACTGGCGACCCTCCGTCGGCGATCAGGTAGGTCGCTCCTTGACGGACGATGCACGCGTGCATGGGTATGACGTTTGGGTCACCCATTAACGGAATGTGCGCCCGTTCGTCTCGCCCGATGAACGTCTGGGCAGTGTCGATTACCCAATCCTTGCCTTCGTTGCGACCCAAGCTCAGTCGGACCCAGGCAGCCTTGGCTGCTTGGCGAATGATGCTGAGAAATAGCCCGATGGCACCTCCGATGACGAGGCTGGTGACGGCCCTTCCCACAATGCCAACTTCATCGCCTTCCTTGATCGCTAGGCTCAACCCCTGGGTGGCGTAACTCAAGACGTCAAAGCAAGCACCTCCGACGCCACCTCCGATGGCTCCTCCGATAAGGCCAAGCAGGGCCTGCCTTGGCGACCGTGTCGTCGCGCCAGCGGCAGCACCGACCAAAGCACCAAAGATGCCAAAGAAGATAATCCTCGCGGGAATGTCGGAGGCTTGCATGCCAGCCTCTGCCAGCGATCCACCGAAAAGCGCTGCGGCGATTCCACCGCCCAACTGAATACCGATTGCGCCTCCGACTGCGCCGAGAATCAGTCCAAGCCCCATACCTCGGAAAACATGGGTCTTGCTGCCCTGCAGCCAGCCTAGGGTGCCGCCGAGAGCAAGGCCGATGAACCCACCAAGAAGAAAGGAGTACCACTGCTGCCACTGCTCCCAGCCGGGATCATAGAAACTCACGGGAGCCATCGGCTCAAGCAGACCCCATGCGGCAAGGCCCCCCAGGCCCCCCATCAGTGCGGTTAACAGAATCTGACCCATCTAGGCCTCAAAGCGGAACCGAACCGCGCCAAACTGAACTTGATCGCCGGGCTTCAACTCGACGGAATCACCAATCTTGTTTCCATTCACAAAAGTTCCGTTCGTGCTGCCAACATCCCTGATCGAGACCATGCTCGCGTTTCGGGTGATCTCAGCATGCGAACGTGAGATGGACGATTCGTTTGGGAACGAGAGTTCAAGGCCGGGTTCCCGGCCAACGCGTGAGATGCCTTCCAGAATGTCAATTCGCTCACCCATTTCGGCGACGAAAGCGGGGTTACCTGTTGGCGAGGGGGCGACATCGTCCAACACGATTTTCTGAACGACCTTTGGCGTAGGTACGGGAACGGGCGTATCGTCGATAGCCTCATCGTCAGATGGTGGTTCGGGCACTTCCACGCCAAGTTGGGTCAGTTTCTCCTTCAATAGGTCCGACTTCTGGGCGGCTTGTTTCAGGAGAAAGTATCCGAGTGCACTTGCCCCGGCGAGCACGAGGAGCGTGATCAGTATGTTCTGTAAGGGGTTCCCTTTCTTCACTGGCTCCGAGTTTGGATTCTGAGTTGGAGTTGCCACACCAGGTTTGGGCTCTGGTTTGGCTATGGCAACCGGATCGCTGATCGCAACGGTAAACGTGGGTTCTGCCTTGTCACGTTTTAGGCTCGTTTTGAATGTCTGTTCAAGCGGAGGCATCTGCTTGCCCTCGGATCGGTACGTGACCGACACACTCAGGTTTCCGGGAGCGACGCCAATCAGGCGAATCTGGCCGAGTTGAGATGGGTCCAAAACGACTTCGTAGGTCTGTCGTCCAGCCGTTGCTTTGACCAATGCTCCGCCAACCGGCTGACCCTTGTGCTCGACCTTGAGATTGACAATTCCGATTAAGTTGAAATCGGCTTCAGTAGGCTTCCATTCCCCCTTCAACTCCGATGCTTTCTTCGCCGCGATGTTGCTGCTTCCCGCGTCAAAAAGGAAAACCGTTTCACCATCAGCGACCGAAACCTCGGTGTTCGCGCTGGTTGTCCGCGTTGACTTTGAAGGCCAAGACATCGGCCAGGTCGGCGAGGTCCATACATCGTAAGTACCCTTCTTGGGAAAAGTGACAGTGACGGTCTTCGCGGCAAGACCGACACTCGATATCAGACAAAGCAACAGACAGACTAGTCTTCGCACGATTGCGTGATTTTAGCCCTTGCCAACGGAAGTGCATCGGCCACCTCACTCGCAAGGAACCCAAACGAGCCGATACCGCTTGCGCAAAGGTCTCCAGCAAGCCCGTGCCAATACGCTCCGCAAACGGCAGAACACCGGGGCGGAAGATCTTGGGCGAGTAGCGTTCCCAATAGTCCTGAGAGAACGTCGCCCATCCCGCCCGAGCCCATGCCTTCGTTTCCAGTTGGGTTAACCACGATTGAGCACTCGGGGGTCGCGACGAGCGAATAGGCTCCCTTGAGGATGATCGTCTCGCCGAATGCTGTTGCTAGCATGTTGACCGCGGCAAAGCGATCGATCTGGACTTCGGCCGTGCTCAGCCTCAAGAGGCGAGCGGCCTCGCCAGGGTGCGGCGTCAAGATTCTCGGACAACTCGGAAGTGGCACCCCTTCAGACACGGCGTTCAAGGCATCGGCATCGATGACACTCGGTCGATTCCATTGAGGCCAGATGTCAGCCAACAAGTTGAGCACCGATTCGCTCGTGGTGAGGCCCGGCCCGAAGACTGCGCTGTCAACCCTTTGCTGTGCCTCCAGCACGTGCTTTGCTGCTTCGGGGCTGATCGTGCCGAACCGCTCGGGAAGGTGCATGAGTAGGGCTTCGGGCACCTGCGCAGCGACTGCCTCAAGCACGGAAGGGATGGAGGCCACAGTAACCAATCCCGCGCCAGCGCGCAAGGCGGCTCTCGCCGCCAGCACGGCTGCCCCCGGCATGTTTTTTCAACCGGCAACGATTAGCACTGATCCGTGGGCCCCTTTGTGGCCTCCGCGATGACGTTCAGGAAGGCATTGGCGAACAAACTCCTGTTGACTTAGCCAAATCCCGGTGTCTTCGCTCAGCAACTCATTTGGGAATCCGATGGGATCGACTTCCCAGTAGCCTGCGTGTTCCAGGCCCGTACCTTGAAAGAAGCAGGGCTTTGGAAGCCCAAAGGTGATCGTCTTCAGGGCCCAAATGCTTTCGCCAAGTTCGTGACCCGTATCGGTTTCGATTCCACTGGGTACGTCAAGCGACAGCACGGGCACGCCGCTTTTGTTGATCGCCAGTATCGCACCGCGGACGGTCCCGCGGACTTCGCCGCTCGCTCCAGTTCCCAGAAGGGCGTCGACAATCAGGTCGAATTGGCCAAGCGTTTGCAATACGTGACCGTGGTTGGGCGAGCATGGTGTCAGGACCTGAACTCCAGACTTTGAGGTTGCCTCGTACTGGACTGCTGCATCAGGGGAGAGTTCGTTCGGTTCGGATACCAGCAGAACTTCGATTGTGAACTCGCCTTGGATCGTTCGGGCCAATGCCAGTCCGTCTGCCCCATTGTTGCCCTTGCCGCAGAAGATAACAACTTTGCCGCCTTCGGGCAGAAGTTCCCTTACGAGGCGCGCTGAGGAATCTCCCGCCCTCTCAATTAGCACTGCGGGAGTCAGCCCAAATTCAGCCGCCGCTCGACGGTCAATTTCTCGGCATCTGTCAGCACAGGCAATCCACATGGGGGTCTCTTGGGTAGCAGTTCGATTCTACGCGATCCTGGTCGTTCGCAGCGGCAGTTACCTCGGCTTGGCTGACGGCGATATACTTGCCGGAATGGCAGCCAAGTCCACTCCTCGTCGCACGTTAACCGAATCCGACCTGAAGCGCTTACCCTGGCGATCGGTTGGACCTGCCGTCATGGGGGGTCGTATTTCGGATATGGCCTTCGTGCCGGGTAACCCGAAGGCGTTCTACATTGGCTACGCCAGCGGCGGACTTTGGCGAACGTCCAACCGAGGCACGACGTTCGAGCAACTCTTCAAAAACGAAGAAACTTCAAGCATTGGAAGTGTCGTTGTTAGCGACGCTCCCGCTGATTGGAAGGGTTGGGACAAGGATGTACCCAAGGCTGAACGTAAGGAGAAAGGCAAAGGCAAGATCATCTGGGTTGGGACCGGAGAAGGCAACGGTCGGAACTCAAGTTCTTGGGGTAACGGGGTCTATCGCTCGACGGATGGAGGCGAGACCTGGACGCATTTAGGACTCGAAGATTCTCACGACATTCCGCGTATGGCGGTTGACCCGAGAGACCCTGACACTTGTTATGTTGCGGCCCTGGGACACCTTTGGGGGCCTAATGACACTCGCGGTGTCTACAAGACCAGCGATGGCGGCAAAAAGTGGGAACGGGTGCTTTTCATCGATGTTGAGACCGGTTGCTGCGATATTGCCGTCGACCCGAAGAACCCCGACACCGTTTATGCGGCAATGTCCCACCGCCGTAGAACACCATTCAGTTTCTCCTCCGGTGGACCCGAAGGCGGCATCTATCGCTCGACCGATGCGGGAAAAACTTGGACCAAACTTGCGGGTGGTCTTCCGACCAAAACGGGTCGGATCGGTATTGACATCTTTCCTGGTGACACCAAGAAGTTGATCGCGGTCGTTGAGAGCACTGAGAATGGGGCCAACAGCATTCGCGATGACCGTATGCGGGGCGGCGGTGTGTTTCGGAGCGACGACGGTGGTGACACGTGGACTCGACATAGCGTGAGGTCACCCCGTGCTTTCTACTTCAGCAAGATCAAGTTCGACCCCAACAACGATCAGCGGGTTTACATGCTTGGTTGGACGACCGAAGTGAGCGATGATGGAGGGGCGACGTTTCGGGGAGGCTGGGCCGATCTTTTGCATGCCGACCACCATGCGATTCTGATCGATCCGAATGACTCTGACCATATCATTGTCGCGACTGACGGCGGTGCCAGTCAGACATTTGATGGGGGCAAGTCGTGGGACTTCCTCAATACGATGCCAGTCGGTCAGTTTTACAACATCTCGGTCGATGATTCCGATCCGTATCGCATTATTGGCGGGCTTCAGGACAACGGAACTTGGGTCGGCCCATCGGCGACCAACCGACTTCAGCGAAAGGACGACGCGCAACGAGTTGGAGCGTGCGGGATCACGAACGCCGACTGGCAAACGGTTGTGTGGGGCGATGGGTTCCACGCCGAGTTCGACCCGGAGGATCCGAACCTGGTTTACGGGGAGTGGCAAGGTGGGAATCTCACGATGGCTAATCTAGTGACCGGTGAGCGCCGCTACATAGCGCCAGAGGCAAGAGAAGGAGAGCCGAGGCACCGATTCAACTGGAACTCACCGTTCTTCATTAGCGCACACGATCCCAAAGTGATCTACATTGCCGGTAATTCGGTGTTCGAGATCACGAATCGAGGTGAGAAGTGGGAACGCATCAGCGGTGATTTAACGACGAAAGATCCTGACAAGATGGAGACGGTCGGCTCGAACGCAGAAACGTACTGCACGGTCGTAAGCCTTGCGGAAAGTGGTGCGAAGAAGGGCGTACTCTGGAGTGGCTCGGGCGGTGGGCTGATTCGCGTCCCTCAGGATGGGGGGAAGACGTTGGGGGACGTG
>CALMEF010000237.1 GCA_937862825.1 uncultured Armatimonadota bacterium
ACGCATGTCAAGCACTTTGCCTCCTGAGAAGCCTTCGGCATGAGCGGCTGCGAACCCAACAAGGCTCATTTCCTCCTTTCCGCTGAGTCCGAGCGTGGAAGCCGATTCCCCAGACATGAACTCAAGCGGCAAAACTCCCATTCCGACCAAGTTCGAACGGTGTATTCGCTCGAAACTTTGGGCCAACACCGCCCTAACACCCAAAAGGAATGTGCCTTTTGCTGCCCAATCGCGCGAGGATCCGGTTCCATATTCCTTGCCTGCGATGACGATCAGCGGCGTTCCTGACTTCTTGTAGCGCTCACTCGCTTCGAAAATGGTGACCACCTCGTTCGTCGGCCAGTGGGTGGTGAATCCGCCCTCTGTGCCAGGAGCAATGAGGTTGCGAAGCCTGATGTTGGCAAACGTCCCGCGGACCATGACCTCGTCGTGGCCGCGTCGCGCACCATAGGAGTTGAACATACTTGGCTCGACTCCCCGACTGACCAGGTATTCGCCGGCTGGCGAGTTTAACTTGATCGAACCTGCGGGTGAGATGTGGTCCGTGGTTACGCTGTCTCCAAGCATGGCAAGCACGTTCATGCCATTGAGGTCTTCGACCCGGTCTGGAGCTTGTTTGTCCATGTCCTGGAAGTAGGGCGGGTTTTTGATATAGGTGCTGTCCGAGTCCCATGAGTACCGCTCACCCGATCCAGCGGCGATTTCAGCCCATTTCTCGTCGCCCTTGAAGACGTCTGCGTACGAACTTCGGAACAGATCGCTGCTCAGGCTGCTTTCAATAACTGAAGCGACTTCAGCCTGGGTTGGCCAGATGTCCTTTAGAAAAACATCGTTGCCATCGCGATCCTTTCCGAGCGAGTCGGTCTGGAGGTCAATGTCGAGAGTTCCTGCAAGCGCATAGGCGACGACCAGAGGCGGGGACATCAGGTAGTTGGCCTTCACTTCCTGCTGGATGCGTCCTTCGAAGTTTCGATTGCCGCTCAGCACGGAGCAAACTACCAAGTCATTCTCGGTGACTTTCTTGCTGACCCACTCGGGGAGCGGTCCGCTGTTACCGATACACGTTGTGCAGCCATAACCGACGACGTTAAAGCCGACTTGCTCCAAATCGTCCAGTAAGCCACCTTTCTTTAGGTACTCGGTGACGACTCGAGATCCAGGAGCAAGGGAGGTCTTCACCCACTCTTTGGGTTGAATCCCACGCTCAGCGGCCTTCTTGGCTACCAGTCCCGCTGCGACCATCACTGACGGATTGCTCGTGTTGGTGCAACTGGTGATGGCCGCGATGACCACCGATCCGTTCGTTAGTTCCTGCTTGGTGGCAACGCCGCCGCCGCCCACTTGCGGAAAGGAAGCCTTCAGCGAGTTTGCAGCCTCTGACAATGCCACACGATCCTGAGGGCGTTTCGGTCCGGCAACGCTGGGAACGACGGTCGACAAGGCCAGTTCTAGCGTGTCGGTAAACACTGGATCTGGCGAGTCCGCTTGGACAAACATCCCTTGGGCGGTCATGTAGTCTCGGACCAACTGAATTTGCTCCTCAGGGCGACCGGTAAGCCGCATATATCCGAGAGTGATCTCATCAACCGGAAAGATGCCACAGGTCGCGCCATACTCGGGAGCCATGTTGGCGATCGTTGCGCGGTCGGCCAAGGGGAGATTACGAGCGCCCTCGCCGAAGAACTCGACGAACTTACCCACGACTCCCTTTTGACGCAGCATTTCGGTGACGCGGAGGACTAGGTCGGTGCTGGTAGCACCCTCTTTGAGCGACCCTGTCAGTTTGAATCCGATAACCTGTGGGATCAACATCGAAATGGGCTGGCCCAACATCGCAGCCTCTGCTTCGATTCCTCCCACGCCCCAGCCGAGAACAGCGAGTCCGTTGACCATCGTCGTATGGCTATCTGTGCCAACCAAGGTGTCCGGGTAGGCGACTCCATCGTCGTTGACGAACACTACTCTTGAGAGGTACTCGAGATTGACTTGGTGGCAGATTCCCGTGTTTGGCGGGACGACTTTGAAGTTCTTGAGGGATCCCTGACCCCACTTGAGGAACTTGTAACGCTCGGCATTGCGCTCGAACTCGAGGTCGCGGTTGATCAACAAGGCTGCTTCAGACCCGTAAGCGTCGACCTGAACGGAGTGATCGATAACGAGTTCTACGGGTTGAAGGGGGTTGATCTTGTTGGGGTCGCCACCCAACTCGGACATTGCGTCACGCATTGCGGCAAGGTCGACAACACATGGGACTCCCGTGAAGTCTTGAAGCAATACTCGAGCAGGTGTAAACGCAATTTCCTTTTCTTGATTGGCGGGTGGGTTCCCTGACCCGAGCGCCTTCACGTCGTCGGCCGTGACTGAACCTTGACCTTCTGTGCGGAGAAGGTTCTCAAGCAAGACCTTCATTGCAAAGGGGAGCCGACTCGCATCCACATCAGGGATTGCATCGAGTCGGTAGTAAGCGTAGGTCTTGTCGCCGCTGGTAAGGGTTGCTTTTGCGTTAAAACTGTTCAAGTTGATCGGCCTCCGTTCGCTGACCACCTCCCTGAATGGGAGTGCTTTGGGGAGGTTGATCAGGTTCAGTTTACCTGTCGCTTCCTCGATCGGATTCCCTGCGTCTAACGTACAAATACCCACCGCCTAGCATGATCAGTCCAAGGACGAGGGTCGCGGCCACGCGTTGGACGGGCTCAAGTTCGTTGAGGTCAACGGTAAGGGTTTTCAGGACGGTTAGGCCAAAGACACCAAACCCGCAGTACCGCAGCACGCGTTCCCTTGAACCAAATCCGATTGCCAGAAGAGACGCCCCGACCAAGGTCCACGCGATCGTTTGCGCCGCGTATGGCTTGAGGTCAAGGCCTGCTACGGCGAGCATAAAGCCTTCCGCGAACATCCACCAGCCCAGGATTGCGACGCAAACCATTGCCATTGCGTATTGGCGAACGTCCTCAAAGAGTAGGACTGTGACGAGGAGCAGCGAAGCGAGCATGCTGCCCCAATGGACCAAGACTGGCTCGGGGAGGTTGTACAGTTCAAGAAGAGGAGAAGTCGCGAGCCCTGCGAGATAGGCGCCGAAGGCAGAGACCCCTAGCCAAGGGGCTTTCGATTGGCGTGCGAAGATGGCCAGTGCCACTGAGCCGAGGAGCCACGTGAACGTCCGTTGCTCGGCTACCCACAGGTTGTCCGGTCCGATGACAAAGTTCATTGCCAGGCGGCTGAGCACACTTACTGCGAGCATGGCAACGGCTGAAGCTCCGACCCGCCACCATGCGCCTTCTTCCACCTTTGCGGCTTTGTTGAGCGCGAACATAAGGACGATGCTTGCAGCAGCAAGTATGGAGAGCGAAGGGGTTTCTGGAAGTCTGTCCGCGATCTGCAGTCGGAAGGTCGCGAAGCCAAGCGCTAGGTGGGTACATCCGAGAACGCTCCAGTAACGGTTGTGCATCAGGCCTGCAACCGCACCTACTGCGGCAAGGATCGCAAACATCGGCGCGCCAACTTGGTAATCAAGGAAGATGGGTCCCACGCAGGTCAAAGTAACCAGGCTCGCTAGCCCAAGTTTAATACGGTTCTCAGCGAAGGATTCGGGTTCAGCAAGCCACTCCGATCTAACTGACGCCACCACCAAGCCAACTACAACGCAGAACGCAACCAGCCCAAGTCCCATGACGTCGGAGCGCGAGATCATCAGCCCACCCAAGCCACTCAGCATGACACCAGCGGGCGCCAACAGGTTAGCCTCGTCGAAGGAGTTCTTTCGCGACGTTACGAACGCGGCGAGGACTCCCAGCAAGGCCGTTCCAAACCAGCCGATGGTCTTGAGATCGGTCAGGCTGGATTCTGCAAGGAGCGGAGCAAGGGCGCAAACGGCGGACAACCAAACGGCAATTGATATGGCGGACCACTTGTGCCGAATAGCGATGAACATTGCTGGGAAGAGCACGCAGAAGTGAATCGCAAGTCCGACGGTGTACGCGTCCCGTTGAGCGGGCAACACCGCAGACACGAACCCGCCTACGAAGCCAAAAACTACGAAGGTTCGCGAACTCTTGAACCAACCTAACGCGAGGTTGGCAAGGCTGAAGGCGGTGCACAGTGCAACCAGGGCTTCTCCGGAGAATAACTTGTATTCAAAGTGACCTGCAAAGAAGGTCGCGTAGGTGCCGCAAGTGCCAATACCGGCGAGAATGTAGCCAAACTCGGCGTCAAGATTGCGCTTCCAGAGCCCCACGCCGATGAACGCAGCACAGAACGCGAGTTCGCCCGCGAACAGCATAGCAGGGGTGATGAACCCGGAGCGCACGCCGTAAGCCACAAAGGTGATCAGGGGGATGAGCACAATGATGCCCCCCACCCAAGGCAAAAGCCGCGAGCCGATGAATGATTCAGCCTCCATGGCCGTGATTGGCGCCGGCGCTTCCACGACCTCAAGCGCAGGTCTTCTTACTGCGATGGGTGGTGGAGGCGGCGGCATCGTGAAGGCACGTTGGGGCGTTTCAAGGGCCGCAACGCGACGCTCCAGGCTATCTAGGCGTTCGAAGATGGAGCTGACGTCCATGCTCCTATCTTAAGCGCTTTCGCGACAGATAAACAGATGAGTCTCAGAAAGTTGGGACTTTACTTCAGTATGGCCCTTGGGCTTTCGTTCCAATACCGATCAATCGATGAGATAGCGACTGGTCCCGTCGCCTTAATCACATGGTTTGGTGGAGCAACCCTTCTAAGCATCCATCCAGAACGGCCCTTCTCATACACGGCGACCATCCAGGCACCTGGTGCTTGGATTTGTAGTGTGTCTCCCGACCGCGTTGCCTTAGGTGCCGCGAGGTTGGCCCGATTTACCCAGGTTGTTGCCGGAATCATGGCTTTCGAGGCATATGGTCCGGCCTTCAGCCGATCAGCGATGCCTTTATAATTCAACGTAAGCGCCTTCATACTGAAGTGCACGTTTCCACTTGAACCTTGGGTCGTTCGGGTCACCGCGATCTGGTCCAAGACCTCCTGAGCACTCCAAACGGGGTTGTTTTCGCCAAGGCGACTTGTAAAGTTGCCCGGCCAAAGGTGTCTCTTCTTGGTGTTCTGTGACGCCCAATAGTTCAGCAGGACTGGATACGCCTGCGGCTTCTGACCTATGGGCCAATACAGTTGTGGTGTGTAATAGTCGCACCAGCCTTCGTTCAGCCATTTTTGGGCGTCGGCGTACAGTTCCTCGTATTGGTCGATGCCTGCTTTGATGCCCTCTGGAATGCCAGGTCGATAGATGCCGAATGGACTGATCCCGAACTTGACCCACTGCTTTTCCGCTTTGATCCCCTTGTAGACCCGCTCAATGAAGTCGTCCACGTTCTTCCTCCGCCAGTTTGAGCGTGACAGCCCCTTTCCATACTTTGCGTAACTCTCATCGTCCGGGAAGTTAATGTTCTTGCCGTCGGAGCCCTTTTCGGGATAGGGATAGAAATAATCATCAATGTGGATTCCATCCACGTCGTACCGCTTAACCACGTCGAGGAAAACATCGTATGAGCGCTGCTGAACTTGGGGCTCACCCGGGTCGAGCCACTGATACTTGCCGTAGTTCTTGGCGAGCCCAGGATTGGTGTTGCCAATGTAGTTGCTGGCAGGTTCTCCCTTGGCTGCAGGATGCCACGCACGGTAAGGGTTGAACCATGCGTGAAGTTCGATCCCTCGCTTATGGCACTCCTCAATGGCAAACGCCAGCGGATCCCACTTCGGATTGGGAGCAAGCCCTTGGGCTCCGGTCAGATACTCCGACCAAGGTTCAATGCTCGACTCGTAAAGCGCGTCAACGGAGGGGCGGACCTGCAGAATCAAAGCGTTCAGGTTGATGTCGCTTGCCGTCTCGATGATCGTCATCAACTCCTTCTTTTGGGCGTCCACCGGTAAGCCTCGTTTGGTGGGCCAATCAATGTTATCGACGGTGGCAATCCAGGCAGCTCGAAACTCACGTTTTGCTGCAGGTGGTGCGTCTTGAGGAGCCATGGTAAGAGTCGCGGCAAGCAGGGCAAGCATTCACGTTAAGTTACCCAACGGCGCCCATCTTTAGGTTCCCAACTCAACTTTTCGTTGAACTTATGGCACCTTAATGAGACACGAAAAAGGGGTGCACGTCCGATGGACGTGCACCCCCTAGAATAGATCTTAGCGACCGGCTTGCGCCTTAGCCATGATTTCGTTCGCGATGTTGGTCGGAACTTCCTCGTAGTGTGAAGGGGTCACGTTCGGCGTTGCTCGGCCTTGCGTGAGAGAGCGAAGCGTCGTAACGTAGCCAAACATCTCCGAAAGCGGCACGTGAGCGTTAACGATCGTGACACCACCCATTGCTGGCTCCATGCCTTCGATTCGACCGCGGCGGCTGTTAAGGTCACCAACGACGTCACCAACGTTGCCTTCTGGCGTCGTGACTTCAACGTGCATGATCGGCTCCTTCAGAACAGGGTTCGCCTTCTTCATGCACTCCTTAAAGCCAATCAAGCCAGCCTGCTTAAACGCGTTTTCGTTCGAGTCAACCTCGTGATAACTACCTTCGGTAACGCAGACCTTGACGTCAACGACCGGGTAGCCAGCAAGGATGCCCGAGATGAGACCCTCACGAACGCCCTTTTCGACGGCCGGAATGTACTCCTTCGGAATCGATCCGCCAACGACCTTGTTCTCGAAGACGAAGCCGGACCCAGCGGGTAGTGGCTCAATCGTCAACCAACAGTGACCGTACTGACCAGAACCACCGGTTTGTCGAATAAACCGACCTTCTCCCTTCGCCGTCGTTCGAACCGTTTCCCGGTAAGCAACCATTGGCTTGCCTTGGTTGGCTTGAACGCCGAACTCACGGTTAAGTCGATCAACGATGATCTCGAGGTGAAGTTCGCCCATTCCTGAGATGATCGTCTGGCCGCTCTCGTGGTCGGTAAAGACGCGGAACGTGGGGTCTTCCTGAGCAAGTCGCTGAAGCGAAGAACCCAGTTTCTCCTGGTCGGCTCGGCTCTTCGGCTCAATAGCGATCTGGATAACGGGCTCGGGGAACTTGATGCTCTCAAGTGCGATCAACTTATCAGCATCGCAAACGGTGTGACCCGTGTTGACGTCATTAAGGCCGATCACGCCCACGATGTCGCCAGCATAGGCCTCATCAATGTCGTTTCGGCTGTTGGCGTGCATCTCAAGGATGCGTCCAACGCGCTCGTTTCGGGTCTTGAACTCGTTAGTTTGAGGATCGCGATACGTAACGGTAACCTGGCTGCCCTTCTTGAGAACGCCTGAGTAGACCCGAAGGTAGGTGAGTCGTCCGACGTACTTGTCGCTCATGATCTTGAACGCAAGTGCGGCAAACGGTTCCTTGTCGTCGGACGTTCGGGTCATCGGTTCCTCTGTATGAGGATCAACACCGCTGACCGCGCCCTTGTCGAGCGGGCTCGGGAGGTATTCAACGACGGCATCGACCATCGCCTGCACACCCTTGTTCTTGAACGCCGAACCGCAAAGCATCGGTACAACCTTGTTCGCTAGCGTCCCGGCTCGAAGTGCAGTGCGCAAATCGGCTTCCGAAATCTCTTCGCCCTCAAGGAATCGCTCCATGATCGAATCGTCAAAGTCAGCGATCGATTCGATCATCTTCTCGCGGTATTCCGCAGCAAGCCCCTTGACGTCTTCGGGAATGTCGATTTCGCGGAATGACTTGCCCTTGTCATCGTCGGTGTCCCAAACGTTGGCCTTCATCGTGATGAGGTCAACAAAGCCGAGGAAACTGGACTCAGCACCGATAGGCACTTGGATCGGGGCAACATTGGCGCCCAGTCGCTCCTTAACACGAGCCAATACGCTGAAGAAGTCGGCACCAAGTCGGTCCATCTTGTTGACGTAGATGATTCGGGGTACCGAATACTTGTTCATCTGTCGCCAAACCGTTTCGGACTGGGGCTGTACACCGCCAACCGCGCAGAAGACGGCGACGGCGCCATCGAGAACGCGAAGGGAACGCTCAACTTCAACCGTGAAGTCCACGTGTCCTGGCGTGTCGATAATATTGATCCGGTGTTCGGGCTTATCTTGCTTGCTACCGCTCCAGAAACAGGTGGTGGCGGCGGAGGTGATCGTAATGCCTCGCTCTTGCTCCTGCTCCATCCAGTCCATGGTTGCAGCACCGTCGTGCACTTCACCGATCTTGTGTGACTTTCCGGTGTAAAAGAGGATTCGCTCGGTTGTGGTCGTCTTGCCAGCGTCAATATGCGCGGCGATACCGATGTTCCTTACGAGGTTGAGAGGGTGACTACGTGCCATTTGTTTCTGTTGTTTTCGAGTTAGAACGTCTCTCCGACATGACAACGCCCCTGCTCAATGCTGGGGCGCTAACGAAGCCTGGCGGCCTATTCAGCCTGCTTGTCGTTTCGGACTTCGGCGCTCCTCCTCATTTTGTTCTTCTGGGTAGCATGGGCTACCGCTTAAGATTATGGCGCATTTCGTAGGTTACGTGCAAGTTAAGTGCGTTGAGGTTATTGTGAAATGCGTTGAACTGGTAATGAGTGAAAGTGAACTGGCGTGAGAACCGTGCACCAAATTGCAGGGGTCACGTCGAGCGGCAGAGTATCGAACGGTCGTTCGCACCCCAGACGATACCTCTGGCATCAGGGACGGTCTGGGTCTACAACAAAATGCCGACAGTCGTCATTGTCTCCTCAAAGGACGAGGTTGTAACGACCGTCTATGCAGGCAAGTCCTGAACGAAACGTACCTGGCTGCCGCTTAGCCAACCAACTCAAGCGACGAGACTCGGATTCTTTCGCCAAGTTCAAATCTTGCACCTTTTGGAACGACGACTGTAAGGCTCTCCAAGTCAAGCATATCAACCGCATTCTGCATCGACCGAGTCTTCTTGACGACATCCGAGTACTTAAACTCAAATCCGTGCAACCTTCCGTTGCGCTGAATGACTAGGTCGAGTTCAGCCTGCTGGGGCACGCCCCAAAAATAGGCGTCACCAGGGCGAACGTCAAGTTTCCGAAGAACCTGCTCCAGAGCAAATCCCTCCCATGAGAAACCGAGTCGCGGGTTACTAAGATAAGCGTTCTCGCCTGCGAAACCAAGCAAAGCGTGGAGCAACCCCGTGTCCCTAACATAAACCTTTGGTCTCTTGACTTGCCGCTTGCCTAAATTGGCAAACCAAGGTGGTAGAAGCCTAATCATGAACGTATCGGCCATCGCATCTACGTATCGCCGTGCGGTCGCGTCCGTAACTCCAAGTGCCGTTCCAAGGTCAGTTGCGTTCAGGATTCCGCCATGATGATGCGCAATCATCGTCCAAAACCTTCGCAATGCCACACCAGTCTGCTTGATACCAACATCTGCGAGGTCATGCTGAAGGTAGGTATTGATGAAGTTGTGGCGCCATTCCTCACTCTCTTGCAACGTTTCCGCTGTGTATGACCTCGGGAACCCGCCCCTCTCCCAAAGAGTCTCTAACGGCGGTCCAACTTCATCAAGGCAGAATGGAGTGACCTCAATGAAGTTGACTCGACCGGCAAGAGTTTCTGACGTCTGTCTAAGTAACTCTCCTGAGGCGCTCCCAAGCACGAGGAACTGTCGATCCACTGGTTGATCCACTAGAACTCGAAGCACAGTGAAGAGGTCGGGCTTGAACTGGATCTCATCGAGGATGACAAGTCCTCGTAGCGGTTCGAGCGTTAAATATGGGTTTTCGAACCGAGCGAGGTCTCTGAGGTCTTCAAGATCGAAGAACGTCGCCCCACCGATCTCGCTTGCAACCTGACGCGCGAGTGTCGTCTTTCCGCTCTGCCTTGGTCCAATAAGGGCCGTCACAGGCTGAGTCCTGCAAGAACTCACTATCCTCTCAAGGTATCGCGCTCTAGAGATCATGCAATTTCATTATGGCGTAATGAAATTGCATGGTTAGTGCGAATCAACTCGCGTTGGAAACAAAGGCTCATCGTCTCACCCCACCAAACCAACAAACCAAAGGTATCCGTAACATTCCTAAGAAAACAGGTTGACTTTTTTCCGATTTCGCGGCTTATAGATATAAGCCAGAAACAACAACGACCCCACAGACTTGTGAAACGCAAAGAGCGACTTTGAACCTAAACTCACGACAAAAACCAAAAAACGCAAAATGAATGATGACACGCAGACTCAAAATAGGTTCAAAATTTTGGACACGACCAGGTTCAAAAAACACAAAAAAGCCGGACTCGAAAGTCCGGCTAAAAGTGAATCAGGCGAAAAGCCCTAGAATCGGTAATGTGCGAACGCCTTGTTGGCATCGGCCATTCGGTGAGTGTCTTCCTTCTTCTTCACGGCAGAACCGGTGTTGTTGAAGGCGTCGAGCAGTTCGTTGGCCAACTTCTCCGTCATCGACTTGCCGCTTCGCTTGCGGGCCAGGGTGACCAGCCAGCGTAGAGCCAAGGTTCGGCGTCGCTCAGGGCGAACTTCCATCGGAACTTGGTAGGTCTGACCACCAACTCGTCGAGGCCGGACTTCAACGTTCGGCATGACGTTGCTAAGAGCCTTGTCGAAAACGTCACCGCCGTTCTCGCCAGTTTTCTCTTCGAGTTGCTTGATCGCACCGTAGAAAATCTTCTCAGAGGTCGACTTCTTGCCGTCGAGCATCATTCGGTTGATGAATCGCTGCATCATCTCGTTCCCATAAACGGGATCGGGGAGGATGATTCGCTTGGGGGCTGCGCCTTTACGTGGCATTACTTCTTCACCGCCTTAGGTCGCTTGGTGCCGTACTTGCTTCGTCCTTGCATTCGGTTATTCGTTCCTGCTGTTTGCTGAGTGCCTCGAACGATGTGGTAGCGCACACCGGGAAGGTCCTTCACACGACCACCACGAACCAAAACCACTGAGTGCTCTTGGAGGTTGTGCCCGACGCCGGGAATGTAAGCGGTAACTTCAACGCCGTTCGTAAGTCGCACACGAGCGACCTTTCGAAGCGCCGAGTTCGGCTTCTTGGGCGTGACGGTTCGGACGATCGTGCAAACTCCGCGCTTAAACGGATTGCTCTTGAGCGCAGGGCTCTTCGATTTGACGTTCGGTACCGAGCGTCCCTTGCGGACCAGTTGGTTCACTGTTGGCATTCGTTATTCCTCAGACTCTGTTTTCGGTGTCTCTCCATGAAAAAACCCCTCGATTCTCATCGCAGGGGCACATGGTCGGTTATCTTCTCAGACTAAAATCATCGCGATTCGATTCCCGGCTACGCGCCTCAAAACAGATCGGCAGGGCAGCATCGCCGCCATACCAACGCATATTATGCAACGTCTGTGTGTGGAGTGTCAAGGCTTGGGTAACGTCATTCCCATGAACTCGCTCCAGTCGCTCCCTTATCTAAGACCTTACCGCTCCATGCGGGCGTCCAGTTGGGACACGACGGGAAACAACAGTGACTGGTGGACGATCGAGCCTGGAACGACGAGAGTCCTACTCGAAACCGATAAACCCGGCTGCGTCAAACACATCTGGATGACAGTCGGCAACGACGACACCTTTCCGAGAAAGGCGGTCTTGAGAATGTACTGGGACGAGGAGCCAAGCCCCAGCGTGGAAGTGCCCTTGGGCGACTTCTTCGGTATCGGCCACGGCATGATGAAGAACTTCATCTCGGCACCATTTCAGATGAGCCCGCAAGATGGGCGTGGCATGAACTGCTGGTTTGCCATGCCCTTCAACAAGGCTCGCATTGAGATTGAAAACGAGGGAGAGAAGCCGATCAACGTGTACTTCTATATTGACTATGAGGAGTACGCGACGCCTCACGGCAGCGATGTCGCGCGGTTCCACGCCCAGTGGCGACGAGAGCACAAGACCGAAGGCTGGCTCACCGAGCGCCTCTCCAACGAAAACGTCTGGGAAATCTGGTCGCG
>CALMEF010000238.1 GCA_937862825.1 uncultured Armatimonadota bacterium
CGAGCTCAAACATTCGCCGAATGATGGGAAACAGCTCGGGATCCGGTTCAACCGTTTTGTTGAGGCGGTCGTTGCGGTAGCCGATTACTGCCTTGAAAGGTGTGCCGCCCCGCGCGACCTTGCCTTCCATCCCTCGGGTCACATTTTTGCGAAGGTTTACTATCTCCTGCGCTGCGACACTTGTTTCGACCATAAAAAGGAGCACCGCATCTTCAGGTCCGTAGAACCGGTCACTCGTGCGGATGAACTTGAGCTTTCCGCAGAGCAGGAGATAGGCAATCTTGCCGCTGTCTTCAGGGTTCCGGGAGATGCGGTTGACGTTCCAGACATAGAGTCCGTTCACCCGTCCTCGCTCGATGTCGCGGACAAGCTGGGCGAATACAGGTCGAATGCCGGGGGCTCGGGCCGACTTCGTTTCGGTGAGCACCACATCGATACTGTGGCCATCACGAGCGGCAGTTTGCTGCATCGCAAAAACCTGGTCTTCGATACTTTGAACTTGTCGCTCGGCGCGTTCGTCGGACTTGCGGGCATAGATGCGGTTGTCCATAGTCACCAATTGGTCATACATTGCCGGAGCTGTCAACTTCGGCGTTCCTTTTCCATGGGCCTTTCCGGTATGTGGAGGTAGAGCAGGTAAAAGGTTTGCAGAAGCTGCGCCGTGTAGTTCGCCCATTGCTCTTCTGTGAGGTCCACGGAAAACTCCGGCTCCATCTGAGCTCGAAGCGCAGTGATATGCTCGGGTGTTGGTGTGGGCAGCCACATGTGGCCCACACTTGCATCGAAAACGAGCTCCGAAAAATGAGAACCGGAACATGCAACGTTGCGCCGCTGCAACAGCATTTGCGTTCGGCCTCTGTTCGGTGCTTACTGTCTGTATGCACCAACCCCTAACCCCCCAGGCCTTCGGGCCGGCCATCAATCGGCTATCCGATGTGATGGAGCATTCAGACCGTTTGTCGTTCTGCGGCGTGCGCAGGCTAGCACGGGCCGCGCGGGTGAGTCCTAGTTCCGTCTCCCGGCTCATGCACGGGCAGATTAACCCATCCTTCCTCCTCGTTGCGAGGATAACCACGGCCGTCGAGAAAGCGACTGGCCTTACGATTGATCCGAGGGATATTGTCGCGGAGCACGGCGAGTTCTTGACCCGCTTTACCTGCGATCTAATGCAGTGCCGGGGGTGTCTCCCCGAAGCCGCACGGGACAGTGATGGCCACCATAACCCGAAGTTTGCCGGGGTTGCCCCCGGAAAGTGGGTCTGCTCACGAAACCCAGAAGGAATAAGCGAAAGGAAGTCCGCATGACCAACCTCATCGAGCTTCAGGAAAAGCTCAAAGCATGTTCGCTGTACGGGCTCCTGCTCGTGACCCAAAAGGCACTCACGCGAGCCGGATACGGTGATGTCCAGTTTCAAGATCGCAGGCAACGCAGGCAAAAAACCAAACACGGGGGGCACGAACTGACCTGCCTGTGGCACCACGGTGACTGCGCAAGCAGCGTCGTCGTGAAGGTTTCGACCTACGCGCTGCGTACCCGTAACCTCGACGAAGCCATTGGCACGGTGGACCGCCGCCGGGCCGATAGCGCCATGGTCGTTTCCCCGCACAACCTTAGCCCAAAAGTGGCCGTAAAGCAAGGACAGTACGCCACCGCGCCACTCACCGTGCTTGCGGGCTCCGAACTTGCGGGGCTCGTGGCCACGCACGGCGTAGGGCTCCTGCCTGACGGCACGATCGACCACATCTTCTACGACCTCCTGCGCCAGGAAGAGCGGGAGCTCTTGCCGTACCTAGTGCAGGGGTGGCTATGAGCACGACGCCTTCGCAGGAGCGGGCCACCCGCATCGCGTACAACCTCCTGCGCCTCGGGGTCTCGCGCAGCGGTGTGGAGCGCCTGATGCTGGAGTACCCGTACGCACTCATCGAAAAGCAGCTTGCCTACCTGCCGTTTCGCAAGGCCAAGCGCCCGGAGGCAATGATCATTCAGAGTATCCGGAACAACTACTCAGCCCCTAAGAACTTCTATGCCCAGCCTCAAACCAACGCTCCCACCACCAAGCGTCCCTTGGACCAAAGTGCCGAATGTGCTCCTGGACAAGCTGCTTCCCAAGCTCCGGGATACGGAACTCCGGCTCCTGCTCATCCTCCTCCGCCAGACGATTGGCTGGAACCAGGAGACCAAGACGGTGATTCTCCCGTACAAATCACTGATGAAGCGGACTGGTAGGGGAAGTGAAGCCCTTTCCCTCGCCATCCGCTCGCTCCACGAGCAACGACTTATCCACACAACCTTCCGCCGGCCGCCCAAACTGATTCGGAAACGAGGCAAACAATCCCCGAAAACCGAACAGCAACAATAAACAGAAAGAATATTAAAAGAACAACCACTCTAAGCAAAGTTATCCACATCCCCCTCGCACAAAGCACTCCGTCTCCGCGGAGTGCTTTAACACGAGCAGGCAAACAAAGACAGGGCGGGAGGGCGGGAACTTAGAAGTTGCTCCCCGGTTGATTCACCAGATTGAAGGTCAGCGCTTCAACGCAGATGATTCTCGAATCCCTTGCACGCCGTATCGCGAGCCTGTATCGTCCATCTAAGTGGGCCTGGGCTCACGGAGGAGTGATATAATGTCAAATCACATTCAAAAAAATCGAAGGCACCAAATGAATTCTCGAGCATCTCAATGTGTTGACCCGATAGACGCTGCAGGGTTAACTTTCACTGATTTTTCTGTGGAGGAGCTGGACCGGATATGGAGGGACCCAGGTGGTGGCGAACAGAAGATGCGAGCTCATTTGGCCGCTCTTGATCGGGTGGGAGCCATCAACGAAGAGGTTTTGCTCTCAATCGTCCAAGGCTCTCCGGAAGACTAAGGACGCATACCCAGATGTCGCTAGCTGCGCATCCATTCGACCGAGAGTGCCTAAATCAGGCGCTCTCTTCTAAAAGGTTTCCTGAAGCATATCGGGCCAGTAAGGGCCGCATTGATTACTTAGAAGATCATCTCACACACCTTGGTGTTGCATCACTCTTGATCGAGGAGGACTACATCGATGGGGAATATCTGGAGGATTTTGCATCCTACTATGCCCGGTGCCACGTTGAATACGACCGGCACTGTAAACGCATCCATTTCTTCGCAAAACCTAAATCGCTTGACGCAGTGCACGCATCGGGAGTGCTTGACACATTACTACTGACACAAGATGATCAAACTCTTTTGGCCTACCAATCTGCATATCTAGGTTTCGTTGTAGCACGCCCGCTTCCAGAGACAATCATTGGTCGGACAGTTTTGAAGCCTTGGCCTGAATCCGAAGGTGCAAAGGTTCGGCACTTTCGTTTATTGCAGGGATATTCTGCTCACCTCATGGGACTTAGATTGCCCATTGCCAGCTCATTGGCTTTTCAAGAGCAGGACTCAGCATGCGGTGCGTGTGCTACGGTAGCATTGTGGAGCGCATTGCAGTTGGCCTCACGCCTCTTTGGAACTGCCTGCCCGCGCCCTGCAACAATAACCCAGCTAGCCTCACCCCTGCACGCTCATGTATTAGGGCGAACACTTCCATCACAGGGATTGTCAATCCTCCAAATGTGCAACGCTATTCGAGCAACAGGACTGGAACCCGAGGTCTTTCGCCTTAGACCGGAACGAGGTGTGGCGCCGACCGCTGAATGGCTGTCCTTGATCCAGGCCTATGTGAGTGCATCAATACCAGTTATTCTGGTGACGCACGTGCGAGGAGTAGATCAGCTGCATGCCGTCCCTGTTTGCGGCCTCGGCTACGACACTAACAACCCCAAACAGGTGTTTGAGTCTGGCGACCCACCCCCAATTTCACTTACAGGTTCTTACCTGCGTGCCGTTTACGCCCACGATGACCAACGTGGTCCGTATTGCCACTACTATCCTACTGATGCCATATGCAGTACAGGAGAGAGTGGGTTTTTGCGCGAATACTCTGGCAAAGTACCCGAAAGCCGTACTCAAAGGGTACTTGAGCCCCTCTTTGCGATTGTTCCAGTTTATGGGAAAGTACGCATAAATTTTCTTGACATTCAAAAATCTGTAACAACCCTGTCAGGCTTGTTACATCAACTATTAGGTACTGATGTTGAGCACTTCGAATGGGATGTTAGATTAAGCCTGTCTAATACTTACAAGGCCAACCTTCGTGAAAATTCTCATCAGCACCCCGAGTATAAGAGTCTTCTTTTGTCTCCGATGCCGCGGTTCGTCTGGGTGACAAAGCTATTGATTCGGAATCAACCCGTTTGGGAAGTCATTTGGGATGCGACGGACACGCCGAGGTCAGTACCAATTGTTGTCTCAATCTGGCATTCAAGTCAAATGCTAGAGAAGTTGAGCCAAAGGTTAGATCATCGGGTGAAGGGTGGACTCGCAGTGGACACACAAAAGATGAGTCAAGCTCTAGCAAAATGGTTCCTTGAAGAAATCCAGCCTTCTAACCAATCAAGCTGAGGCATGCAGTGATTCCCGCCTAGCCCGGGCAGTTGAGTGAAGTTGGCTGCGGCCCAACGAAAGGGTAGTGTTTGGATAGTTTCGTGAGCGGCTACCAGAGAACTGATTTGCGAGTGGCCCTATTTGCGCCGAAATCTTTTCCAAGTTCTCTCGATTGCCCTGTTGCGTGCCTACTGCCGGTGAAGATCGCCAGAAGCTCGGGATTTAACGGAGTCGTACTCGGCTAACAGTGCGGTCAGCCCTGGGCGCCCTTTCCACGCTCGCCGACAAGCTACGTGAAAACTCAACCCTCATCACTTCTGCTGTCTTCTTCACTCACTCCTCACTTCGCCGTTCGTCGCTCGTTCAGAAATCCATCCTCACTGATGCGGCGCGGGGAGGAGAGTGTTGCTATATGCTTGCGAGGATGTGCGCGAGGAGCTGGTCCGCCTGCCGGAAGTGGTGGTAGTCCCCATTTGCATGGCAGGCGTCTCGCACAGATTCAAGCAGCGAGATTGCTTCGTCTCGTTCGCCTCGGGCCAGTAAGATGAGGGCGTTCGTACAGCTCGTCTTCTCCCACAGTTCAAACGCTTGGTCATGTCCAAGAGCGCGGACTTCATCGAGAGTACATTCGGCAGCTACGATCTGCCCGAGCTCATACTCGATTCGGCTTCGCACTTCAAGGCCAGCCGCTTGGATCACAGGGTCTTCTGAGATCAGAAGGGACCGTTCAACGCTCTTCTGGGCGTCAGCCAAGTGCGAGCGCGAAATCTTGCGGAGCCGTATCAGGAACAAGAGGTGCACTGCATGCTCCCGCAGTGCCGATGCCTTTCGGTAAACGAGGTTTTTGGCCCGCGCTCGGGTCGCGCCCTGCTCGGCCTCGATCTCGGCGAACACCGCTTCGCTCGCCTTACCAATCGCAGACGGCGTTACCGTTTCGATTTGCCGGAGCACCGTACCCTTCATGGCAAGCGCCGAGAGGGTCGCAAGCGCATCCTGTCTCGCCCGGGCGCGCCGCTCGACCGAATCGGTGAGCGCCCACGCTCCCGATATGTGGCCCGCCCGAAGCCGCCACGGAACCAAGCGCTCGGCACCCCGATGCCAACCCACTGGGTCGGCAATGCCGCGCAGGCCCTGCCCCGCAAAGCTGATCGCCCGGTGGGTAAACCCCGCCGCGACAAAGCCGCTGCCAACTTCAATCACCTTTTCCGCAGGCTGGTCTACAGGAACCTCAGGAAGCGGCGCAAACTCACGCACCCACGCTTCGTGTACCTGTCGCTGTAGAGCCGGGATTCGGAGGGTATTCAGAATTCGCCGCAACGATTCCGGTTTCATGGCGACCTCTCCGGATAGGTAGTGGCTGATCTGGCCCGGCGTGGGGCCGAGCGCCTTTGCAAAGGCCTGCTGCGAGCCGAAATCCTGCAGGATTGCATCGCGCAGGACCCGCGCAAACGATTCATAGCGTGGAGGCCTCTGGTATCCCTCGCTCATACTTAGAGTTTACGCCTACGGCACACGTGTTGCGTGCATAGGTTCCGCCGTTGCGACAGGTGCGGAACCATGCTAGGGTGACGGGAGCCTAAAAGTCTGCCCGGTTTCGAGTTCGCCACTGCTTGTGACGGATTCGAAACGGAGGTTAACCATCGTGGCGTCTACCGTCGTTGCGCTCGGTCGCGTGTATGCAACCGAGTCCGTCCTTGCCGCAGTTTCGCTTGAAGAGTTGCAAAGGTGTATTGCCCGGCACCAGGTCGGCGATTGGGGAGCGGTCGAACCAGAGGACCAGGTAGCGAACGACCGCGCGGTGCGTGAAGGATCGAGAATCCTCTCAGCCTACGACTGCTCTCATGGCGTCCGAATCTGGATCATCACCGAAGCAGACCGCTCCTCTACAACACTGCTACTCCCTAAGGAGTATTGACTGCCCATTCAGAGCGTAGGCCATGTGCCTGCGCTCGTTTTTAGTTTAGTTTCGACTCAACCTTGGGATACTGCCGCCGGAAAACGCTTCCAGAGTTCGTCAATCTACTTCCATGGCGACATGGTGCATGCGCAATGGAACGGTAACACCTTGGATCGGGGTGCGGGCTGATTGGCCGCTTCATGGACCAAATCCGCTCGACCATCTGGTAAGCGTAACGCCTGCCGATCTCGCCACCCACGGCCTGGTGCTTGGCGCAACCGGAAGCGGCAAGACGACGCTGCTCCATCACCTCATTGCGCAAGACTTGGAGCGTGGGAATTCACTTGTTGTCCTCGACTACCGGGGCGACCTCGTGTCGGCAGTGCTTGAACTGTGTGCCAGCCGCATATCGCCAGAGCGGGTGAAAGTCATTGACCTGAGGGAGAAGGAACGGCCCCTCGGTTTTAACCCCTTGCTTGGCGCAGGCGAACCGTACTTCCGGGCACTCAATGTGCTCGATGTGCTTGCGAGTGAAGCCGAATCCTGGGGCGTGCAACTTGCCGAGTACCTGCGCAACAGTTTGCTCCTCCTCGCGGAAACCCAAAGCTCGCTTGTTGACCTGGAGCGCATTTTCTTCGACCCTGACTTCCTTCGATCTCTCCTGCACCTTGCACAGACTGACTCCCTAACTGCCTTCTGGAGCCGCTTCCTGGAACTCTCGCCCGACAAGCAGGCCGCGCTGGCATCGCCTGTCCACAACAAGATGAGCCTGCTCCTCGCGACACCCGCGCTTCGCCGGATGCTCGGGCATTCGAAGCCTTTCGATCTTGGACGTCACCTCGATACAGCGGGAAGCGTTTTGCTGGTCTCGCTAGCCGTCGATGAAACCCATGCAGCAGGACGGATGCTCGGCAACCTCGTGCTTGCGGCCATCTCGCGCGAAATCTTTGCTCGGGTTTCTAGGTCAGAAGGAAGCCGTAACCCGGTACGTTTGGTGGTCGATGAGTTCGAGCACTTTAACTCTGATCTGTTTGAGCACCTGCTTGCCGAAGGCAGGCGGTTCAAGTGCCCGCTGTTGCTCGCGAACCAAGTGCTGGCCCAACTAAGCCCGCGGGTTCGCTCGATGCTCCTCAACAACGTCGGCCTCAAAGCATTGTTCCGGACGGGTAGAGAAGACAGCGCAGTTTTGTCCCGCGACATCTTCGGCGACCCAAGAGCGTACAACTTCTCCGAACTACCCACCGGGTATTGCGTGCTCTGGCAAAAGAATAAAGGCTGGATTGAGATTGAAGTGAATGCGCCCTTGCTTGAGCACATAGGGAGGCTGAGTACGGACGGGGCTGAGTTCAGAAGATGTGTGTTCGAACAAGTGCCCAAATGCGGCATCTCTGCCCCTCGGCCCCGCCCGCTTCCTCAGCGTAGACCTGAGCCAGCTCCAAGTCCAGGACCGCAGAATTACCCGGCCTCGCTTCCACCGCGCGTTCCCCCTAGGAATCTCGTTGCCAACCTGGAGGACTGGCTTTGCGGATAACGGAGCGCGACGTGCACTTGCTCAGGGACATGGCGCTCTCCCACGTGCTTTCCCGAGACCAGATGCTGTCGCTGGGATACTTTGGCAGCCTCACGCGGGTGAACACGAGGCTCCGTGAACTTGAGCGCGAGCGATTCGTGCGCCGCCTTGAAACGCCGTTCTTCGCCCAGTCCCTCTACGTCGTCGGCAAAAGCGCCGAGTCGCTGCTCGGCGAGCGCATCCTACCTCTCACGGTTCGCCGCGCTGAGTCGCCAAGGTTCTTGCAACACGCCCTGTGTATCACGAACGTGCGCATCGCATTGCTTACGCGCGGGGCTAGGTCCTGGAAGTTCGAGCAGCAGCTTCGCGCAACGTTCGACTTCCAAGGCAAGCGGTACGAAGCTCGGCCAGACGGACTTGCCGTGATGCCCTCTGGCCCGGTGCTCATTGAGGCAGACCTTGGACACGTCGCGCCCGCCAAGTTCCGCGACAAGCTCAAAGGGTACGAGGCGTATGCCCTAAGCGGCGAGGCCAGACGCCAGCTTGGCGCTCCACACTTCAAGGTCCTTGCCATTACCACCGGCAAACTACGAGCAGCCAGACTGACGCGTCAGTGCCCGGCCAATACCCACTTCGATTTTGCCTGCATCCATGCTTCCGACATCGGCATCTCATTTGCCGGGTCGTGGAGCTGACTTTCGGAGAATCCATCTATGAACAACCTCGCTACCTTTCCCACTTCAATCCAATCCCGTCTTGAGGAGGCAAAGAGCCTGCTCGCTCAAAACAAACCTGCCGATGCAAGTGCCATGCTTATCTCCACCTGTGTAGAGCTCGCCAAAACAAGTCCCGAGCTTGCGGCCTTTGTTATCGCACTCGCCCACGGTTTCCCGTGTCTAACGCTTACCGAAACCCAGCGGACTTCTGCGATTGAGCAACTAGACCGCATCTTTCTAGGTCACCGAATGACGCCGAAGCTCGTCGGCGTATCGTCCGAGCGAACAATTGAGCGTACGTGGAAGGTGAGCCGGTGAACACCGACTCATTGAAGCATTTGCTCACGAAAGAGCTTTCGAACGTCCCTCATGCGGAAGTCGAGGAACTCATTAGTACCATGACGTATCACGAAACCTGTCTGGGAATCTTTTCGGACAAGATGTCAGTGAGCAGTGAGGTACGGTGCTCCACGGTTCGCCGCTCCAAGTCGCGCGTCGCGACCCAGAGCCTGACAGTCCGCGTCGAAAGTGAGGTCGTGCAACGATTAGGTGATAACCCGTCGTACCGGCACAGGCTTAAAATCGACAGGCTCACGACGCAAGCCTGGTTTACCAGGAGGCAGTTCCTTGAACTATGCGTGGGCTAAGCTATCAGGATTGGAAGCGGGGACACTATGAATGATGATATTCAGGTCGTTTCGAAGGAATCCCGAACGCAGTTTCCGTTCCTTCTTTGGCTGGTCCCAGTTTTGGCTGTGGCGGCTATCGTGGCGCTTTGGACACTGTATCTTCCCGGCGTTGTTGCCGCCTTATCCTTGCTTGTCGTGCTACCCATTGGGTTCCTCATGTTCTCCCTCGCCTTCGATGAAGAACGGCAAGTATTGTGGCTTGTTGCGGTCGTTTCCGCCTTCATTGGCGGCACGCTGATCATACCGACAAACCTGCCCTATGGTGGGCTCACCCGGGCGCGACTCGAAAAGCTTATTAACGTGGGCGAATACGGAGAGCTCGGGCAAGGCGTGTACCAGCTCATCGATTACACCGACCAAGACTACATGGCCCTCTCGGCGGAGATGCGCAGACGGGCAGCGGTTCAGCTATGGAAGTTCAAGCTCTGGAAACGTGGCCAAACTATCTGGGCCTCTTCGGTGACCACCGCATACCAGGAGCGAGAAATGAGGATTAGTTCACTCGCAAAGACCATCGCTGAGTCGGGAATCAGCCAGTTTCGCCTGAAACAACTGTGCGAGGAGCTGTTTGAGGCGGGTCTAAGTCGCCCGTCGCTTGATCTTTGGAAGGCCCACTACTCAGATGTCGTTCCGGGTGGTTGGGAACAACGGCTCCGGCTTCAAGGAAGGTACGACTAATAAGTAAAAAAACCCGGCCAAGTGGCCGGGTTGGAGATTGTCGTTGTTTCAGGCATCTTCAGATGCGAATATTCGGTCGAGTTCATCGCGAAGGATGGACTGTGCAGTGGAGATAGGCCTCGTGTAGTTAGCTTCGGTTACTCCCGTCGCCGCATGGCCGACGTGCTCTTTGAGTGTCGACACCGAGACATTCGGCATCAACTTCTCGATGATATTGATATGCGTGAGCCGGCAATCGTGGGGGGACATGTCGGGTGGCAGTCCGGCAGCGGCTCGGATGCCCTTCCAAACGTCGTAGATGCGCTTTTTCATCCTCGGCTTGTTCTGACCCTCGGCAGACCACAGATACTGTTCTGGGGCCATCTCCGCGATAAATGGAGCCACAATCGCCTTCAGTGTCCGGCACATCACCGCTGTTCGTGTTTTCTTGCCTTTTGGCAAGCCCACCGACTGCTTGCCACCGAACTCAACTCGGACCGCTCGGTCTATGACGATGAGGTCCGCATCGAGGCGGATTTGTCCGGCAGTGATGGCCATGACCTCGCCAAGGCGAAGCCCAGCCAGGAAAAACAGAGCAAGCATTGCTCGTTCAGAACTACTTAATCTCTTCGCAACAACGGCTGCCCTTACCTGCCCTGGAGTCAGGGCAGTGGCCTGTCGCGGCGTTGCCTGCGCCAATGGCAGACGGAATGGGTTAGCACTTGTCATTGGCACCCTCTGGTATGGAGTTATTGCTTGATTGAAAGCTCGAACGAGATCACTCTTAATGGCAATCAAGAGAGACTCGCTTGCTCCGTCCTCACGCAGACGTTTGAACACGGCTCGGACTTGGAGTGCATCAATCCTCGATAAAGGTATATGCCCCATCAGCCTCTGTATGTACTTCCTGAAACGGCCCCGACGATAGCCAATCGTTGATGCCTCAATGCTCTCTGGCCAGTCGTTTTCTGCTAGCCAATCGAACCATTCACCGAGGGTCAACTCTCGACTTCGTCGGGCGTTCTCGATTCGCACACCGCGGCGCAGATCATGAAGGAAGCTTTTGGCTTCGGTCTTAGTTGAAAAGAGGCGAGAAATGCGGGTCTTGAGACCCTTTTGTCCCCTGAGATTAAACTGTCCACGCCACTTTCCGGCGTGCTTACCTGTCAAAACTTCACGGCACGAGCCGTCATGATTATCGGCTCTGGTGCCCATGCTGGCATCCTCTCTGATTCTGATTGATACCGCAAAATGGGCTGGAAGTACGCAACAGACGGTTGCTTGATCTAGCCTCTAACCGAGCGACGAACGCAGCAAGTTGACCACTGGTGATCCTTCGCGACCGACCGATCGTAACTGATGCAAGGTCGCCGGTATCGATCAAGCGGTACAGTTGAGCCCGGCTGAGGGAAAGCAGTTCCGCCGCCTCCAACACCGTGTACGCAAGCCTGTTAGGTTCGCCCTTCATGTACCGATGCTGAACGAAGTAGGGCTGGGTTTTTGACCCAGCGAGTCATTCTTTAGGCCAAGATAAATATTTCCTTGAGCACTCCCAGGTCTAAAGGGAGCTCTTGCTCAAGTCGCCCCGGACAGGTCCCTAGCCTGGAACGCTCCATAACATAGAAACTTCTCCGCTGACTCCTACAAGTCGGTCTGACCACACCGTTTTGCGGTGAACACTGATATTTGAGGGACCGTTTGAGAGACCAAGGGATGGGTGGTGAGGCAAGAATAGCAGTTTAGTCCTAAATCTGAACCTGGAGCGCTGGAGCCCTCGACGAGAATCGAACCCGTGACCTCTTCTTTACCAAAGAAGTGCTCTGCCGCTGAGCTACAAGGGCGGCATATGGTGGGGAGTGGAGGATTCGAACCTCCGAAGGCATTCGCCGACAGATTTACAGTCTGTTCCCATTGGCCACTCGGGCAACTCCCCGGGAACGCATATAT
>CALMEF010000239.1 GCA_937862825.1 uncultured Armatimonadota bacterium
GATTCGCACCTTGAGCCCGAGGGGGCAAACGGTCATTTTCCGACGAGCCGATTCAATTGCGAGAGTCTGCAGGATCGTCATCGGCATATCAATGGCAACACTCGAACCATCGCTGTGGGCCTCAAGGTTGCTCGGAGTCAACCCCTCGTCGCAGTACCCCTGACACCACTCGTTGGCGACTTCGATGAGTGCCACCAAGTGCTCGCAGGTTACGTCGTGAGTTGTGAGCGGAGCCGATCCCATGGTCTCAGCCCAGAACCGTTGTGCTCCCGACCATGGCAACAGGAACGCCAATAGTCCGGAGGCTCGCCCGGAAAACGGCGCCAAGATGCCAACTGACAACTCCTTGGTCACTTGGACCCGGGTCTGTCGCTTTCCCTGTGAGGCGATCGCGTGTACCTCAGCGTTGATTCGTATGTGTTTGCGTCGCTGAAGGCGTTGCGATGCTTTGTGCAAGCCCTCATTGATCGACGATTCCACGACTTGCAGCCATTTCTCATCCATGCTAGACTCCCCAGACACCCATTCCATGGATGTCAACGGGGGGATTCTTCCACGGCAATCGCCCTCATGAGACTGGCACGGTTACCAGGAGATGTTCAATGTTCAGTTTTCTTGTATTGCGCTGATCATGTCAATAACCCGACGGCTCTCCTTCACGTCGTGAGCGCGGATGATTTTTGCTCCTCGCACCTGGGCAAATGCCTGGGCGGCCAGAGTGCCTTCGAGCCGATCATTCGCCTCGCTTGTGCTTAGCACTTTGCCGATGAGCGATTTCCGACTAACTCCGACCAGGACAGGATAATCGGTCTGGCAGAAGCGATCAAGATGGCTCAACAGCGTGAGGTTGTGATCCAACGTCTTTCCGAAGCCAAATCCCGGGTCGATCCAAATGCGTCTTGCCCGGATTCCAGCAGATTCGCAGGTCTCGATAGCGTCACCCAGATAGTGGAGAACGTCGTGCACCACGTCGCGGTATTTGGGACTTGCCTGCATCGTTCGGGGAGACCCCTGCATATGCATGATGCAAATGGTGCAATCTGTTGGAGCGCACACGGAGATCATCTCAGGGTTGCGAAACCCGGTCACATCGTTGACGACGACGGCTCCCGCTTCAAGGGCAGATTGCGCGACGATCGGCTTGGACGTATCAATGCTCACCGGAATTCCTTCATGAGTCAAGGCTTGGATCACAGGCAGCACCCGGCGCAACTCCTCTTCATAGGGGACTTCCTCAGCGCCAGGCCGGGTTGACTCACCTCCAACGTCAATCAAGTCTGCGCCGTCCTGAACCATCTGCCGTGCGTGCTCGATGGCTCGCTCAGGGTTCAGGAAGTGACCGCCGTCGGAGAAACTGTCGGGCGTCACGTTGAGGATGCCCATCAGGGCAGGGCGACCCTTGGGCAGCGCGAATGGCATCAGCGAGCCACCTCAAGAAGAATCGCATTTCGGAAAACCTGAACCGTGCGAAGACGGCCTGATTCGATTGAATCACCGACCAGCGTTCGCCATTTGGGCCTAGGGTCTTTCATTGAAGCGGCGCGGTCCTCATCGGTGAACTCAGGTGCCTCAACATCGAGTCCTGCCGCCTTCGCCAGACGAGCGGCAGTTGGCCGCTCCATCATCGAGAGGTTCAGGTACACATGACTGACTCCTAGGCGCTGGAGGGCCACGATCAGGTCGTCGCCGGAGTTCATGGTTTCGTAGTCCAACTCCATGCTGTGGCCTGGGTTCGCCCAGGTGTACGGTTTGTCAAGCAGGAATCCAAATACCTCGTCGTACAAGGCCACTTTCTTGACCGAATCCATTTCGCTTATCGCCTTCGCGGGCTCAGCAAAAGGAACGAGAGCGGCCCGATAGTCCTCGCGGCTAACTTGACCGAAGACGACTCTAAGTTGACTTGTGGTGCGGTTCGCACCGATCAGCCAAACTGAGTAAAGCGCTTGCAAGGCGACCAGTAAGCCGATAACGGGTCGCCATGAAAGGCTGGCAAAGGCCGCACCGGCAAAGATTGCGCCAATCGGTGCATATGTCACCGCATAACGGCTCTGCTGGCTCAGGAGCGCCCATAAACCAAACGAGATGACCAGGAAGACCAGTAGACGCCTTTCTACGCCTCTCCGGCCAAAAATGGCCCAAAGAATGGGCATTGTCAAAACGACACTTCCAAACGCGACGAATGGGAATCCTGCCGCGCCCGACGTTCCCTCCAGTTTTGGAGAGGGGTTGGTGTATCGCCCTGGCTGGTAGGAAAGCCCGAGCAAAGCGTGGGCAACCGCATCTGGAGATCGACCCGGAACCCCGAATGTGGCCTGCTCCTCTGCGTAGATTTTCGCGTTGAACTCGCTCCAGTTCTTGCTGGGAAACAGACTGTGAAAGAATGGGTAGACCGGATTGCCAGTCCATGCGGCGTTCTTCACATACCAAGGTGAGCCCACTGCGACGGTCAGCAAGCCAGCGAGGACAACACCCTTGACCGGTGCCCTTGAAAACAGTCGGATAACGAGGAGGATGGCGAAGGCGACAAAGGCCGGTTGCATTCCGGTGTATTTGCTTCCTATCGCAAAACCCATCAGGAGTGCGCCGACCCAATGATCTTCCTCAACGAGCAGCAGATAGGCCCCCAATCCAGCAAACAAAGCGTGGGCCATGTCGATGTAGGCAGTGCCCGACTCCCAAAGAACGGTGGGTACGGTTGCGAAAGCCAGCGCCGCCACCCACCCAGCCTGTGCCCCATATCGCTGGCGAGTCAATCCCAGGATAGTCGCGCATCCGAAGACAAGAAACGCGACGTTGAAGGCCTTTGCTGCGGACTCCCCAAACGGCAACCCGATCATGAATAGGTTATCAACGACAAACGGGAAATTGCTGTGGTGAATGAAAGGAACGTTGACGATTTGTCCAGCCTCAAGCCAAATCTTAGGCACCGCAAGGTGGTACGCAAGCGAGTCCCATTCGATTGAGTCACTCGGTGCCGCCGCGCCAACGAGGGCCAAGAGAACGGGAACGAGCAAAAGGATCGGACCGATGGGTCGGATTTGACCAACGGGACTGACCAGTTTGGCTGAACCTTTCCTAAGAGTAATCAAGGCGAGCGCGATAAAAACTAAAGGCAAGAACTTGAGTGCGTGAGTTCCACCAGGAATGAGCCCAATCGGCAGGCATATCCACCCTGCTGTGCCCAAGCCAAGCAAACCACCCATGCCGACCTGAGCGGCCAGGTCATATCGAGCCAAGCGATTTCTCAAAATCACCCAACCAGAAAGGCCAATTGCCAAGGCACAAGCCAAACCGATGAGTGCGGACAACATCGCCAAAGAGTTTAGCCGTCCATAATGGAACGGTGTCGCGTTACTGGCGAATCTACAGAACGTTCTTTGTGAGTTCGTTTGTCCGCGAACTGGAGTTCCGCGCTAACTTCTTCGCCAAGATAGCCCAGTCCTTCATTTGGATTTTCTTTTTCATCATGATTCTGCTGGTTGTGTATCGCAACACCGACAGCGTGGCAGGGTGGAATCGAGGCGACGCTTTCGTGCTGGCGGCAACCTGTTTTTTGATGAACGCCATTCAATCCGCACTGTTCATGTCGCTTATGGAGATTCCAGAGCACGTGCGCAAGGGCACGCTGGACTTTGTGATTACCAAGCCGATTGACACTCAGTTCTGGATTTCGTCTCGGCGATTTAACTTCGATCAGATCGGGACGATCATCGCCGGATTGGCCATGGTTTTCATTGGGCTGAGGCTTACCGAGGTGACTCCCAGTTTGCCCCAGTGGCTTGCTTACATCGTCCTCGTCGGTTGTTCGTTGGTGATCTTCTACGCGTTCATGCTGTTCTTGATGACGCTGGGAATCTGGCTGGTTCGTGTTGACAACCTCTGGGTGCTTGGCGAGTCCGTCATGCAGGTTGCTCGTTACCCCTTGGATATCTATCAGGCGGGCTTGCAGCGGGTGTTCATCTTTGTGCTTCCGCTGGGATTCTTGGCCACAGTTCCTTCCAGGATGCTTGTGCGAGAACTTGATTGGAACATGGTTGGTCTTGGGTTGGTTTGGGCGGTCTGTGCTTTCTTCGCGACTCGAGTCTTCTGGAACTTTGCCCTAAAGCACTACACAAGCGCCAGCAGTTAACAAAACTGTCACAATTCAGGGGCGCGATGTTTAGGCTATTGCTTCGCTGGGTCTTGTTGGTGGTTGCCGTGGTGGCTACCGCATTCATTGAAGAGGCTCTCGGCCTCGGCCTTCGAACGTCTGTCCAGGAGGGCGGTTCAGCCTTCTCGTTGTTCATCGCTGTCGCGGTTCTAGCCCTTGTCAACGCGACACTCGGCAAGGTCTTGAAGTTTCTGACGATCCCGCTGAACTGTCTCACCCTGGGCCTGTTCTCCCTGGTCGTCAACGCGTTCATGCTGATCATCGTTGCCAATATGAACCTTGGAATCGAGATCGAGGGCGAAGGCCTGCCTCGCTTCTTTTCCGCCCTTGTCGGTAGCATCCTGATCTCAGCGATCAATGCCATGCTTGGCACCTTCGTGGGAGACAAGGGAAAGGATGATTAGGCGGTCGCGTTTCCGGCGCTACCTCGCCCCGAGCGCAGGGCTTGCCAAAGCCATTGCCGTAACCCTCGTCGGTCTCTTTGTGTTTCTCGTTGGGGCAGCGCTAAGTTTTCGTATCATCCTCTTACCGCTGCTGGAAGGTCTAGCCCGGGTTACTGGTCGCATCGTCGCCAAGGTCCTTCCACCTGAAGCGGACCTCGAACAGGCAACCTACATGCTTGGTGGAGCATTCCTGCTCCTCGGTTTCTACCTGCTCTTCCTGGGGGCCCGCGCAGCGTTTCGGCATGTCCTGGAAACGGTGAACCCCGACTTGAAGTCCGGCGTTGCCGAGCGTTTTGTTCGGCAACAGCAGTTGGCGCGCGGTCCTCGAATTGTCGCGATTGGTGGCGGAACTGGCCTGAGCACCCTGCTCAGAGGATTGAAACAGCATTCCAGCAACATCACGGCGATTGTGACCGTCACCGATGACGGAGGCAGCAGCGGGCGTTTAGCCAGTGAGATTGGCATCATTCCTCCCGGCGACATTCGAAACTGTCTTGCCGCTTTGGCCGACTCGGACGGCGCGATGACCGACCTCTTTCAGCATCGCTTCAAGGGCGACTTTGGATCACTGAGCGGGCACTCGGTCGGCAACCTTCTCATCGCGGCCCTGTTCAATCAAGCGGGGGGTGACTTTGAGCAGGCCATTCAAACCGCAGGAGAGGTTCTTGCAATCCGAGGACGAGTGGTTCCATCGACGCTGTCGCACGTCAAGTTGCGCGCCATTTTGGAGAGCGGCGAAGAGCGAATCGGTGAGACGAACATTGTGGATTCCGGGCAGCGGATTCGACGCATCTTCCTTGAACCGAGCATGGTTGAGGCGTACCACGGCGCCATTGAAGCCATTCGACAAGCGGATTTGATTTGCATTGGTCCTGGAAGCGTCTACACGAGCATCATCCCCAACTTCCTGGTTCCTGGTATTGCCGAAGCCGTGAAGGAGTCGAACGCCGTTCGAGCCTACGTATGCAACGTGATGACCCAAAAGGGGGAAAGCGACTCGTTTACGGCCAGTGAGCACGTCACGGCGATTCAGGCCAACGTAGATCACCGGGTCTTTGATGTCGTGCTGATCAACAGCGAACAACCCAGTGAGTCCACCATCGAGAGATATCGTGGGGCTGAGCAGTTTTTCGTCGTGCCAGACACCGATCGAGTTCGCGCAATGGGCTTTCGGGTTGTCGCAGGAAGTTTTGTCAACGAGGCCGACTTTGTTCGGCACGACCCTATGCGTGTCGCGGCTAAACTGGTTGCCTTAGTGAAATGAGCCTAGTCATTCTCTCCGGTCCTTCTGGCGTGGGTAAAGATACGATCCTCCACGCTTGGACAGCGGTGAATCCCCGAATTCGGAAAGTTGTGGCCTATACAACACGCGATCCGCGAACTGGAGAGGTCAATGGAGTCGACTATAACTTTGTGAGCCGTGAAGAATTCTTAGCCAAGGCTGAACAAGGTGACTTTCTTGAGTGGAAGGAGGTTCATGGCAACCTGTATGCCACCCCGCAGAAGGACATGCAGGCGATCCTGGACGATGGGGATATCGCGCTGCTAAAGATTGACGTGCAGGGGGCTCTCGATGTCATGAAACTGCGCAAGGACGCCCTCGCGATTTTTCTGTTGCCTCCCTCTTGGGATGAGTTGGAGCGACGGATCAGGAGTCGAAAGCAAGACAGTCCAGAGCAGATTGAAAAGCGCTTGGCCAATGCTCGTGGAGAACTTGCTTTGGCCGACCAATATCATGTTCGCATAGTAAACGATGACGTGGATCGAGCCGTTGCCGAACTGCAGTCGATCGTCGGAGCACGAGTGGCATGACTCGCCTCAAAGTCGTTGACTCGCACACAGAGGGTGAGCCAACTCGAGTCGTCATGACCGGATTTCCCGAGTTGCAGGGCGATTCGATGGCAGATAAGCGGCTGATCTTCGAATCGGAGTTTGACCCGTGGCGCCGCGCTATCGTCTGTGAACCTCGCGGCAATGACGTGCTGGTTGGTGCACTCCTAACCGAGCCCGTAAATGAGGATTCGGTCGCTGGAGTGATCTTTTTCAACAACGCGGGCATGCTCGGCATGTGTGGGCACGGCGCGATGGGTGTTGCAAAAACGATGGCGTATCTGGGGATGATCCGCGAGGGCAAGCACCTTCTCGATACTCCGGTTGGGCAGGTTCAGTTCGACCTCCTCTCAAGTGGCGAGGTGGAGATCGAAAACGTCCCGTCTTATCGCCTATTTTCCGTTGAACTTGCCGCGCAAGGGCAGTTGGTGCGGGGTGACGTGGCTTATGGTGGCAACTGGTTTTTCATCACCCATGATGTCCCCATCGGGATTGAGCCATCGAACATCGAATCGTTGTCTCACTTTTCGTGGGCGATTCGCCGAGCGCTTGCCGAAAGGGGCATACGCGGTGACAACGGCTCGGAGATTGATCACATTGAACTTTGCACGAGCGACGGCAGAAGGAACTTCGTTTTGTGTCCGGGCGGAGCCTATGATCGAAGCCCTTGCGGAACAGGGACAAGCGCGCACATGGCATGCCTGTTTGACGATGGCATGTTGGCTGAAGGGGAAGAGTGGTGCCAGGAAAGTATCATTGGTAGCCGCTTCTATGGCAGTATTCGTAGGACCGACGATGGTCTGATTCCGACCATCCGGGGTCGCGCATTCGTGACGGCCGAATCTGAGTTGACACTGGATGACGCCGATCCTTTCGCGTGGGGATTTTCGATCGTTGGCTGACGTTGCCGTCGTCGGAGCC
>CALMEF010000240.1 GCA_937862825.1 uncultured Armatimonadota bacterium
TCTTTGAGTCGCATGAAGCCGCCCGCAACGTCTTCAGCCAAATTGCTGAGAGCACTGGGGTTGATGTTCAGAACCTCTGCTTTGAGGCTGATGAAGAGACTCTGCGCCAAACGCAGAACGCTCAACTAGCGCTTTACACGTGTGGGCTGGCTGCCTATGCGTGTCTGGACCTCGTACCGGACGCGTTTGCTGGACACAGTATTGGCGAGTATGCCGCCGTGGTTTCGGCAGGGGTTTTGTCCATTGGCGATGGGGCAAAACTGGTGTTGCGTCGAGGTGAACTCATGGCTTCTGCTGGGCAAGCGCGACCCGGAACGATGGCTGCCATTCTCGGCTTGGAGCGAGAGGCACTCCAAGCCGTGTGTGAATCTGTGACCAGCGGTGTTTGCGTGATCGCAAACGACAACTGTCCCGGACAGTTGGTGATTAGTGGAGACGTTGCTGGTGTTCAGGAAGCCTGTGCAGCGGCTATGGAAGCCGGCGCGAAGCGGGCCCTGCCTCTGAATGTTAGCGGCGCATTTCACAGTCCGCTCATGGAGGATTCCGCGCGCGAGATGGGCCTTGCCTTGCGGGCTGCTCCCTTTGGTGACGTGGCGCAGCAGATTGATGTTTACGCTAACGTCACTGCCTCAAAAATCCAACACGCCAGCGAGTGGCCGGACCTTCTTGAGAAGCAGTTGATGAGCCCAGTTCGTTGGACCGAGAGTGTTCAAAGCATGATCACGGACGGTATTGACTCGTTTGTAGAGTGCGGGTCGGGAGAAGTGCTTTGCGGCCTAATCAAGCGAATCAACCGTGATGTCGCAACCTCGTCGGTGTTCGATAATGCAACGTTGGACAAGTTTCGAGGGGTGACCGCCTGATGTTTCGACTCGACGGCAAGGTTGCGATCGTCACCGGTGCCAGCCGCGGAATAGGAAAGGACGTGGCTAAAGTGCTCGCTGGCCAGGGTGCCACCGTCGCATGTGTGGCGACGACCGAAGACGGAGCCAATAGGACTGCTACTGAGATCGGTGGCAAAGGTTATGCATGCGATATTGGAGAGACTGAAAGCGTTGAGGCTTTGGTGGCTCGTGTTGCCGAAGATCTGGGAACCCCTGCGATTCTCGTGAATAACGCCGGGATCACCCGCGACACCCTGCTTATGCGGATGAAGGACGAGGATTGGAGCAAGGTTATTGATGTGAACCTGGGCGGTGCCTTCCGAACCATTCGTGCGGCCTCAAAGTTGATGATGAAAGCCCGCTACGGTCGGATCGTCAACTTGTCTAGCATCGTGGGACTCGGAGGGGCCGCTGGTCAGGCTAACTATGCCGCGGCGAAGGCTGGATTGGTGGGACTCACCAAGTCGGTGGCCAAGGAGTTTGGCTCGCGTGGCATCACCTGCAATGCGATTGCCCCCGGCTTCATCGAAACGGACATGACCGCCGAACTACCGGAAGCGTTCCGCGAACAAGTCACAAAGTCCGCTCCTGCGGGGCGATTGGGGACTGGAATGGACATTGCTGCCGCCGTGCTGTTCTTGGCATCCGAAGAGTCTGCCTACATCACTGGTCAGACTCTGGTTGTTGATGGGGGCTTGACTCTTTAAGTTATGACCGTTCTTGTCACTGGTGCCGCGGGATTCATCGGGTCAAACTTCGTTCGATTGCTACGGCGCGAGCGCCCCTCTTGGCGGGTTGTTGTGCTGGATGCGCTGACCTACGCGGGGAACGAGGCGACCATGGCGGACTTTGCCGCAACAGTACCCTTCATCAAGGGTGAGATTCAGGATGCATTCCTACTCGACCAGATCATCGAGGAACACGGCATCACCCACATCGTCAACTTTGCCGCGGAAACCCATAACGACCGGAGCATCCTGTCGGCGGCACGATTCATTGAGAGCAACGTGACCGGGCCCTACATGCTTCTGGAAGCCGTGAGGAAACATGGACTTCAGAAACTGGTGCATGTCAGCACTGATGAAGTGTATGGATCGATTCTCGAAGGAGAGTTCACCGAAGCGTCGCCCTTGGAACCGAATACGCCCTACAGTGCAAGCAAGGCTGGCGGCGACCTTCAGTGCCGGTCGCACTTTGTGTCGTTTGGCACCCCCGTTTGTATCACACGAGGGGGAAACACCTACGGACCGTTCCAATATCCCGAAAAACTGATCTCGTTCTTTGCAGTTCGATTGCTCGAAGGCAAGAAGGTGCCGCTCTACGGCGAAGGTTCGCAGATTCGCGAGTGGATTCACGTGGACGACCATGCTCGTGGTGTGTTGAAGGTCCTTGAAGAAGGCGAAACTGGTCAGGCATACAACATTGGCGATTCCAACGAGCGGACAAACCTAGAGATCACTCGCGTACTTCTGGAAGCGACTGGGCGGGACGAGTCGTTTGTGAAGCGAATTCCCGATCCTCGAAAAGGTGCGCACGACACCCGCTACTCGATGTCCACGAAGAAACTGGAATCTCTGGGTTGGAAGCCTGAGGTTGATTTTGAGTCAGGCTTGCAACGGACGGTGGAGTGGTATCGCGACAACCCGGCGTGGTGGGAGTTGGTTACGGCGAAGCCGGAGTACGTCGCGTTCATTCAACGTTTCTACGGGCCTGGGCTGGCGGAAGACCTGTAGTTCCGAACGAGTTCGTGGCCCGGTGTTCGGATTGGTCGAACCTGAGCGGAGCGGTGTTCTTGGAAAGTGAAGCACCACCCATTGCCCCAACCAGACCAAAACGGTCACAATGAAGAGCCCGTTCTCCAGAGCATGACCCCGCCCCTCGCCGCCATCATCCTCGCCGCCGGAAAAGGCACGCGAATGAAGTCTGACCTTCCCAAAGGTCTGCATCCCGTCTGCGGTCTGCCAATCCTCGAATACATCCGTCGCGCCGTCGTCGGTGCCGGTGTGGAAACCCCGGTTATGGTCATTGGGCATGGTGGCGACCAAGTTGAAAAGCGGTTTGGAACGACATGCCAATACGCGTGGCAAAGGGAGCAAAAAGGAACTGGTCATGCGGTTGCTCAGGCGCTTCCCCACTTGGATGGATTCACTGGAGACGTTTTGATCGTGCCCGGGGATACCCCACTCTTGGAATCAGGGGCCTTGTGCGAATTGGTGCAGCATCATCGCTCAACTGGTGCGGCCATGACGATAGCGTCAATCGTTCTACAACGGCCAACTGGCTACGGCAGGCTTGACCGAGACAGCAGTGGCAATGTGACTCGCATTGTCGAGGAAAAGGACGCCACCGAATCTGAGAAGACCATCAAGGAAGTCGGCGTCAGCGTCTATTGCATTAAAGGCGATCTCCTCCGCGAATACCTGCCCAAGGTCAGCGACGACAACGCGGCGAGGGAGTTCTACTTCACCGATCTCGTCAAACTGCTCGCCCATGACGCCCACAAGGTGCAGGGCAAAGTCTTTGAAGATGGCGACGTATTTCTAGGAATCAATGATCGGTGGCAACTCGCCGAGGTTGGGGAGATCCTCAACCAGCGGATTCTGAAACAACATGCGCTCAACGGGGTCACGATTGTAGACCCATCATCAACGCGAATCGGGATCGATGTCCAGATTGGTCGAGACACGATGATTGAGCCAACAACTCACTTGCTCGGAACCACTCAAGTGGGTGAGCGATGCACACTCGGTCCGAATACGCGGATCGCAGATTCGTCAATCGGGGACGATTGCGAAGTGTTGATGAGCCACCTTAATCGGGCCAAGATGGAAGCAGGTGCCCGGTGTGGTCCTTTCGCCAATCTACGCCCCGGTGCGATCATCGGCAAGTCCGCCAAGGTCGGAAACTTCGTTGAAGTCAAGAACGCCACCCTTGGCGAGCGGGCATCGGTCTCGCACCTCAGTTACATCGGCGACGGAACGGTTGGCGAAAACGCCAATATCGGCGCTGGAACGATTTTCTGCAACTACGATGGATTTCGAAAGCACCAAACCCACGTGGGGGCCAGGGCTTTCGTTGGATCGAACTCAACGCTTGTCGCTCCCGTTACAATAGGGGACGAGGCAATCATCGCCGCAGGCAGCGTCATCACTCATGATGTTGAAGCCGATGCGTTGGGTCTTGGGCGGGCAAGGCAGGAGAACAAACAACAATGGGCAACTCAATGGCGGAAACGCAAGTCGGGCGACGTGGAGAAGTAGGGATGTTACAAGGGATGAAGTTATTCGCAGGCAACGCGCACCGTGATCTGGCGCAGAAGGTGGCGGACTATCTTGAGATACCGCTTGGTCGTTTGACTGCCACCCGGTTTAGCGATGGCGAGATCCGAATCATGGTCGACGAGAGCGCTCGTGGAAATGACATCTTCCTCATCCAACCCACCTGCGCACCCGTAAACGACTCATTGATGGAGTTGTTGATCATGCTGGATGCCTTTCGACGCGCCTCAGCCCGCCGAATCACCGTTGTAATTCCCTACTACGGTTACGCTCGTCAAGATAAGAAGATCAAGCCCCGTGAACCGATCACTGCCCGCCTGGTGGCCGACCTTATTGCCGTCGCTGGGGCCAGCCGCGTCGTCTGTGTTGACCTTCATGCTGAGCAGATTCAGGGCTTCTTCAACATGCCGATGGACCACCTCTATGCCGGTCCGATCATTGGTCGCTACATGATCGAACAAGGGTTCCGCGAAGAGAACATTGTCGTCGTTTCGCCCGACGTTGCTGGAGTTGGCCGCGCGAGGGCTCTCGCCGAAATGCTCAAGGCTCCAATCGCCATCATTGCCAAGCGTCGCCCTGAACCCAACAAGGTTGACATCGTTGAGATTATTGGCGATGTTGACGGCAAGAAGTGCGTGATGATTGATGACATGATCGACACCGGAGGTTCGGTGATTCAGGGTGCCGAAGCC
>CALMEF010000241.1 GCA_937862825.1 uncultured Armatimonadota bacterium
CCAAACTCTTTGACGGCCTTGGTAGCCTTCACGACGGCCTCGGCTCGCGGGATCTCGTCCACGTCGCCGACCATGACGTAATCCTCGGCACGAACGCCGGCCAGCGCCCGGCCTATGCAGTCACGTTGCGCGGCCTCCCGTGCGTAGCACACGGGCTTCTCGGGATAGTCAACGGGGATCTTGTTTACCTTGACGTGGCAGATCTTGTCACGCCAGCGGGCGAACAAAGAACTCTTCTCGTCAAAGAAGAGCCGCTTGGGCTTGCCGCTGTGCGTCTCGGCGGATTCCACCAGGACGAACCGATCCACCGTGTTTTCAAGCTCGCGGAGACGAATGTCGAGGATCTCGAACTCGTCCAAGAACATGAAGCAATCGTAGATCATGCCAAATTATAGTAAGTCGGACTGACTGGATTTGAACCAGCGATCTCTTGTCCCCCAGACAAGCGCGATACCAAGCTTCGCTACAGCCCGATGAGTCAGGGAGAGAGGATTTGAACCTCCGATCTCTTGCTTCCCGAGCAAGCGGCCACTCCAGGCTGGCCCACTCCCTGATTTGCCTCCCCTGGTCGTCAGTTGTTCCCCGGTTGGGACGACTCCGCGATTACCGGGCCAGATGTCTGCTGCACAGGGAGGCGTTGCAGACCCACGATCACATAAAAAGTCTGAGTGGCTGGATTTGAACCAGCGGCCTCCTGCGTCCGAGGCAGGCGGGAACGGCCAAACTTCCCCACACCCAGATGATTTCAACCCACACCCGGCAAGACGTACTTCACGCCCAGCGAGTGGAACAAGTCCTTGACATCCTGTTCGCTGGCGAACCCCCTCTTGCATGCCAAGCACTGCTCGGCACCTTCGCCCATGATGTACGCCGAGAACTTACCGCCACCCTCGGAATGAGTGGCGAAGTTCCAGTCATCAACATTCAATTCCTTCTTGCGGAACTGCTCGATGATTACATCGAAGTCGTACATGACAAAACTCCAGTGGCCGATGAGGGAATCGAACCCCCAACTCGTCCGTGTAAGAGACGCGAGTTACCATTACTACGATCAATCGGCCATTTCAACCCTACATACGTCAACCGCCAACAGGGAGGTTGTTTTGGACACCGTAGATGAACGCACTACCGGCGAACGCATCGCAGACGCAGTGGCCTCCTTCGGCGGTTCCTGGCGGTTCATACTCACCGCCGTCGCCATCATCTGGGCCTGGGTCGGTTACAACCTGCTGGCCCCGGCAGAAGCCCGTTTCGACTCCTACCCATTCATCCTGCTCAACCTATTCCTCAGCCTCATCGCCGCCTTCCAGGCACCCTTCATCCTGATGTCTCAGGGACGGGCCGAAAAGAAAGCCGAAACCGCTCACCGTCGAACGCTTCGCGGAATCAGACGCCTCGTTAAGAAGGACATCGAGATCGAGAAGGAGATCCTCCTGCTCTTGAAGAACCAGAACAAGGACATCGAGCAAGAGATCCTTCAACTACTGAAAAATCCCAAGTCCTGACGGCACGACTCGAACGTGAACCTCAGCCTCCGGTAGCAATGTGCATGGCTGCGTGCTGTCCTACCGACCGTTCGGGAAACCGTTACTTGAAGCCGTTATCTCATCCTACTCGCCGGTGCGCCTGTCCAGACCCTGCCTCTGGCTCGCGGTTTTTATGGTTGCCCATTGCTACGTTACGCATCGACTTTGGAACGCCTTAGTGACTCCTTTGGCGGTGCCGTACTGAATCGGCGATTACACTACGTCAGGATCAGTTCGGGAGGTGGGATTCGCACGCCACGATCTTTAGCTTATGAGGCTAACGAGATACTACTTCTCTACTCCCGCATGTCAATTACCCGGCCCGTCTGAGCCTGCCGGTCGGCTGTTTACCGGCTTCATGTCGTGCCAAGGGTAATCAGTCAGGGATGGCAGAGTCGAACTGCCGCTACAACGCCCCAAACGTCGAGTGCTACCGTAACACTTATCCCTGTCAATTCACGGGTTCGCAGTCCCCGAGTTCTTGCTCGCCCAGGTGTTGCCACCCTTCCTGCGGCGTCATCCTCTCACCGTCCACAACGATCTGCGTCACGAAGTTTTTCAAGAGCCGGCAGCCCGTGTGGGTCGCCGCAATCTCGGCCTCGGCGTTGTGGTGGCCGAAGTCCTCGTTGTGGTCGATGGCGATGGCCTCGATGTCCTTCGGCATCACCTGATTGAAGAACACCCAGCCGTCTTCGATGCTGTAACTGCCGAACCTGTTGGCGAACCCGAGAGACTGAGCCTTTTCCTCGACTTCAGGTTCGCGTTCGACCAGATCCTGCCAGATGTCCATCCCGGTGTTCACGGTCAGCAGACCGTAGTAGAAGTCAGAGAGATACAAGACCTTGCTGAACTTCGCGTTGAACACAAACCCGCTGCCGCCGAACAGTTGGACGGCCCTCGGGTTCCTCGACAACGACAGGAAGTCGCCGCTGAGTTCGTTGTGATACTGTGGCTGGAAGCCGTTGTGGGCGATGCAGATGGCCCCGGCTTCCGGGGTGCCGTGGTACAGCGTACCGTTCCACGCCCGAACGTCGGAGATCAGATCCTTGCGGATCTCCTCGACGTTCCATTCCTTCGACCCCTCGGCAAACTGCTTGAAACCTTTCATGCAGTATCTATGCGTCGGTTCAATTTCCAAGTCGGGGAAGCGGGAGTCGCACCCGCAACCTCAGCCTTCCAAGGGCCGCGAGTTACTATCAACTCTTTTCCCCGATGTGATTCAAGTAGCCCCGTAGGGTAACGATCCCTCTTAACCGGCTTAAAAGGCCGGGCCTCATCCACTAAAGGTTTCGGAGCCATTGCTAGAACGGCCCCCGCGTTTATGTGTCATGTCTTCCTCAAACATAGGCGTAGATGGGGGTCTTCTCCCCCACATAGGCACAATAGGTGTTGAACTCCAGGTACTCGATGGCCTCGTCCTCATCCATTTCCTTGGACAGGATCTCCACCATCTTGTCGCGGCTGTAGATCAGCCGCATGGTGTTCGGGTCGATGCCTATCACGGCGTCGTCAAAACCGTCCGCTTTAAGGAGGTCTTCTTCGCCGTACAGGTTCAGGATTTCGTTCAGATTCATGGCTTGCCCATTTTCGAGAGGCGGTGGAAGGACTCGAACCCCCGGTTTCCTGCCTTGCGAGCAGGTGCCTTATCCAACTTGGCTACACCGCCGAATTTGACACTGTTTGGGATGCCAGCGAAGGTATTCTGCCTCGACTTGTACTGACGGCTTTCGCCGCGTTCCACACCCAAAAAGTCCAGCCCCTTCGCGCGAAGCATTGCCCTTGCGGGCCAGTGTCAGTGGGGAGACACGGGGTCGAACCGTGACTTACTGCGTATCAGACAGTTGTGCAGAGCCGCTACACCATCTCCCCAGAAAACCAACAGGGTGTGCGAAGGGTTTCGATCCCTCAGTCCGTGCTTCACAAGCACAGATACAGACCACTGCACGCGCACCATAAATGGGCGAACCCAACTTACTTCGTCTTCACCGACTTCACCGGCAACCACTTCACGCTCTCAGGCAGTTCCTGGGCCGTCCACTGATGGAGCGTCCCCGACGGCAGCGTGATGCCGAA
>CALMEF010000242.1 GCA_937862825.1 uncultured Armatimonadota bacterium
GTTTGAGCGCGCCAATCCGGGAATCAAGGTGGCGCTAGAGAGCGTCGACTATCGCTACTTTTTCCAGCGGCTTCTTGCGCAAGTCGCTGGAAACTCGGCTCCCGATGTGGCGATGATGGACCCGCAGAACATGCAAGCCTTCGCTCGACGGAAGGCGTTGGTTCCGCTAGACGAACTCGCTTCATCGACTCCAGCCTTCAACCTTGAAGAGTATTACAGACCGATTGTTGACGTCTTTCGATGGCAGGACAGCCTGTTCGTTCTTCCTCGGGATATTGCTCCGATCGGACTCATCTACTACAACAAGAAACACTTCCAAGACGCCGGGCTTGCACTACCAGACGGTTCCTGGACGTGGGACTTCAAACCACGACCAGAAAGGGGTTCACAGTGCTTTACCTATTGCCTTCAACAACTCACCAAACGTGATCGCAACGGAAAGGTGACCCGTTGGGCATTTGCGCCGTCATGGGTCGGCGCGTTTACCGACACGGTCGCTTTTTCGCAGGGTGCCCGATACGTTGAAGACCCCGCGGCATTCAAATCACTGAACTTTGACGACCCGCGAGTCATTCGATCTTTTGACTTCGTTGCGCAACTTGCAAACAAACACCATTGGATGCCCTCGCAGACTGAACTTTCATCCGTGGCCCAGACGACGGCCGTTGAACTGTTCATCTCGCAGCGAGCATCGATGTACCAATGTGGCATCTGGGATGTCCCGCGGATACGTCAGTCTTTGAAGCCAGGTAGCAAGCAGTTTTTCGACTGGGACATCGCTCTGGCACCAGGTTACGAGGAACCTGCAAGCGGCAAAGTCATCCGGGCAGCACCCACCGGAGGATCCGGCTATGCGATCATGGCAGGCACTCGCAACCGCGAAGCGTCGTGGCGACTTCTGCAATGGATGGCTGGCGAGCCAGGAATGGCGGCAATGGCGAAAGCGGGAATTGCACAACCCGCCATAAAGCGACTAGCCATGGGAAATGACTGGATTCCAAACGAGAACACTCCGCTGGAGCAGCGTTATCCTGCAAGTCGAATCGTCACGCACAAGGCCGCTGAGTACGTCGTTTTCCCGCCCACCGCTTCGTACTGGACTGAGGTAAGCGGACTCGTTTTCTCCAAAACGGAACCTATTTACACTGGTCAGCGAAAGGCCTCCGAGGCTTTGCGTGAAGGTCAAGAAATTGCCGAGACCCGTTTAACGGCCATCCTTAAGGAGGAGAGCCTTCCGAGATTCAACTGGATCACCGGCTGGCTCGTTTCAGGATGTGCTGCCTTAGCGGGCATCTTTTGGGTGTTTCGTCCCGATTTTCGTTCAAAGCGCTCCAGGCTAGAACGAAAGGAAGGCCGATCCGCGGTCTGGTTCATCCTTCCTTGGATTGTTGGAGCCCTTCTGTTCACAGTTGGTCCGATCATCGTGTCCCTCCTGATGAGCTTTGCCAACTGGGATGTGATTCAACCCGCAGCATATCGGGGTTTGGGCAACTACCAAGAGGCAGTCTCGAGCGATCCACGGTTCTGGACTACCGTCAAAGTCACGGCTATCTACACGGCAGTGTCAGTCCCCCTAGGAATCATCGTCGCCCTCCTTCTGGCACTTCTACTCAACACCAAGGTTAAGGGCATCCCCTTGTTCAGAACCTTCTTTTACATGCCTGCGCTGGCAAGCGCGGTTGCATCTGCCCTAATCTGGCGCAAGATTTTTCAGCCTGAAGGTGGACTGCTGAACTCGCTACTGTTCGGACCCGATGGAAGCCGAGACATTTTTGGACTGCTACCACTCCTTTCCAATAATGGAACGGTTAACTGGCTCGGCGATGAGAAGCTGGCTCTGCCATCCCTTATCATCATGAGCCTATGGGGAGTCGGGGGCGGCATGGTCGTCTTGCTTGCTGGCTTACAGGCAATTCCCGATTACTACTACGAGGCAGCTACTTTGGATGGGGCAAGCATTTGGGCGAAGTTTCGTGCCGTAACTTTGCCGCTATTATCACCGTCCCTGTTTTTCACCTTGATCACCGGCGTGATTGCGAGTTTTCAGGCATTCACCCAGGCCTTCGTGATGACTCAGGGTGGTCCGAATGACTCAACCCGGTTCTACATGATGCACCTGTTCGAGCAGTCCTTTGGAAGTCTCCGAATGGGTTACGCATCGGCTCTTGCGTGGCTTCTCTTTCTGGTTATTTTGGTGGTCACGAGCCTTCAGTGGCGCCTCAACAAGCATGTGTACTACGAGGGGGCTTCCTGATGCTCAAACAATCGAGCCTCCGCCTCGTGGTGCTGATCTGCTTGATCGCGGGAAGCATCGTTTTTGCTTTGCCGTTCTACACGTCTATCGCCATGTCGCTCAAAACACCGTTTGAGTTGGCTTCCACGACCGCTTGGAGTTGGCCAAAGGAGCCAACGATCGACAACTATCGAGAGGTCCTTAGCAACCCAAATGTGGATTTTGCTCGGCTGTTTACCAACACGGTGCTGATTGCCACGCTTGCTACTTTGGGGACGGTTCTCAGTTCAAGTTTGGTCGCCTATGCCTTTGCGAAGATCAAGTTCCCGGGCCGTGACCGGCTCTTTGTCGTTGTCATCAGTTCAATGATGCTGCCAGCGATCGTCACGATGATTCCCACTTACGTTTTGTTCAAGGAGTTGAGGTGGGTGAACACGATACTTCCATTGACAGTGCCAGCGTTTTGCGGCGGCGGGGCCTTCAACATCTTCCTGCTAAGGCAGTTCTTCATGGGTCTTCCCAAAGAACTCGATGAGGCGGCGAAAATGGAGGGAGCAGGCCACTGGACGATCTACTCACGTGTGGTCGTTCCACTTTCCTATTCTGCCCTTGCCACGGTTGGCCTGTTTTGTTTTATCTACAACTGGCGGGACTTCATGGGTCCGTTGATCTACCTTAACGAGCCTAAGTCTCAGACACTGGAACTCGGTCTCGCCACCTACAACTCCCTTCGGGCGGAACAATGGCACTTGCTGATGGCAGGCAGCGTGCTCGTGACCATCCCCCTCGTGATTTTGTTCTTGATGGGCCAGCGGTACTTCGTCAAGGGCATGGCAATGACTGGATTCAAGTAAGGAAACACTATGCAGAAAGTTGAGTTTAAGAATGGATTTGTGTGGGGCGTCGCAACCGCTTCATATCAGATTGAAGGTGCTGCTGACACGGATGGCAGGGGTGAGTCGGTTTGGGACGCCTTTTGCAGAAGACCTGGAGCGGTCAAGAACGGTGATCATGGCAACGTTGCCTGTGATCACTACCATCGGTTTCGCGAGGACATTGCTATCATGCGAGACATGGGCGTGGGGGCCTATCGATTCTCCCTTTCTTGGTCGCGCATTCTCCCCAGGGGCACCGGACGAGTCAATGCGAAGGGCCTTGACTTCTATGATCGCTTAGTGGACTCGCTCCTGGAATTTGGTATCACGCCATATGCGACCCTGTTTCACTGGGACTACCCTCAGCAACTGTACTTGCAAGGTGGCTGGCTGAATCGGGACTCGGTGGACTGGTTCGGAGAATACACCGCCGTGGTAGCGGAACGATTGTCTGACCGCGTTCAAGACTGGTGGACGCTCGACGAGCCCCCATGCTTTCTTGGGTTGGGGCACGTGGACGGCGTTCATGCCCCAGGTTTGAAGTTGGCCATGTCCCAGTTTCTGCTGGCCACCAAACATGCGCTTATGGCTCATGGTCAAGCCGTCAAGGTTCTCAGGAGCGACGCCCACAAACCGCCGAAAATCGGCTACGTTCCGATCAGTCATATCGGGATTCCAGAAGACGATTCGGATGAGGCGGTTGAAGCGGCACCCGAGTTCACCTTTGGTGTCCCTGATGCGTCGCGAAGGTACTGGGTCTCGCGGCTGTACCCTGACCCAATC
>CALMEF010000243.1 GCA_937862825.1 uncultured Armatimonadota bacterium
AACATCGGCAATGAGCGGTATCTCTCGGTTCATCAGCGGCAAAACAAGGTTCTTGCCGACGAGCCCGGTGTACCGCTTGTCGCTCGGATGAACAGCGACGGCCACGTCGGCGAGCATGGTTTCTGGTCGGGTGGTGGCGATAACGACCTCACCAGATCCATCCGCAAATGGATAGCGAATGTGATAGAGTTTGCCCTTGACCGTCTTTCGCTCAGTTTCGATGTCTGAAACGCTCGTTTTCAGGACTGGATCCCAGTTCACAACCCGTTTGCCACGATAGATCCAACCCTTTTCAAACCACTCGATGAAGACCTTGAGCACGGCATCGTGATAGTGTTCATCAAGGGTGAATCGAGTTCGGCTCCAGTCAAACGCGCACCCCAGGCGGCGAAACTGGTTAAGGATGATGTCACCGCTCTCTTTGCGCCACGCCCAAACGTGTTCGACGAACTTCTCGCGGCCAATCTGAACCGGATTGATGCCTTCCGCTTTCAGTTTTTTGATCACGACGCTCTGAGTCGCAATGCCGGCATGGTCCTGCCCGGGCAAGATGAGCACGGACTTGCCTTTCAGCCGCTGATATCGGCCGATAAGGTCCTGGATGGGATAGCAGAGCGCGTGTCCCATGTGCAGGCTGCCAGTGATATTGGGCGGCGGGATGGTGATGCTGAACTTGGGCTTTTGGGGGTCGGTGTCCGGTTGGAATAGCCCAGCTGCTTCCCAGGCGGCGTACCACTTTTGTTCGACCACAGAGGCGTCGTACTTCGACGCAAGTTGCTCTTCGTTGATCATATTCGATTCACCCTTTCCTGTCTAGAAAGTTGAAGCTAGTTTACCCGGTGAGACCATTCCAACGTTATAACATGTATAATAACATTGTGATTGAGCTCAAGGTAGTCGGCGTCGGAAACTCAATCGGGATTACGCTCCCGAAGGAAGCTACCGCACGTCTCGGAGTCACGAAAGGGGATCGTATCTTCTTGGTGGAAACCGAGGGCGGGTTCGTGATGACAGCATACGATCCAGAAATCTCCGAGCAACTTGAGGCAGCGAGTTCAGTGATGAAACGCTACCGAGAGACACTTCGTGAACTCGCAAAGTGACTCTGATCCGCCTTGAGTTTGTGTTGTTATTACACGAAAAACTGCTTGCCGTTGACGGTGGTGAGCCTGGGATTAGAGATCGTGGACTCCTTGAATCCGCTCTGAATCGGGCAGAAAACCTGGTGGCTTACGAGCATCCGAATCTTCCGAGCATTGCCGCGGTCTACTGCCACGGTCTCTGCCAGAACTATCCGTTCGTTGATGGGAACAAGCGTGTCGCTTTTGTCGTCGCGGCGACCTTCTTGGAGATGAATGTTTACGAACTCACCGCTACACAAGAAGATGCTCTACTGTTCATGCTGGGTGTCGCCAGTTCGGAACTTGACCAAGCGCTGATTGACGCCTGGTTCCAGGCCAACAGCGAGCCAAAGGGGTAAGACATAATGGGGCTTGACAGGCTCGGTGAGACCACGCGTTTGAGTGCGAACGACTGATTTGGCTGCCTCCTTTCCGTTGCCGAAGCTGAATATGTGAGGATCCCTTGACTACCGAATCGCAACCGCCCCCATCAAAGATCCTTGAACGAGTCTTGATCACATTATCGATCCTGGCTGTCGTTGCCCTGCTTAGCGTCCTCATGTTTCCCAGGTTTGTTGGGGATCACCCTCGACCTACCACGATCGACGTGTCGCGTATGAAGCAACTGGCGCTGTCAGTTATCTTATATGCATCGGATTCGGATGAGCGGCTACCGCTGGCTCCGACATGGGCCGACGCTTCACAACGGTACCGGCGAGACGAGGATCCAACACACTGCTATCACCTCTCGCATCTCCAGAACCCAGCGGTTTTCGGTCACGTGATGGAGGTCGGGATGACTGGACGTAATCTACGCAAAGTCGAGCGCCCGAGTGAGGAGCCGATGATCTTCGACGGCGCCAAAGTCGAAAGGAATGCAGTAGATAGCCTGCTTGGGGTTAGGTTGACGAAAGTGAAGGATCGTCACATTTGTACGCTTGCGTTTGCCGACGGGCATGTTAAGGCGAGGGCCTTTGAGGTTGTTGTTCCGAATAACTAGAAGCAGTCGCCAGCATCCCTTCATGTCATTCTCTATGAACTCATGTCGTCGAAGTCCAACCCCGCACTCTTGGTCAGTTTCCTTGTCATCGCGGGAGTGATTGCTGTCGTAGTCTTATATCCCGTCTTCCAAGCCGCTAAACCTATAAGCCAGCGCCTAAGCGACCTGACAAGAATGAAGCAAATCGGAGTAGCGGCAATGATCTACGCGGAGGACAGTGGGAGTTGCCTACCCATTGCGGCAAACTGGAAGGCTGCATTGTCCCCGTATATCAAAAACGAGTTCGTCTTCAAGTGTGAGCACTTGAGTAACGGCGTCAACGCATACGGCCACGTGTACGAGAGGTCCGCTGCCGGACTCAATGTGATGAAAACGGCAGAGCCTGAGAAGCAAGTCATGTGTTTCGACGGTACAAACATTGTTGCCAATGCAGTTGGCGACTATAGAACGGAAATTGACTTCGAAAGGGGCAATGGTGCTGCTCACGTTGTTTTCGCCGACGCCCATGTAAGGAAGGTTGCGAAGGGATGGCTAGGAAACTAAGGCCCCTCAAGTAAACTCATCGGCGTTCCCATGGACTACCGAAGAACCTACATTCGTGACCTGTTTGCCCAAAACCCGGGCCAAGAGGTCTCCGCCTATGGTTGGGTGAAAACTCGCCGTGACAGCAAGGGGATTAGTTTTGTCCAGGTCAACGATGGTAGTTGCTTCCAAGACCTGCAGGTCGTCGTCGATGAAGGAGTCATTGACGAAGCAACGTTGAAACGCATCACGACTGGCGCATGCGTGAGGTTTGATGGGACCTTGGTTGAGTCGCCGGCTGCGGGTCAGGCGGTGGAACTTAAAGCGGCTGGCGTTGAAGTCTACGGCGAGGCCGACCCAGCCACGTATCCCCTTCAAAAGAAGGGTGCCTCATTCGAGTTCCTTCGCGAGATCGCCCATCTTAGAGTTCGCGGAAACACCTTTGGTGCCGTCTTCCGCGTGCGCGCCGAGGCTTCTTTTGCCATCCACAAGTTCTTCAATGATCGGGGATTCAAGAACATCCACCCGCCGATCATCACCGCAAGCGATGCCGAAGGCGCTGGGGCTATGTTCCACGTCACCACTGTTGACCCCTTCTTGGCTCGACCTAAACCGGTCAGTCCAGAAGAAGACTTCTTCGGTAAGCCATCGTTCCTCACCGTAAGTGGTCAGTTGGAAGCGGAAACGCTTGCGCTTGGCCTCACCAACGTGTACACCTTCGGCCCGACGTTCCGTGCAGAGAATAGTGGGACCAGCCGACATCTGGCCGAGTTCTGGATGGTTGAGCCCGAACAGGCGTTTTGTAGCCTTGAGGGCAACATGAACCTTGCCGAGGAGTTCCTCCGCACCGTTATTCAGCACTTGCTGGACAAGTGCTCCGAAGATCTCGACTTCTTCAACAAGCGCATCGAGCCCGAATTACTATCCACGTTGGATCACGTCGTGAACTCCAACTTCGAGCGCATGACCTACACGGAGGCGGTGGGTCATCTGCAGAGTAGCGGCGAGTCGTTCGAGTTCCCCGTAGAGTGGGGTATCGACCTTCAGAGTGAGCATGAAAGGTGGCTGACTGAGCAGAAGGTCGGGCGCCCTGTGATTCTCACTGACTACCCCAAGGACATCAAGGCCTTCTATATGCGCATGAACGAAGATGGAAAGACGGTTCGCGCGATGGATGTCTTGGCTCCTCGAATCGGTGAAATCATCGGTGGCTCCCAGCGAGAAGAACGTCTGAGCAAACTTGAGGCTCGCATCCACGAAATGGGCCTTCCCATGGAGGCGTATTGGTGGTACCTCGACCTGCGCCGATTTGGGTCGGCTCCTCATAGTGGGTTTGGCCTTGGCTTTGAGCGGTTCTTGATGTACGTGACCGGTATGAAGAACATCCGCGATGTGATTCCCTATCATCGGGCTCCCGGTAGCGCAGATTTCTAGCCCAGGGCTTGACACGCAAGAAGCCAATCAACAATACTTAGGTGAATGCCTAACTATTGTGCAGACTTGGACCGCGTCTTCGCTTGTCTAGGGAACCCTACGCGAAGACAAGTCATCGAACGTCTGGTCACAGGACCTGCTTCGGTGAAGGAACTTGCTGAGCCCTTTCCCATGGCATTACCCTCGTTCTTGCAGCATCTCGAAGTGCTTGAAGGTGCGGGCTGGATTACGTCCAGTAAGGAAGGTCGAGTCAGGACCTATTCTCTGAACCCTCCCGCATTCTTCATAGCCGACAACTGGCTGGACAAGCAACGCAAAACGTGGGAGTCCAGGCTGAATCAACTGGACCAACTCCTGGATGAAATTCACGACCATGAAAACAATCGACCCCAATCTTGACCTCGTCATGACCCGAAAGACCCACGTGCCCGTGGACCTTGTTTGGAAGGCCTGGACAACCCCTGAACTGCTCAAGCAGTGGTTCACGCCCAAGCCGTGGAAAACGGTAGAGTGCGAAATGGACCTTCGACCCGGAGGTCGGTTCCTCACGGTCATGGAGTCACCGGAAGGGGAGCAGTTTCCTGGCGAGGGTTGCGTGTTGCAAGTCGTTGAGAACCGCCTCCTAGTTTGGACGAGCGCATTGTTGCCCGACTTTCGACCGAGAGCAGACTTTGGCGAGTCGTTCGTCTTCACCGCATATATCGAAATGGAACCTTCCGATACTGGCGGGACCAACTACAAAGTGACGCTGATTCATGCCGACGGAGACTCAAAGAAACGGCACGACGACATGGGCTTTGAAAGCGGATGGGGAAGCGCCTTCGATCAGATGGTGGAACTCATGTCAGGGGTGTCATAGGCGTCGCGAGAGGTCGCCAAACGGATGCAACGACAAAAGGCCAATGGCTCCAAGAATCAAGAGCCCTCCGAGCAGTAGGGATCTTCTTGAAAGCAGTTTCTGTTTGCGTCTTCCAGTGATCAGGAGAGCCGCAGTAAGGATGCCAATACAATCTATCGCCACATCGCTTAGTCGGCCGCCTCGTGAAGCAACGGAGGTCTGATGCCACTCATCCAGGAACGCAAACCCAACTGCGATTCCAGAGGCAAATTCTAGGCCCCATCTGAACCTGCCAAGGACCCATGATAACAACCAGACGAGAATGCCGAACTCGGTTGCATGCCAACCTTTAACGAAGAGCCACCAGACTTGCTCCCACACCTGTTTGAACGTATCTTTGTGGATGGGCACGACCGAGCAGACGGCATTCGCGAGTTGATCTACGGTGATGACGGTCTTTGATGAAGCCCAGATCAACCCGCCGAAAAGGACAGTGAGTACAACGCCCTTGATTGCCGTTTGTCTCATGGGATGAGGTGCTAACTCGGTAGCATGCCTGGCTCAGGTCTGAGCCAAGTTACCATTTTGAGGGGCACCTAATGTCCAGTATGGACACTTTGAAGGTTGGCGCCCTCGGAGGGACTCGAACCCCCGACGCTCTCCTTAGGACGGAGACGCTCTATCCCCTGAGCTACGAGGGCGCGCCAGTTCGTTTAGGTTACCCCGGGCTACTCATCCCTCCGCTCTGTCGAAACGGAGGGAATCAGGGTCACGGTTAGCGCTTTGTCGCCTTCCCAAGTTCAATCATGATCGTGCCCGAATCGTGGCTCAAACTGAACTCGGTCGGGAAGTTCTTTCCGGTCCAAGCAACTTGAGCTGGCTGGGCAATGGGCTCACGAACCGACTTTCCTTCCTTGAGGAACGAGTACGCGACCATTGGTTCCAAAAACGTGACTTTGCCGTCATAACTGCCATAAATCATCGTCGCGGTGAACTTGCCGCCGTTGAGTTCTGGGCTCTTCGGATGAATCCAATGCGCACCCATTCGAGGAACTTCTGACTCTGGTGCCATGAAGAACCCTTCTGGAATAAACCCGTCGGCGGGCTTGTTATGGAATTTCGCGATCCCATTGTTCTCGTGCGTCATGACGTCGCGTTCCTTCGCAGTCACCGTGTAAAAGTGGAAGTCGAAGTGCGGCGTGTTGTAGATGCCGATCGGAACGTGCCCGGCTGGGTTCCAGTCAATGCCAATGTGGTCGAAAGGCATCCCCTTGGCTTCTTTGGGGAGCACGAGAACGGTTTCGAAGGCTGTGTCAATCTTGTCGGACTTGGGAAGGCCCTCAAGTGAGCCCTTTGTCATGGAGATGCCGATACCCTCGGCTCGACCATCCCTCATGCGAACCCAGGCATAGGCCGAACCGTTGCCGAGTTTGACTTCTGGACCCTTGGCGATTCCGTTCGCCATGGTCATACCGACGAGTGCTGCTGTGATAACCATTTGTGTGTTTCCTCCCTGTTCAGGACGGGCAATATTACAAATCGGAAAGACGCTGGGTTCCAGCGTTTGGGACTATAGGCCCAAAATTGCTGCTGAGTTACGGTGCTATGCCGAGTAACACAAGCGGTACGGCCGGAACCCCTCGTCCTTGTCGAATCACGTTGTACAACTCACCCTCATAGTAAGCCACGCCACTGCTCATCTGTGCTTGAAGCTCCTTCATAGGCAAAATCTCAACGCCAACGTCAATCTTGTCTCCCACATAGAAGGCTAGGTGCTTGACAAAGAGATCGTACGCTACAAAGGAGTATTTACCGAACTGCACCTCAATAGCTACTCGATCCTTTACGAAGTCGGTTTGGTTGTAACTTCGAATTGGGATCGAGCCCGCCTCGACGATGGTTGAATGCTGTTCCTTGGCAGCCATTGGAAGTGTCTGACGAATCAACTGGACATCCTCGGTGACCCAGTAAGAAACTCTCTGTTCGTCCCAGTCCTTAGCTTTCAAGTGTCTCGTGAATGACTTGTTCAGTTCTTTCGGAGCGTAGAGCAGTTTGTCCATAGTCCGCTTCTCTTTGGACTTCTTAGTTCGACACTGTTCGGCATCAATTGAGGCTATCACTTCTTCAATCTCTGTCCACAGTTTCGGGTGATGTACCTTGATGTACTCCCACCCGTTGAGGTGACTATATCGCTGGACGATTCTCATCTGCTTTCGTAATCCTTAGCTTGTTCAAGTAGCCGGTCCTGCAATAGCGGCCTCTCCTGCCAGGGCGATTGGGTTAAGGACTTACCTGCTTTCTTTGGATCAAACACAGGTTCATTCATAGCACGAGTCCGAAGCGTTCCGTCAAGCAACTGTCGGTACCTGTCGCGCGCAATCTTGCAATATGAGTGCTCCATTTCAGAACCCGCACCTCGCCGGTCATGAAGCAATGCTGCTACGACCGTGGTCCCCGATCCGAGGAACGGATCGAGTACCCAATCGTCTCGCTTAGTCAACGAGAGTACGAGTCTTTCAACAAGTTCAACGGGATACTGGCAAGGATGATCTGTCTTTTCAACATGGTTGGACTTCACGTTTGGAAACACCCATACGTCTCCAGGATTCTTTCCGAGTGGGTTCCCGGAGTACTCTCCTGCGCGAGGTCCTTTAAAGTGTTTTTTGCCAGGGTACTTTTGGGGTACCCTGATCGGGTCGAGGTTGAAAATGTAATCGTCCGACTTCGTGAACCACATTATCGTCTCGTATCGACCTGAAAGTCGGTTGGCACAGTGTAAACCGTGCTCGAAATGCCAGATGATGCGGTTGCGCATCTTCATACCCAGACTATTAAAAGCCGGAAACAGGAGTGTATCGAGTGGAATGACCGAGCCCCTGTCAACAAAGTTCCCAACTTGCCAACAAATGCTTCCAGAGCTTCTGAGCACGCGATGGCATTCTGCGATAACTCTTTGTTGCTGCAAAAGGTACTTGTTCAAGTCAACGCGATGCTCATATTCCTTCCCAATATTGTAAGGTGGGGAAGTCACGATAAGTTGGATTGAATCTGTGGGTATTGAGGCGAGCAAGTCAAGGCAATCTCCCTCAAAGATCACTGCTCGATGTGCCAAGTCGAAGGAGTTGCTCGCTTGGTTCTGAATTTCGTGACTATCGGTTGTAAGCGAAAGGTGCGCCAAAGTTTTCTGTCCCCAAAGAGTAGACGTTAGGATACCTATATGAGGAATGGGATTCCTTTCCCTATTCCCCCAAAAATGCAGTTTAGTCTCACTTCCCATACGGCGCGCACAACGGGTCCCCGATGATGATGTCCTTCCATCGGATCAGCGGCGAAGCCGCGCTGAAGGACTCGGCCAAGTTGAACCCGGACGTATAGCGGTCAAACAAGATATGGGGCTGCGCCAAGGCCACCGTGTACGGCTCGCCCACGTAGCCCTTCACGCCGGTCACTCCTTGGGAAACTAAATCGGCAATGAGGCTCTGACCACCCGTTGTGGGCTTGAAGGTGCGCCCGCTGGTGGAGACAAAAGTTTCGGCAATCGCTCCAGGCTTGAAACGGAGGCTCTTGTACTTGGAAGCATCAAAACTGCCGTCGTTTGAACCCCAGGAGGCATAACCCATGAGCGGCTCCGAGGGCCCGGCAAAGGTATTCGTTTCCTCAACCGTCACACCGAACCCCTTCTTACTCAACACAGGCCCGGCGGCGCGGAGCGACTCGTTCATCTCATAGTATCCAGTGCCCTTGCCAGTCTGAATGCAGTCCATAAAAAACGAACCCTTTTCGGGCTTTGCCTTCATCGCAAGGTCAACAAGGCCCTTGGCTTGGTCAACGGTGTAGGCGTCGAGGCGAGTGACGATGTAATAGCCAAACTTCGTCCGCGAGAACTTCTCGGCTTTGCCGAAGTACGGGTTCTTCGTGCTCGGAGGCTGTTTTGCCGGATCGTAAAGTTGCTCGTCGGTTAAGGGATTGCTGATCGAGCCAACCAGCGAGTCAACCGAGAATCCGGCCCCGTTGGTGACGCGAAGCGGCACGCCCTTGGTCATCACAATGAAGTCAATGCCTTTAAAAGCCGCGAGTTTTGCCTTCATCGGGCCTTCGATCGAAGAGTGGTAATCGGGAGGCAGAATCTGCTCGGTCAACGGCGCGTTAACCAGCACGAGGTTTTGGCCCGGAATGCCCCGTTGCTTCATGTAATAGCGACCGATCGTGTTGCTTTCCTCGCTGGCCTTGTTGATCACGACCAGCACTCGAGCAGCATCTGCATGCTGATTGATGGCGACAAAGGCAATGAGTCCGAGCATCATGGTTTTTTCTTTCCTTGGCGTTTGGTCACGCGCTTCTTGGGCTTGTTTTTTCGCCGCATCCGAACGAGCGCACGTCCGATCTCTGCATACATCTTTCCACGAGCCTGCACGCCTTTCACCAGGCCCATCTTTGACTCTTTGAACGTGTTGCTAACGCCTTGCAGTACAACGCGCAGGACGCGGGCTTTGTTCCGCTTGGCATAGGTGTTTAAAGTGACCTCAACTCCAAACCTGATTTCGCCAATGAAGGGAATCGCTTCAAAAATCTCCCGTCGAAGCGCGCGTTGACCGCTGATGTAGGGCGAGATTCGCTGAGCGGTTTCGCTCCAAAACTTCCCACCGCGGAAGACGCCGATGCACATATCGCACACGCCGCCGAGGATTGGGCGAATGATCTGGTCAATATGGTCGGGACGCAAATCAAGGAGGTCGGCATCCGTGAAGGCAAGAATCTCGGCGTCGGTGGCAGCGCCTCCCGCAGCCATTGCGCCGCCCTTGCCCGCGTTGAACGCGAGTTCGATGACCTTCACCCCTTCGAATGAGCGGGCAATCGTCGCGGTTCGGTCATGACTGGCATCACTGACCACGATAACCTCATCCGCCAGTTTGGACTTGGTTACCGCCTGCAGCACGGCTCCGATGCGCTGCTCCTCGTTATAGGCGGGAATGATCACCGCAACTCGGGGCCTACTACTCAAGGGTGACTATGAATTACCCGTTTTCGGGTCGCGGGTTTCAGCATTCTTACTGAGCAAGAACCCGCTCCGCCAGAATCAGCGCGGCAAAATCGTCGTAGGGTACGGGCGGAAGTTGCACACTGGCAGGTAAGAGCCGCCGCCACCCACGTCGTGGGTGATACTCCCAATAGCGCTCGCGGGCCTGCAACGTCGTGTCTTTTTCATCCACGATGAGGATTCCCATCCCCGGATGATCCTTCCGAATCGTGTCCACCAGCGGGCGAGAGGCCGTGCCCGACCCTACGATGACCAGCGAAATCGGATGTTCCTCACGAAGGCCGCTAATTGCCTCGGAGACCGCGTCGGTGGGGCAGACCCGATTCCAGACAAGGGTAAGGCTTGCGGAAGTCTCTCTGCGCACCAGGGCCAGCCCGCACTTCGAAGAGCCCGGGTCAATCGCGAGAACAGTTTTGGTATCCATTTATCGCAACTTGAAGTCGAGACGCAACGGGTCAGCGGCACGCGTAAGTTCTTGCGCGACAGCCGTAACCCGAACCATTCGACCAGCCTCGCTGATGAGTTTGACGAGTGAGAGCACGCGTTCAGAGGAAACGCGGCCAAAGGGGCTCTCGGTATGTTGCCTCGGAATCATGCCTCTTTTCATTGCCTCCTCGGTAACGTTGCTCTCCAGGAACTGGGTTAGCGCAGACAGGATGGTGGTCTCCGACTGGCTGCCATCGATGCGTCCTTCAACAATGGTCTCGTTCTGCTTGAATACAATCGGATTTCGATAGGGTCGAACCGACAGGGCGACGTATTCACCGGAGAACGCGTTTAGCGAGGAGTAAGCCACGATGACAATTTCCTCCTTCTGGTTCGCAATTGCCTCTGAAATCAGGTTCTCCTGCTCTTCAATACTGATGGTGCGACCGTCGTCCGTTGTTCGTGCAAAGAGTCCTGCAGAAAGACCGTTTTGAAGTTGATTCGTTGGTCGTGCACCCCGGGCATCGGCAGCGATGCTTGCTGAGAGAATGAGCCGCTTGAGGCTTGAAGTTGCCTCGGCTGGCAGCAGATTGGCTGGCAGTGAGATGCGGGCTAGTTCTTCCCCGTATCGGAAGATTAGGGGCTGCATTCGTGAGTTCATCACGTTTGTATTGAGTTGGTCGAACGTCTGGGCGAGGGCCGCTTCTGCTGACGCCAACTCCGCGTTTTTCCCATCAAGTTCCAGCAACACTCGCTCAATTTCCTGCTTAGCCCGAGTGAGATCTTCTTGGGCCCTGGAAATCGAAGTTTCCAACTCATCTTGTTGACGCTCTAAGCCAGCAATAGTTGATTTCAGCCCTTCATTGGTTCCGCTGAGCCTGGAATTCTCCTCGTTGAGCAGCCGGTTGTGATCGTAAGAAGCCTGCAGGTCAGCCCGCTGAATGTCGAAGGAACGCTCCAGTTCGGTACGGGTTCGCTCCAAACTGCGAAGGGTCGTTCCGAGAGTGGTCAGCCTGGCTTGGACCCCACGAAGTGAGGCGGACTGTTTCTTGAGTTGACCGTCCAACCTAGCAACGTTGCGCTGTGCCGTTTGCGCGCGCCCCTCAGCCGCTCTAGCCTCTGCAAGGCTCTTGCTGGCCTGCTCCTGGAGTTTCTTTGCGTCAACCTGGCTTTGCTTCATCCGAGTGTTGAGCGCCGCCAAATCCGCAGTCAAGGTGGTCCGAACTTTCTCAAGTTCCGTAACCTGCTTCTGGAGGGTCTTGCTTCTTGCAATGGCAGCGCGCCCCTCGATGACCCATTGTCGAAAATCGGAACTAACACCCCAAAGAACGGCGGTCGTTACCATAGGAATGACGACGCCAGCACCGATCGTCAACAGGGTGGCTGTATGTCGCGGGCGCAGCCCAAAGAGCGAGCGCCGTTGCTTTCCTAACTTACGACCGAGCCCGTCGGCGAGCCACGCAATGAGGCCGCCGATTAAGAAGACGAGCGCAAGAAATCCAAAACTTAGGGGGTCCACTTGTTTCCTGTATCAGCCATTCCTTTGACGTATCAAGAACACCGCAAATCCTAAACCAATGACGATTGGCGAAAAACTGGCCGCCCACGAGGGAAGTACGCCTCCTTGCGCATACACCGCCATGAAGTTCGCTAGCATCATGTACCCGAAAATGATGATGATTGACAACCAAAAGCCCGATGCTGCACCTGTTCGGTGGCTCCGAATCCCCAGCGGAGCGCCAACAAGTCCGAAAACGAACGCTGCGAGGGGCAGAGCAATCTTGTTGTAGTAGCCATACTCCAGGTTGGCAACTTGGCCGCGGCTTACCGACTGAGGGGTCTTCTTTGCTTCTTCGATCACCGACTTCATTTTCGCCATTCTTGGCGAGGAGCTCGGTCTGATAGGAGGCGTCGCGGTGCTGGTGCTCTTCTTGTGCTTCCTCTACAAGGGATTCAAGGTCGCCGTCAATTGCCGCCGTCCCTATCTG
>CALMEF010000244.1 GCA_937862825.1 uncultured Armatimonadota bacterium
CAGATTCAGTCCTTTCCAACTGGGGCAGCCTCAGACACCACTCGGTACGGATTTGGTTTTGCGGTAACTACTGGGCCTTCGAACGGACCAACGTACATGCCCCCGGGCGTTTTTGGCCATGCAGGCGCAACGGGTACCTATGGCTGGGGAGATCGAAGTCGTGGCCTGGTCGGCATTTACATGTCGCAGTGCATGAGCGATGAGTCCGGTCCGCTCGACATGTTCAGAACGGTTGTCAATGCGTCGATAGCTCCACTAAGGCCGTAGCCTCTTGACGAGTGGGCATGGACTCTTGTGCGCCGTGTCGGGTCGTTGATAATGCTCCGACCGCATTTGCAAATCGTAGGGCCTCCTTCCACGTATGACCCTCATCAAGAGCCAGAGCGAGTGCGCCATTGAACGCGTCGCCAGCAGCCGTTGTATCGACGGACTCAACAATGAATCCAGGGACATGAAACGCACCCTCTGGACCGGAGTACCAACAGCCACGTTCGCCAAGGGTCATCACCACATTTTTCACCCCTGAGTCATGCAGAAAGTCACCAGCCATTTGGCACGACGCCTCGTCTACAGGCGAAATTCCCGTGAGAGCCGCGGTCTCAGCCTCATTGGGTGTTATGGCAAATAGATTCTCAAGGACAGCACTTGGTAGCGTGCACGCTGGTGCTGGGTTGACAATCACCCGACCGAGACGGGACGCTTCCTCGACGATCGCTAGTGGCACCTCGAGTTGCACTAGCACGATGCCCGTATGGCGAGAGCCGACTTCGCGAACGACTTCAAGCCTTATTCCCTCATTTGCTCCCGGTGCGACGGCTATCATGTTCTGTGCCTGGTCATTGACCATGATCATTGCGCACCCTGTCGGCAATGGTGATCGCCCAACTGCGTCGGTGTTTACCCCGCAAAGCCTTAGTGACTCGAGCAAAGCCGACCCGAAAGCGTCGTTACCCACTGATCCAACAAAATAGACTTCTCCGCCAAGTCTTCCAATGGCGACAGCCTGGTTCGCGCCCTTGCCCCCGGGATGTGTTGAAAAGTCCCTACCAAGCACAGTTTCTCCGGGTTCTGGAAACTTCACGGTCCGAAGAACCAGGTCCATGTTTGCTGAGCCAACAACGAGAATGCTCATACTAGTGGCTGAATCCTTACCGTTTCGGCGCCCATACAGCCTTCCTGGCAGACGAGCGCAATTGCTCCGCTTCCTAAGTCGGCATCCTGCGCAGTGAAAACACGCTCTCCGTCGACAAAGCCACGTATCGTGTCACCATCGAACTCAAGCGCCATGTGATAGTCGCAGAAGTAGTTCCATTGGAAAGGCCGCTCTTCCAAGATTTGGGTCCCGTCCAGCTCTTTGACAAGTTGAACCCTCCCATCGATCAGTTGCATGGCATAGTATCGTCGCAAGCCTTGAACTCGTCCGGCAATCCCGGCTGCTACCATCATCTGCGGTCGAATTGTGGCTTCAAACCGGTAATCATCCCATTCCCGGCAACCTTGAATAAGAAGTCCGGTGCCCTCGTTCTGCGCGAGGTAGCGATAGGCATCCCTTTGATATTCGAATCGATCAATCGCCTTGGCCCAGCAACGGCCCCACATGGTTCCCTTTGTCGGCTTGAACTCAGTATCGGGAACTCCATTCCAGGTGAGCCAATCGAGGTGGAGGGTTCCATCAGATCGGAGATCGGAGGTCAACTCAATTCCAACTTCGGCAACGGGGTACCCGTCCAGATCAGGAATCTGCCACTCTAACTCTCGTTCCTTTGCAGGCACAAATATCTCCTGTGGGCCGCGGACAATCGTCAACGAGTCGGTTTCGTCGTATCGAGCAATGTACAAGTTACATCGGATCGGGACGGGATTCGTTGGGTCTGCCAACAACCTGGCACGAACGGTCTGACCCGGATACAGCGTGGGACTTGCAACGAGAACGTAGCCAGTCTTAAGGTTGATCAAGTCTTCCGGGATGAAGGTTGAAGTTGAGACTCTAGCACTTCGGCCAGTCGCGACCTTCTGAAATCTCAGGCTAAGTTTGGAATTGTCATTGTAGGTCTCGACCGTCCCACGAACTTCTGGTCCTGACTCTGCCCGAAATCCTTGCACTGAGCCCGGTAGCGAGAAGTGGAACTTGGCTCCGCCTTTAGGTTCTTCCTGGGGATGGCCGCGGAGGCGTTTGGTGATGTTGATGATTTCGTACGTTTCGCGCACGGCATCGGTGATGCTTCGACCGGGATCAGCGGAGGGGAGGAAGAGGCGATCAGCAACTGGGCCGCGCCAATCAGGACCGTCCTCGATGCCGCTCAACCCGTTACGAACTCCAAGAATGGAGCCAACGTTGCCTGAGTTGCAATCTGTGTCCCACCCACAAGTGTTGACGATCATTAGCGACTTTTGGAAGTCGCCCTCACCATGCAGCAGGCTTAAAATGATGAGACCATGATTGGGCACGATGTGGACGTTGCCGAGGTACTTGTCGTATCCGTAATTCGCCTCAAGCCGAGCTCGGTTCTCCTTCCAGTTTTTCTCGTTTCGGTGCCAGTTGCGGATGTCGCCGATCATCCTGGCGATGTCTGAGTCAGTCGGAATCCACTCGAGGGCCGTATCAATCAACGTGTCCAAGTTGTGTTCGACATAAGCCTGTGAGACCATTGAAGCGACCACTTGGGCGCCATAGATGCCTTCGCCGTCGTGGCTCACACTTGCGGACCGTCGGGCCAAATCAGCAGCCAATCTCGGTTGCCCGGGAACGATCATGCCCCAGCCCTCCACGAAGATCTGAGCCCCGATTTGCTCGGAGACGACTTTGGTATTCAACGCTCGGCTTCCGCTTTCGGGAGCCTTGATCCCGTGCTTGAGCCGAAGATAAGCCGTGTGTTCGGTTGAGTTACCCAGTCCTCCCCACCAAAGAATGGTCGTCTTCTCGATGAGGTAGTTCAACCACGTTTGTCCAATCTGCTCTGGCGTGATGCCGATTGGACAGCCGTAGTCGTTCATCGCTCGCAGGAACGTGAACGTGCCCGAAATGTCGTCGTCTGTGATGACGAGGTGTCGGCCCCGCTGCTCGTGGATGTAGTACTGAATCTCGCCAATCTCCGCCATGATCCGTTCATGGCTCCAGTTCTCCACTGGGCGGCCCAGGTAGACGCCGATGATCTTGCCGAGCACGCCAGCGTAAGTCCGCTCAGCGTAATCCGCAGGTAAGTCAGCCCACCCTTCCCGAGCAACCGCATGGGTTGCTTGGAAGGCGGTACTGGTCGGCTTTGATCTTCTTTCGTCCATTAGGATTTCTTTATGAGCACAAGGGCGATGGGCTTTGAGCCCGTAATGACTTCTACGGTAGCGGTGATGGTCCCCCCGACTTCGTCACACTCACGAAGTCGGTCAACCAAAAACTTCGGTGGGTTCTTGACCTGAATGATCCCCCGGACTGAGCGTTCTACGAGGCTCCCCTCCAAGGCTTCGGTTTGAGTCGGAGCCGCGCCAAGGGGTCGAGTTGCCTTGACGGTGACGATGTAACGTGGGTCGGTTAGGTTGGAGACTTTGACAGACTCATTCGTGTCAGGCACCGAGAAGTTGCCGGATTCGAGAGCCAATCGTAAGGACTGACTTGCTTGGTTGGCCGAGGCGGCAGGGATGTTAGCAATCTGGGCGATAAGTTCGTGCTTACCGCTTGCCAAAACCCCCTCCAAGTTGAGACTTGGGCTCGGATCGAAGGTGTTGGTTGCCCGTCCTTCTTTGCTGGTAGCGACCCTTGCATCAACTTGAACCCCCTCCACAGACTCAATTTCAATAGCACCCTCTTGCCGGACCCGAACGCTTTTGCCCGTGAGAGATTCCCCTATTGCCTTGTTGAGTTCGGGGACCATTGATCGAGAGACATAGGCGGCTCCTCCTGAACCCTCTAACCTGACAACAGTGGACGTTTCTGACTCTTGAATTGTGAGGTTGGAGATCTTAGCAATCTGGTTCAAAGCGGATCTAGGAGCACTGTCGCCCTTTAGTTTCGCATCGAATATCAGAGTTGAGTAGTCCACTATCGTGCCGACGACTTCTTCGCTGGAGAGGATGACCTTGTTCAGGAGGTCGTCCGCGGCTTTCCACACGCCGTCGCCTGGACTGCCGAATCCAAAAATCCTCGCGGTACCCTTCGCGCGAAGTGTGAAAAGCACATCACCCTTCTTAACTTCCGTACCGCTAGGGGTGTTCACAGAAACAATCGTGCCTTCCGAGGCTTTCACTTCTGTCACCGCTGCCTTCAACTGGACCCCTTCCGCCCGGATGGTCTCATCAACTCGGTATAGAAAGGAGCCAATGAACGCCACGATCACGAGAAGAGCCAGCGTGTATCCACCCCTCTCTAGCCAGGTCATGTACTTGGCGTAGAACTTGCGTTTCCACTTGGATTGAGGTCTCCAGCCGGGTTCAAATGGCGTCTTGATCATGCGGACAACTCCGTATCATGGCGGTAACTTTGGCGCAGTTCAACGTAAAGTGGGCAGGTCTGCATGAGTTCGCTGTGAGTCCCCCGTCCGGCGACTCTGCCCAACTCAAGCACGATGATTTCATCGAAGTCGAGAATCGTGTCAAGTCGGTGCGTGACCATAAGGACAGCGCGGTCACCGCTTAGGCGGTTGATGACCGCCATAACTTCAGATTCCGAAGCTGCGTCCAGGGCAGATGTAGGTTCATCCAAGATGAGTAGTCTTGGGTCGCTCAAGAGGCTTCGTGCGATCCCAATCCGCTGCTTTTGACCAATGGACAGGGAGGTGCCTGATTGTAAGTCCTGGTTTAGCCCATTGGGCTGAGCATCTAGGAATGTGCCCAATCCTACCGACCTGAGGACAGTATCCAACTCCTCGTCCGTCGCTTCGGGCTTCACGAAACGCAGGTTATCACCGAGTGTTCCCCCGAAAAGAAAGGTCTCTTGGTTGACGACGCCTATGCGACGCAAGAACGACTCAATTTCTAGGTCTCGAACATCAACGCCATCAATCAGCACGGCTCCTTGATTTGGAACATTGGAGCGCAGGATCAGGTTCACCAGCGTGCTCTTTCCCGCACCGCTGGGACCGATGATGGCGACTCGCTTGCCGGGCTGCAGAGTCAGGGAGACACTTGAAAGTGCTGGATTCTGGCCCTGACGCTGGAATGTGACGTCGCGGACTTCGACGTTGCCGGAAACACTGGTCAAACGGACCGCACCGGGTTTGTCTACGATGCTTGGCTGGGTTTGGAGAATCTTCATCATGCGCTCGACGGAAACCATGGTCTGTCGCACCCAGTTGAAGAAGTTGACCATACGCTCGATTGGATAGTTGAGCCGGTTCAGATAAGTGGTCAAAGGCACCATCGTGCCGAGCGTCATTTGACCGTTGACGACTTTCCAGGACAGATAGAGGAAGACGGTGGTCTGGCGAGCGTAGGGAAGGATTCGCTGGGTCACTAATTCAAAGGGAACCAAGAACAGGTAGCCGTGAACTGCGACACGCTGGGCTCCACCCGCTCGAACTACGTTCTTGTGGCGCTCTAGGCGCTCATTCGCGAAGGCTTTGACGAGTCCGAATGAGGACGCTGTTTGCTGAATCCCGGAGTCTCGCACTTCGGCCAGATAGAGCCTTCGACGGTCAAGAACGCGGCTGATCGAAGTTACCCAATAGAAAAGAATCGTCCAGGGAATTATGAACAGCAGAACAAAGAGGGAGATGACAGGATCAGTGTAAGTTGAGAAGCCTAATATTAGCGCAAACTGCACCAACATGGTAAATGTAGGCAGAATCCGATAGATCGTATGTGCGACACGGTCAGTGTCCACGGTCAGCCTAAAGAGGACTTCGCCGATGGGCGTGGCGTCAATCGTTTCGAGTTTGAAACGTTGGATATGTCGATACATTCTGGCTCTTAGGTCCAACGGTATTCGTACCTCAACGTAGTTGTACACAAACTTCCGGATCGCGATGAGGAGTTGGGTAAGCAGCGTCGTTGCGAGAAGCAGGACGATGATCGTTGAAGCCATCTTCCAGTCGCGCTGTGGAAAAGCGCGGTCGATCAAGTAGGTTCCGTACCACGGAGGGATGAAGTTGAGGATGATGATCGCGATGTCAGCAATGCAGACCAAGATGAGCCTGAGCAAATGCGGTCGCAGGAAAGGCATGATGAACAGGAACGCTTGCCATGCGCTTCGGCGGAAGTTCGCGCTTACGTACAGCGCTTCTTCTTCAGTAAGCAGCGGGGCATCAGGGACGAACTTCTCAGTCATTAGATCCCCCCTCAACCCCACTCCCCGCTTGCGAAGAGATCGGAGTATTGGATTGCTCAATCCACAAGTCTCGGTATGTGGTTGACTTGTTGAGCAGCGATTCGTGGGTTCCTATCGCCTCAATGAGGCCATCCTTCAGAACCACGATCTTGTCGCAACCGACCACGGTTTTCAGCCTGTGAGCCACACAAAGTACGGTTCTCCCTTGCCTCACCTTGGCGATTACTTGAGACAGACTCGCCTCACTGATTGGATCAAGGTTAGCGGTTGCTTCGTCTAGGATCAGGATTTTGGGGTCGCGGATTAGGGCGCGTGCGATTCCAATACGCTGTTTCTCGCCGCCAGAAATTTTTGAACCTTCGCCGATCATCGTTTCCAGGCCCTCTGGCTGCCTGGAAACGAAATCTTCCATTCCGGTCAACTTCACCACGGCCTCGACTTCGGCGTCGGTTGCTCGTGGCTTGCCAAACCGGATGTTATCGGCAATCGTGCCATCGTAGAGATAAGTGGACTGGGGAACCACGCCAACCTGATTCAGGTACGAGTCCAGAGCAACGTCATTGAGGTCGTGAGCATCAATCAGAACCCGACCTTGATCTGGCAAGTACAGTCGAAGCGCTACCGAGAGGATGCTACTCTTGCCTGCACCACTTGGGCCAACGAAGCCAACAAACTCACCGGGCTGAATCTCTATGGAAACCCCGCGAAGGGCAGGATTGCCCTCGATGTAGGAGAGTCCCACGTCCTCGAAAGTGATTGAGCCCTGCAGTCCATTGAGAACCACAGGGTTGTCCCGATCCCCCAGTTGGGGTTTTTGGTCCAGCGTTTCCATAATGCGTTGGGCCGGAACCAAGTCGACTCGCATCCTTTGGATGATCTGGACAACCTTCTCCATTGGCTTTGATGCTGTTGGGGCATCGGGGTCGATTCCTTCAAGGTCGGATTTGACAAGGGCTGCAACCAGCAGCATGGTTGCAAGCCAGTCGCCAATCGTAGCCCGACCGTGCATGACTTGAAGCGTCATGTAGATGTAGACAGAGCAGTTGAACACCCACCGGACAAACCACAACACAACGTGTTCCGAGAAAACAACCTGGCCAAGCAAGCGAATGTTCTCGCGCCGCATGGCGATTGAGGAGGTGATGAATTTGAGTCTTTGAAGGGCGGTACGCCCGTGGCTCTTAATGGTGCGCATGCCGGCAACGCTGTCTCGCAGCACTGCCGCCTCGCTTTCTGCACCTGCGCGAAGCAGAAACTGAGTCTGGCGGATTTTGCTGTACATCGACCAGGCCGCAATGTTGTAGGGAATGGCGTACACCAGCAGCCCAATGCCCAACACGGGATCAATGAGCGACAAAAGAGCGGCACCCCAAGCCAGAGAGTACAGCGTCTCGATCAACATCGGGACCAGTCGCACGATGACTCCAGCGACGCCTGGGTCGTAGCCGTCTTGGTTGGAGACTTGAAAGTAGCCAGTCGAGTTCGTCGTGGAATAGAAGTCGATCGTTGCCCGGTAGAGGTGCTCACCAGGAGGTCGCTGTCTCAACACTTCCAGGGGCAGCCGGAGAAGATGCCGGAAGTAGGCAAGCCGCATGTCGTAACTCGCTCGCATGCTGCAATACCACTCGAGGACTTCGCGAATGATCCAGAACAGGCTGCTGGCAAAAAGAAAAAGGGCCTGGAGCCCAATCAGACCGAGAACAGTTTCCCACCGTTGGTCGACCGTTGATCCGACCGCGAGTAGTGCCTTGTTTGCTACGTCACGAGTGAGAAAGATCGCGAGTTGGGTTAGCGGAACGGTTAGGAGGACGAACAAGATCGCCAGGAAAAACTTGGACCGGTACGGTCGGACATATTGCCAGACACGGCCTAGCACGCGAATAAGTTCGCGTGTGCTCCGAAAATCTTTGGAGGCAACGTCCGGCATTGGCGTTCAAGTTCAAGGCTCAAGGCCTGCCGCGTGAGGCAGGCCCACAGGCCGCTAGTTTCGACCGCCTTCTTGGTCTCGCAATCGAGGTGGATCTGGATCGGTGATTTGTTGCTCTGTGAACTGGCGGGGGTCCGCCGGAGGAGGCTGGCGGAACATCCCGTTCCAGAACACAAGACCAATCACACCAGCGACGACCACGAGTATCGCGCCAATGGCAACAGGAGGAATCTCAACCTTCTTCATCGAACCGGATCTTTCCAGAGGCCCCAAAACGTCGTGTCGAAGTCAGGATCAACGTCGGGATTGTAATACCGCGCACACTGTTCTGCCTCCGCTACCGTCTGGTTGAAAATCATCACCTTGGCTCGATGAACCTTGCCTACATGACCATCGCCGAAGGCAGTCACGATCTGATCTTTATGTGCCCCAGCAGCCAGGTAGACGCGCTGGAACCGTGTGTTGGTTACCGACGTGGGATTAACCACAACGGGGCAGGCCGCCTCATCGGACGTAAAGTTGTATCCCTGAATGAGATTGTCAGGTCGAGCGGTGATCACGTATGCACAACGTTTTGAGGGCTCTTCTTGTGAAGACATCGTTCGGTAGGATCGAACGAATCCAGGGTAGGTCTCCCAACTTGACCAGCCGTTGCGATTCAGCGAAATCGTGACAAAGTTTGTCCAAACGTAGTCGCTGTTGCTCAAGGATGCGACAGCCTTGCCCCGAAGGCTGTCCCAAAGGATGTCGCGAGACTTGGCGTAGGGCTCAAGATAAATGTAGTAGCCCGCTGGGTTCGCATTTGAAAATGGAGGCGTGGTCAACTGGTGTGGGTGAACCACGTCGTCAACATCGGCGGAGTACATGAGACCCGCTGCTGCAACCTGTTTCAAGTTCGAGAGCGTGACGGCCGTCTTCGCAGCAGCCTTGGCTTGAGCAAAGACAGGGAAGAGAATCGCCGCAAGTATTGCGATGATCGCAATGACGACGAGGAGTTCGATGAGGGTGAATGCTTGAACTAATCGATGTTTATGAGACATAAGACCTCCAAGGATGAGGCAGACGCGGAACACCTCATGTGGTGTCCCCAATGACGAATTCAGTGCTCAAGACGGTTAGAATCGGGGGAACCCGACCTTCTAACCGGTCTGTCAGCAGAGAAACTGCACGTTGAGCAACGCCAGACCAATAGGCCTTCACCGTGGTTAGTCGGCGTGCGGGCTCGACCGAGGGCTCAATTCCGTTGAAGCCAACGATCGCTAAGTCTTGTGGTACCGCGATCCTGTGAACTTTGCAATAGCGCAGCAACTCGTTCGCGCTGGGGTCGCCCCAACATACCGCAGCAGTGATGCCGTGCTTGGCTCGATCCTGAATCAGCTGTGATTCTTGATTGCTGACTTCGCCTTTCCAACTCTCGGTAGTTGCGGAGACCACGTTGAGGCCCAGGCGTGCGGATTCTTCACAAAAGGCGCTGTAGCGGCGTGAAGCGGAGTCGCTTGGTCCAGGGCACATTCGATACAAAGCAGTGCGGTGGCCCCGGTCCACTAGATGCCTCGCGATGGATACAGAGCCCCCTGCATCATCAGCAATAACCGAAGGAAGGCCGTTTATCGCGTCGGTCATGGCCACTGCGGGTAGACCATGTTCACGAATTCTTTCGACAAGCGGGTCGCCAGGGGCCGCTATGAGAACGAGCCCGTCAATCTTGCCGCCCACTAGTTCTGCGAACAACTCGTCCAAACCCGAACGGTTGAACGAGTAATGAATCATCAGATCCTTTGAATGATCCTCGCACCCTCTCTGTAGCCCTGTCAGAACCTCGGCGTGAAAAGGATCGTGCGGCTCCAAATGCCCGTAGCCGAAATACAGACCAATGATGTTCGTGCTCCGGCGCTTAAGAGATCTAGCCAGCATGTTTGGCTGGTATCCCAACCGAGCCGATGCTTGTAGTATCCGCTCGCGGGTTTCTGGTGACACCCTTGTGTTTGACTTTGATCCGTTGAGGACAACCGAGACCGTATAGGGGCTGACATTTGCTGCCGCTGCCACGTCCTTAAGCGTGGCTGCTCGTCCCAATATTGATTCGTGTTGCTGGCGTTTCACAAGTTCAAATCGACTTGACCAAACCTTTGGTCAATCTTGAGTATAGCGCACGGATGCTTACGGCGCAAGGGGTAGGGCCAAAAAAGCCCGAGGACTCTGCCTCGGGCTTTGGAGGATGCTTAAGCCCTTCGTCGTCGACGAGCCAGCATTAACAGGCCAGCCCCAACTGCAACCAAGGTTGCAGGCTCTGGCACCGCTTGGAGGTTGTTCATCATGAAATCCCCGTTGGTGTTGTACACGTAAAACTGCATCGTTCGCAACTTCACGCCGGCACTGATGGAACCCACGTTAAGGGCGGTTGTACTACCACCGAAAGGTGTGAGGGCGACGGAGAACATGTCGCCGCCGAGCACCCCGATTTGAACGTCAAGTCGTTGACCTGGGGTCACCGCCACACCGGTATCAACGCCTCCAGATGCCCCATAGAGTTCCCAGTTGCCGCCGTTCCAACCATTGATGCTGAACATGTCTCTACCCGGGTTGCTTAAGTTTGTGCTGCGAATCTCGACGCCGAACCAGCCGTTTGTGTTTTGTTGACCGGCGTTGCCGCCGCCAGCAAGCATACTGAAACTCAGCGACTGCCCAACCTCAAGGTCATTGAGAAGCCGCCTTCGAGCATCAGCTCCTTCAGAACCATCGGGAGCGCTCCTCATGTTGAACTGCTGGGCACCCATACCGGCGCCTGCACCGAGGTTCGTTATCTTCGTGGAACCTGCATTGGTCGGCGAGCCGTAACCCCCTCGCTGCCACTTTTCAAATCCGAACCCGCCGTTCATTCCATTTGTTGCTGCGGTTTGGTCACCAGGAGTGGTGCCCACTTGGATGTACTCCTCGCCTAGGACGTATGGAGCGTTGGACGCATTGTCGGATGCGAATTGTGCGCTGGCCATTGACGAAATGGCGAGCCCTAAAATGATGAATGTGCTTCGTTGCATGATTTTTCCTCTACACCTTTAATGAGTTGACCAAACCTTTGGTCATTGCGAACCCATTATAGCAATAGATTTCAGAGAATGCGCGACGAAAAGAGCATTCAGGCAAATTTACTAACCCATAGCCGACAGTGGAGGTCAGGCTATGGGTTTGGTGCGGTTGGCTACTTCTTGATGACCGCTTTCTTGATCGTGTCGCCTCGCTTAAACGCCATCACAACATCCATGCCTGAGGTCACTTTGCCCAGGATGGCGTAGTTATGATCCAGGAATGTAGAGTCCTTGAGGACCACAAACAATTGCGAGTCGCCTCCGACTTTCGCGCCGGTCGAAGCGATTCCGACCACGCCCTTCTTAAAGGTCGCCTTACTATCCTCAAAAGGGATGCCTTTGCCCGAGCCACCGCCACCGACACCGTCGACGCCTTTCTTGCTGGCGGGGTCGCCCCACTGAACAACCCAGTCCTCAACTCGGTGCACTCGCTGACTATCGTAAAACTTCTTCTTGACCAAGTCAACAATCTGTGCCGTGGTTTTGGGAGAACCCTTTTGGTCGGTCTGAATCGTGAATGACTTACCGTTCCCCATGGTGAAAACGATCTTCGGTCCAGTAGGATTCCAGGAGGCCTGAGCGATAACGAGAGTTGCAAGCGACGTAAGCAGCATAGAACCAATTTTAGCCGAAGTCCGGAACTTCACCAAACAAACTGGATGTCAGGCACGTCCCTGCGAATTGTCGGAGGATTTCATGAACCTAAAACCGAATATGACACTTGCCGTTCTCAGCGTCGCTGCCCTTTCCGTTGTCGCGATTCCGCTTCTTACTACAAAAGCCATCGCCGAAGAGGCCGTTCAACAAGGCCCGCCCCCTGCCGGTTTCTCGGTGCAGCCAGGCCAACGAGGCCAGGCTGCACCTCAAGGTCAAGGCTTTCCGGGCCAGGGTGGCTTCCAGCCGATGATGGGTGGTGGAGGGCAAGCAGTTATGGTCGCCGATGGCAACCATCTTTATATTCTGCAGGGCGGGACGATGTACAAGGTAAACAAGTCCGACTTACGAGTTGAGCGAACCGCCGAGTTGCCAAGACCCCAGATGCAGTTCCGCAGAGAAGGTGCTCCGGGTGGTGCACCGCCTCCTGGCGGTGGCACGGGTGGCACCGAATAGCCAAAACTTC
>CALMEF010000245.1 GCA_937862825.1 uncultured Armatimonadota bacterium
CAATATGGACGCTTCCCGCCTTCACCTGCCATTTACTTGTTACCTCCGAACCCCGTAGCGGGGCAAAACCAATTGGCATGATACGAGCATTTGATCTGGAATTCAACCCCACTGGGCCAAAAGACCTATGAGAATTTTGAGAATTTCATCGCGACCCGAATCCATTTATCCGAGATGGTTCGAAGTCACCCGACAAACTTATATCCGACGCCCCGGACGGTCAAGATCCGCGTGGGTTCGTTGGGGTTTTCTTCGATATGTAGGCGAAGCCACCGCATATGCACGTCCACCGTTCGCGCCGAAACGAAAGCCTCTGGCCCCCAGACGCGGTCCAGCAACTGCTCCCGGGTGAAGACCTGGCCAGAGTTGCGGGCGATGAAGTAGAGCAGGGCGAACTCCTTTGCGGAGAGGGTCAAAGATTTATCTCCCAAGAATGCCTCGTGCGAGCGAGGGTCAATGCGAAGGTTGCCGCGTTCAATGGCTTCTTTGGGCTGCTCTGGAGTAGCTCGCCGCAGGATGGCTTTAACCCTTGCTGCAAGTTCAGAGAGGTTGAAGGGTTTGACCACGTAATCATCGGCGCCAAGTTCAAGGCCTTTTACTCGGTCCGCTTCTTCGCCTCTGGCAGAGATGAAAATGATCGGGGTTGAGTTCTCCTTTCGAACTGCGCGGCAGAAGTCGTATCCGGAGCGCTGCGGCAACATGATATCGAGGATGACCAGATCGGGTTTCACACGCTTGTAAAGGCGCATGCCCTCTTCGGCGGAATCAGCCACAAACGTAGTGAACCCTTCCTTGCGCATGCGCAAGTCTACGGTCTCGGCTAGAGTCGGTTCGTCGTCGACAATCAGTAGTTTCATAGGCGGCAATGTGACTTGGTTCGAACCAAGGGAAGGCCACATTGCCGCACCCAGGTTCGCAGACTAGGTTGCGATGATTTCAACGTTGGCTCTGGGAACCAGAACCTCGTCTCCTCCTTCGAGTTTGGCCTTGAGAACGCGGACTTCGGTGCCGGAATCGACAACCATCAACTGTGATGGGAGATCGGTAACCGTGCCGAGTTGTCCGAAGTAGGGTTCTCGGATGACGCGGATCGGGGTTCCCACTCCGAGTTCGCCACCGGAGGCAGCAACCTGAGTTTGGGTTCCTTCGAGTTGAAGCGGAATGATGACTTCTGGGCGGATGACGCCAGCGCGAATCTGAGTTGCACCGTTGATGCTGGCCTGCATGCCGTTCATCGTTTTGAGGAGGTCGAACGTGCGGTGGGCCATGTTGAGGTAGCCGAAGCCCTCGGTCACCATGATCGTGACGTCAATAGACTCCTGGCCAGTGATCGCGACGCCAATGTCGTAGCCAAGGAACTTGATGAGGTCGCTGTCCTTGATGCCGCCGGCAACCAAGCCCAAAACACCCATATCAACTGCCTTGGTAATCGCGTCGTACGAGATTCCTGATCCACCGACAAGGATCTTGCCTTTGTCAGACGCGTGGATGTGGTCAGCATGCAAGGGCTCATCGGGTCCTGTTACTGCGACACGGATTTCGCCGGATCGTTCACCGCCGACGCCAAAGATGCCCTGGACCATCGCCCCGCGGGTTTCAACGATAATCCCCTCTTCCGGGAGGACTTCAGCGACCTTGCCTTCAAGATAGGCGGTGATGTCAACGGGTATGGAGGGGTCGCGAACGAGGAGATTGCCAGTGACTTCGAGCAGAGATTCGATGGTTCCAACATGGTCGCTGGTAATCGTTTGACCTTTGAAGAACAGGAAGCCTTTGCTTTGGGCAATGGTATCGCCCTTCGCCACCTGGTCACCGACTTTGGCAACTAGCAGGCCGGAAACGTCTTTGGGCTCCACGCCAAGTTTCTCAGCCAACTTGATCGTTTGGAGTGCTCCAGGGAGCATCGCACGGGCAACAACGGTGTCTGGACTGACACTGTCACCAACCGATACCAAGACGTCGCCTTTGATAGGGAGGCGGCGTGTTCGGCGGACGATAATGTCCCCACTAACGGTCAAACCAGGCGTGTATGCGTTTCCCAATGTTTTGAATCTCCTCGCGTTAACAATGTTAAGCACGAAGATTTTACTTCGCTGAGATGATGGAGCGGATAGGTTAACTCAAGGTTAAGAGCGCGATTCGGTAACCTGCTTGCATGTCATCTGAGCGCATGTGGCAGTCATTTTTCGACAGTCACGCTCCACATTACGAAGAGAACGTCTTCACGAAGAACACCCGGTTTGAGGTTGATTTCCTTGTTGAGTTGTTCGATCTGTTGCCCGGGTCTCACCTGTTGGACATGGGGTGCGGAACGGGGCGACACGCGATAGAGTTTGCGAAGCGAGGTTTCAAGGTGACAGGCGTTGACCTCTCAGAAGGCATGCTTGCCGTGGCAAGAAAGAACGCG
>CALMEF010000246.1 GCA_937862825.1 uncultured Armatimonadota bacterium
CAATAACTCCACCGGCCGCGTCAGAGGTTTGCCGGCCGCCGCCGCTTCGCCCAATGCCAAGCCGCGATTGGGCTTCGCCTCAACTGCCAAATGCGAGGTAATTCGCTGTCGTAACTGCCCTACTTTGATTCGGTCTAAAGCAGAATCGGGATTCAGTTCAAGCACGCGCTCGTAGCAATCAAGCGCTTCCGCATAGTTCCCTGCTCGCTCATGACACATCCCCAGCAGAGAATGTGCCGAAACCGAACTCGGATCAGACTGAACTGCGTTCTGTGCAATCAGCATCGCCGTCTCGGTGTCGGCGGAACTAAAGGCCTTGTAGCCCTCCCCGAGCAAGTCATCGAGTTTTTGACGCTCAGATTGTAGGAGGTCGGCAGGTAGGCCCTTACCGCAGTTTCGACAGAACTTGCTGTCGAGACTGTTCTTCGTTTGACAAGCGATGCAATCAACCATGGGAGCGACACCCCGAAGCCTCAATTGTACCGTCTTTGAATCTAAGCGGCCTTCGAATGACCCCGCTTCAACTCGGCTCGATACACCTCACTGAGCCCCGTGTATGGATAGACGTGCAAAGCCCGCCGCAACTTCTTAATCCCATGCAAAAAACAGGTGTGGACCGACTGTTTGGTCGTCCGCTTCGACTCTGCGATCTCCTGAAATGTCCAACCATCCAACTTCATCACCACAACGTCACGCTGCCGCTCGGTCAACTTCGCCTGCTCAAAAATCGCCATACACTCGCCTCGCATGAGTTCGTCGTAGCGACGGCCGCTCGCAAAGTTGACGTAAATGACCTCGCCCTCCTCCTCCCGAGCCTGACGGCGAACCAACTTGCGCTCGTGCAAGAAGGGCGCGTCCGGAGGTGCCTCGCAAAGTGAAAGCAACGTATCAGCAACAAACTTCAGGTCCAACTCATTCATCGTCTATCGATCTCCTTTATGTAGAATCATGTCTACTATATTGGCCATCGGCAACGAAAAAAGTCAACAAGAAATTTCGATTTCTTTTGTCGGTATGCTCACCGAACGATGAAGACTGAGGACCTTGGCAACGGACAGGCGATCTCGCAACACATGATGGCGACCTTCGGTAACCTGCTGCCCTCAACCAAGGACCACGGTGACCCCCGATACCTCCGTCTGATCACCGGCGAGATGCACCCGTTGGGCAACTTTGTATTTGTCGAACAGGCAAACGACCCGGACGCAGTTCGAACCGCCTTGACGGAACTGAAAGACGTCACCGAACCACGAGCTGTGCTCTTCCAAGGCGAGACTAGCGAGGCCATCAACCAGTTAGTCAGCGAACACGGATTTCAAGGGCCAGCGCGCATGCCACTCATGGCGGTGACCGTCGCCGATCTTGCCGCAACCCCCTCACCAGATGGCTACGAGTTCGTCGAGTTTTCCTCCACCAACGAAGAAGGATGGGTTGGAGCGATGGCTGAGGGCTACCCCATTCCGCATGGCTTGGCTCAAATCTTTGCACCGTCTAACTGTGCTCAGCACGGCGGCAGTGACGTTCGGTTCTTTGGCGTCACAAAAGGCGACCAAGTCGTCGCAACCTCCATGCTCTACTGCACGAACGGACTCGCAGGAATCTACTGCGTTGCGACCATTCCGGAGGAACGGGGCAAGGGCCTCGGCGCTTTGGTGACCGCAGAACCACTCCGACGCTCGGGCTACAAAGTCGGAGTGCTCCAATCATCCGAAATGGGCTACCCCGTGTATCAACGGCTCGGCTTCGAAGACTTGGGCGGAATGTCGTTCTTCTTCCAGGTTTAGGGCTCCGACCAATCAAGAGCGCTGGTGTGATCGCCCCACGCTTGGTAACGTTCAAGTTGTTCGCCAATCCTCACGCGGCCTCAAGTCTTGGCTGGAAGGATCGGCACGAAGAAAGAAGAAACAGTTTTCCGTAGATACCGACTCGCTGACTTACCGACTCACCAACTCCCCAACTCACCCCTTAACCGGCAAGCCACCGGAGGTGGGCCGGACGAGCAACGTCCTCACAACATCCAGTCTACAACAACATCTTGAGAAGGGGGCATGGGTGAAACCCGTGCCTTGAAGCCTCGGAAAACGCAACGTTCAAAGGTCCCCCCAAAAGCAGTCCTCGGTGGCAACTTGTACTTGTGGACGAGATGCTAGGAGTCGGCACTAGTTACTCCTCGGGTTGTGCACGGGTTACACCCGTGGCACCCTGTTTGAAGGTTGGTTCGTGCAGACTCGATTTTGTGGAGATTTAGCCCGTCCAGCCCACCGTTGGTGGCCCCCCGCACTCACGAACGGCTTGCGAGCGCGCTCGCTAAACTGTAACTTCGAGAGGAACTTCGAACCTGACTCCGCCAAGGATTCGGTAATCGAAGCAACTCCCATCACCGTCGTGTTGAATTCAAGCACTGTGCAACAGTGCCAAACGTCCGACTATGACTATAGGGACATTATATGAAGGTCTATCGACATATGCTCAAAATGGGCCGACGGACCCGGATCGGTTAGTCTGTCTCACAATTTTGCGTCCCTTGAATACAGAAGGCCTCGGTTAAAGTTAACGATCTCATTGATGACCTTTGTTGCAACTGATGCATCACTGAGATAGAGTTGATACATAGTATACACCATCGCAAACTGAGACTCAGCGGTACCGGGAATTGCATTTGACCGACGAGTAAGCAATGTCATACGTTCAACGTAGTTATTAAAGCACTGTACTACTCGTTCAACTGAAGCGTCGACTATGAAACGACATAAAGAGTGATAATACGCGGTAAGGTCATGATGAAACTCGGAGCAAAGAGTTTGAGTGGTCGGCCATTTGCCCACCAAAGTCATAATTCTACTATCAACGGACTCGGCAATTGCCAAGTAATCGCGAGATGCAAGTGGCATTTCGACTTCAACAGTCAGTACTGTATTCCGTGAGAGGTAAGAATCATCATCAAAACTGAAGATACTCTTGAGCCATACATCCGCTCGCACTTCATTACTATTCTTGGGACATGTTATGGTCAACCGTCCGATTAGCCAAGGGTCACCTACCTCAATAATAAGCTCATCACTGGTAAACCCAGGAATGTAAATCCCCGGGTTAAGAGACTGTAGGTATCGCATGCTTTTCAATAATGGTCTCATCAGAACAAATCCGGCCACACTGGGTGATACTTCATGCCCTTTCTTCCAACTTCAATAATCAGGCCCGGTCGACCACCGAAAATCGAGTCTTCGTACGCCCTGAGTTCCTTTCTCGTCAAGCCCTGCTTTCCAGTTTTACAGTCAATTACGGCCCAGTGCCTATCAAGTGGCCCAATAGCTACATCTGGTGTTACGCTACCCTTTGCTCGCCATTTCTCAGCTGGCTTACCATTTTTGTAGGGCACTTCAACGTGGACATAATCATCTAATCCTAACTCCTTAGCAATCTTTCTTACTGCTTCCGCAAAGTGTTTGTGAATAGAGGACCCATGCTTACCTAGGTGTGAATCAATTCTATCCCATACTTTCTCAATTAGAAAATCAATGCCAAGGTTGAATAGATACCTCAACAAAGGTTGAAGAAAGAATGGTAAGAGTCCGTCTGGATCAGCACTAATTAGAGGTTGATGGTTACAGTATGAATACCAATTCCGACCATCTTTGAGCGAGTCTCTAGTCAAGAATCGACCGGTAGAAGAGTCTGAGTAACGATGCCCGAGGAGCATGAGTCCAGAATCTTCAGAACTCTGATACCCAAACTTGCCCGCGTATCCGAACGGCCCGCCGTAGGAGCCAACTCCACCAACAACGTTTCCATAGGCATCGTAACGCCTTGTTCCAGTATTGGTCTGGTTCGAGTTTGTTTGCAGGTCAGCGTTCTTCAGCCCCGCATGCAGGTACTTGGTCGTGCTTGACCTCCTTTCCGAAACTCCAGGAGTGTAAGCCGCCGAGCCGTCGGCTACAACTGCATCAGTAACGTATGCACCAACTCTTTGGAAGTTTGAGGTGCCACCCGCGTCGACTTTCTTCGTCCTTGTGTCTAGTCCGTTGTACGAGAACGTGTTGGTCGTCGCAAGTCCAGTAATCTGCGTAACACGCGACTCGTAGTCGTACGAGAAGTTGCGGGTATACGCCGACGTCTGTATCTTTGTCGTCCTGCCAGCGTTGTCATAGTCAAAGTCCTTGACAACCGTACTACCGACCTTGATCTCAAGCAACTTGTCGCCATCGTCATAAACGTAATCTTCGGTCACGCTCCCAAGCGTCTTTGAGAGCCGATTCCCGTTCCCATCATACGAATAGGTCGCAGCATACCCCTAACGTGTCTCCTCAATCAACTGCCGCCGTATCGAAAGGCAGTTCGGTGCCAACAACATCCACTATGCTTCTTAGAATCGCAGCGATTTCCTCCGAGTTGGAGTCTGCGACGAATACCATAAGATTGTCCCTACTCAAAGATCAACCGAATTGTCTGGCCATCAAACAGTTCTGACCTAGTGCTCCTCGAGAACTGTAGTTCGTTGTCAACGTAACCGTCCGAATCAAGATCAATCTTGATTACGTTGACGCGCTGAAGCCAAATTCTTTGCGGATTTTTTATGATGTCATGTGGTCCTACTATGATAGGGGTTCGATCGTTAATTTTAACTGTTACCGACTTAGCCAACTTATTTGTTATGTGAACGTCTTTCAGCGGCTCATGGCATCCAACCGCCAAAAGGCAGATACCTAGGAGGCAAGCCCTTACTATCTGGCCCATATTGATTCCTTCATTCCTAGTGTTTTTCGATGGCGGCGATATAACTCATCAGCGTAATCATCGGCATCTTGTTCGAAAGGAGCACCATCGTGGCCCAACGCCCAAAGATACTGTCCGGCCATTGTCAGCAAGAAGATGGTGCCGCTACCACCGCAAAAGTCCTCTTGCTGGTGAATGTGCCTTACTTCATGGGCACTCCAATGCTTACTGTCCCGATACTCATTCCATTGATCGTCGTCATTGAGATGGACAGTGCCGTTTACAGTGACTGCATAATCAGCAAGGTGGAGGGCTGCGGTCCACCCGCCAACGCGAACGGGTTCCCCGTGGGGGCCAATGTGGTCGGCTCCGCTCCACCAATCGACTAGATCATCCCAAGCACCAGTGATTCCATCGATGAATTGGTTCCCCCAACGCTGTAGTTCCAGCGACTGCGTTCCGTTAGGATCAACACGGCGCGGCGGCTTGTTCCTCGCGCAGGCATACCAATTGCGTCCATCCCTAATAGGGTCTCTTGTGAGAAATCTCCCGGTGCTCGCATCGTAGTAACGGTGACCAAGGAGCATCACCTCAGCATCTTCACTAGACTGATACCCGAACTTCCCGGCATAACCAAAAGGACCTTGGAACGTCCCAATACCGCCCACCTGAAGTCCAAACGCGTCGTATCTCTTTGTACCCGCGTTAGCCTGGCTAGAGTTCGTTTGAAGGTCTGCATTCTTCAGACCCGCATGAAGGTACTCGGTTGTACCCGAGCGCCTTTCACTCACGCCTGGTGTGTAAGTCGCCGCGGAATCAGAAAGCACCGGTGACGTCACATTCGCTCCCGCACGTTGATAGTTTGATGTTCCAGCAGAATCCACTTTCTTTACGCGAGTATCAAAGCCATTGTACGTAAACGTATTCGTGGTGGCCAAGCCAGTAATCTGCGTAACACGCGACTCGTAGTCGTAAGAGAAGTTCCGCGTATAACCCGACGTCTGAATCTTCGTCGTCCGCCCTGCTGCGTCATAATCAAAGTCCTTGACGACAGTGCTGCCGACCTTGATCTCAAGCAACTTGTCGCCATCGTCATAAACGTAATCCTCAGTCACGCCACCAAGGGTCTTCGAGAGTCGATTCCCGTTTCCGTCATAACTGTATGACGATGCATAACCCGTTCTTGATTCCTCAATCAACTGACCCGCATCATCATAGTCATAAGTCGTGGTGATCGAATCGACGTTCTGCGTCAGCATCTGGCTTGCGACATCGTAGGTATACGACCGAGAACGCAATGACCCGTTCGAAGAGTTCTTCGAGTTGACACTCGTCAGGCGGCCCCGTGTGTCGTACGCATAAGCGTCATAAGCCCCCGTGTGATACGTGATCCGAGTCACCCGAGAGTCATCGTCATACGCCCATGTCGTCACCTCGCTCAGCGGATTCGTGAGTTCATCGAGCCGCCCCGCGCCATCGTATCCATACGAAGTCGTCCCCGAAGGATCGGTCATCGAATCCCGCCTTCCTGCCGCGTTTGGCGAGAACGAAACCGTATAAGTCCCGCCCGAGCCATTCGGCTGAACGATGCTCGTCAGTTGGTTGGCATCGTTATAGTTCCAAGTCGTCGTTCCCGTCGCGTCAACCATCGTGGTGCGACGGTTCGCATCGTCGTACGTGAACGAGGTATCCGTTCCCGTCGGATAATCAACTCCGGTCAAGCGCCCAGCATCGTCGTAGTTGTAAGTGATCGTTTGTGAGAGACCGTTCGTATAGGTCTTCACATTCCCCGATTCGTCGTAAGTCCATGCCTCATCGGTTGAGTCCGGCATCGTGAGCGATTCGACTTCACCCCGGCTGCTGTGGGTGTAGGTGCGGGTCTTGCCACGACCATTCTCAACCTCAATGAGCCAGCCGTTGCTGTTATACGTGTACGTCTCAACGTCGCTTTCCGGGTTCGTGACCGACAGCAGCCGCCCGGCTTCGTCGTAAGCATAAACCGTCTCGCGGTCGAGTTCATCTGTGACGGAAACCACATTCCCTTCCGGGTCATATTCCACCTCAACCGTCGAAGCGTCGCCGTGAGTGATCGTGGTCGCCCGTCCCCAATCGTCATAGGCAACTGCTTCCTCGACTCCTTCCGGCGTCTCAACCCCCGTCGGTCTGCCGTAAGTGTCATACGAAATCGTCGCTTCGTTGTTTAGCGGATCGAAAACGCTTGTGTAGTCGCCGTTGGAGTTCGGCACCAACTCGGTTTCTTCGCTTGCCCCGTTCGTAGTCGTCTCCAGTTGGCCGTACGTGTCGTAAGTATTCGTTCTCACCGTCCGAGACATCGCGTCAATGACCTCCTCAACCTTGCCGATAGATGTGTTCACGTCAAAGGTCGTCGTATGGTTAAGAGGGTCTTCAACGCTCTCCAGGTCGTTGGTGGTGTTGTAATCGTACGTCCACGTCTTGTTCAGCGGATTCTTCAGCGTCAAACGGTTGGCCGCTGTGTCGTAGGTCATTTCCCACACCTTGCCGCGCTTGTCGGTGTACTCCTCAAGTTGCTTGTCCGTCGTCCAGACATAAGCGTTACTTTCGGCTTCCTCATCCACCTCACTCGCTAGCATGCCGCTGGAATAGTTGTGGGTCACGGTCTGCGCGCCGGGATGAGTGATCACCGTATTCGTGGAGTTGTAGGTGTAACTCGTCTGCTCGCTCAAAGGACTGGGGGTCTTCCACCACGTCATACGCGAGCCGCTGTCGTAGTTAAACGTCCACACCTTCCCCCGAAGGTCGGTCTCACTTGTGATATCGTGAGTGCTGTTGTAGCCAAACTCGCGGGTGTACGAAACGCTGTTCAGTAGCGGATACGTGAGGTCTTCCAGGTCTCCGCTTGAGTTTCGGGCAAACGACCAGGTCTTCGAGTTCGGATCCGTGACCGAGTCGAGTTTGCCGCTGGTCGAGTTGTACGAGAACGTCAGGGTTCGGCTGCTGGGATCGGTAACCGTCGTGATCTTGCCTGAGGTATCCCGTGAAATCGTGATCTGGTTCGCGGCCCGGTCTTTGATCGCGACCAGATGGCCGTCGCTTCGAAACTCGAACTTGGCTTGATGCTTGGTCGTCAGCGTCCACGTGCCGCCCGAGTTGTGAACCAGCGCATCGTGGAAGCCGGGAGGAGGCGTGAAGTTGCCGCCGCTTTCGGTGAACGCAACCTCGGTACCATCGGCCCAACGGATGATTGCAGACGATCCACTCGTATAGTTCAGTTTGACTTCGTAGGAGTGGCTCCATCCCCATCCGAGTTCGCCGGGATAGTCGCCAAGGCTATTGTGGTACGCGGTGAACCCGACGCTGAGGTCTCCCCGCGCCGACCATCCGACCAGCGGATATGAGGCTAGGCGATTGCCGTTGTGGGTGTTGACGTTTGCACTGGGCCCGCCACTGCTGGAACCGGAGTTGTTGGACCCGCCGCCGTTTCCGTTCTGACCGGGACCGCCGCCGGATCCACTGCCTTCTGCAGAGTCGTTGCTGCCATCACCTCCGCCCCCACCGCTGGTCTGCATGATCACGGGAAAGCCGGTTGACGCCCACAAACCAACGTGCTCTTGCAGCAACCGGTTGCGGCGAATCTCATTGAGATCGCGCATGGTCTGGACCGTCCACCGCCCGGCACGGTACACCGGGTCCTTGCCCGGCTTTGCCCCCAAGAACGGCTTACGAGGGCGCTCGCTAAACTGTAACTTCGAGAGGAACTTTGAACCTGATGCAGTCAAGGATTCGGTAACCGAAGCAACTCCCATCACCGTCGTGTTGAATGCAAGCACTGTGCACAGTGCCAAACGTCCGACCATGACCATATCGACATTATAAGTCAGATCTCCGGCAACTTCAGAAAAAATAGGCCAAAAGACCCAGGTCAAAATCGCAAAGAACCTTCTAGCCAGCTCCGCCCCCTGATGGTCACCTACCCCCGCAACGAGTCCGTCGCCATCCAGCCACAGATCGCCCCTGCATAAGCCAGGTTCCCACCCCACAGCAGAACCTGAGCCGGTTCGATCTGACCCGATAGACCTGCCGCTGCCGCAAAGGTCAATACAATCCCAAGCACCGACCCCATGATCCGCGAGGTCGAGAAGTTGAACGAGTCCTGAGTGATCCCAATCAGAACATAAAGTCCCGCTGCGGCCCAGAAGTTGATGAGCGCGATCGTTCCGAGGGCAAGCGTCGGCGAAACGCGACCCGTGGCCGTCATCGCCAGCGCCTCAAACCGGTCCAGCATCCGCCCCAAAGACAAGGAAGCCCCGATCGAAACTCCCGCCAAGAACAACATCACTACCAAGCCAAGTGTCCAGGTCGAAATCGGACCGACCATAGGCAACACCGGCTTCTCACGACTCAGCGCAACGTAAGCACAAGCCACGACGACAAGCGCAAAACCTGCAACCACCGCCGCAACGTGTTCTCCATCCGATTGCGTGCGAACACTGGTTTGGGGCAAGTTGGCCATCTCCTCGTTCTTCTTCAGATAGAAGTCATTGGTCGGATCCATCTGCAGCGCGAAGGCGTACATCTTGCTGGCCCGGGCAATATTGCCCTGGAGTCTGGCAAGGTCACCCAACACAGCGTAAGGGATAGGCTGACGCGGATCCTTCTTCAAAATCGCTTGAGCAAGAGCCTCTGCATCGGAATAGCGACTCTTCGCAAAGAGACTTGCCAGTTTGGCCACGTCGGCGGCCACTGGAGAAGGGCCAGGCCTTTCCTGTGTCTGACGTTGAGTACGAGGCTGTGCAGCAGGCTGGGCAGGTTGCGAACGCATCCGTTGCAGATCGTCGTAACTTTTACGGCGCTCCGGGTTGTTCAGGACCTCATAGGCTTGCTGAATCTGAATGAACAACTCAGCAGACTTGGGGTCCTTCGACCGATCCGGATGATGGATGAGAACCAGTTTGCGATAAGCCGAACGAATCTCAGCCTCCGAGGAGGTTGCCTTGATGCCCAACACCTCGTAGTGAGTCCGCTTCATGAATCAGGCTCTTCCTGAAAGTCTATCGAAACAGGCTACGCACCCGCCCCCGTACTAAACCGTCGCTCGAGTCCGCTGCACAACGCTGTCCAGGAACGAAGCATTCGTCGGCATTCGCTTCAACAACTTGATCAACTGTTCAGTGGCATCAACGCTGTTCTGCTGGTTCGCGACCATTCGGTGGAGTTGGACCACACCCTCAAGTTCGTCCTTATCCAAGAGCAACTCTTCGTGTCGGGTCGAACTTCGCTTGACGTCAATGGCCGGCCAAATACGGCGCTCTGCCAAATCGCGATCAAGCACGATTTCTGAGTTACCTGTTCCCTTGAACTCCTCAAAGATCGCGTCATCCATCTTCGAACCGGTATCAACAAGTGCCGAAGCGATGACCGTAAGCGAACCACCTTCTTCGATGTTTCGAGCCGATCCAAAGAAGCGTCGGGGCCGATAAAGCGCGGATGGATCAAGTCCACCGGACAGCGTTCGTCCAGACGGGTTGATCGTCAAGTTCGAGGCACGACTAAGTCGAGTCAGCGAGTCCAGAAGAATGACCACGTCTCGCCCGGCCTCAACCATCCGCTTGGCCTGCTCCAAACAAAGATCCGCGACCCGCATGTGGTTCTCCGCGGGTTCGTCAAAGGTGGAACTGATGACCTGTCCACGAACTGAACGCCGAAAGTCGGT
>CALMEF010000247.1 GCA_937862825.1 uncultured Armatimonadota bacterium
ATGACACGGTGAACCTAAATTGAACCTGAAAATCCGGACAATTTTGAACCTACGGCCCGGACAATTTTCATAACCGATCCCGGCGACGGCCAACCCTTGGTGGATTGCCCGTTAGCGAGCATGTCTGAACCCATATGGTGTAGGTCTGAGAAATCCCAGACCTTCTCCAGACGACGACGCGACCAATGACCGATGCGCCGAGCGGCGTGCTGACCCTACCATGAAAGCATGCTGTTGATCTCATGGAACGACATCGTCGAATGCGCTCAGAATCAAATGCCGCTAATCGGAATCTTGGGTCTACTTGTTGTGGCGGCCTACATTACGGACCTGTGGTTTTCGGTTAGGGCTCCGCACCGGTAACATGACCGTGCGTGCAGTTTGGACCGAGAACCCGGCATCTCATCTTCATGGCCCATCTCTGGGTCTGTATGCCGTTCTTGGTGATGTGGGTGGTGGTGCCGTCTGCCCATGTCGGGATTCCCGACGAGAACTTTCGAAAGATCACCGCGTTCCTGGGAACGGTCATCGCGTATCTGCTCGTGAGGACTTGGCTGGCCTTTCGCAATCCAAACTGGCTCAAGTGGGAGTATGTGTTCCCACCTATCGACATCGCAGCGATCAGCATGCTCATTTGGCTGGGGAACCGAGACCCGCTGAGCAACATTGCGCTGCTCTACTTCTTTCCTATCGCCCAGGCAGCGGGGACGCTCAATACTCGATGGGCGGTGACCGTATCGTGCTTGGTCCTTGTTGGGGCTGCCCTTGCGACGCATGGACTCCGAAGCGACGAGCCGTTCAACACCGTGTTTCGGTACTTCTTTTTGATTGTTCTAGGATCGCTGGTGACACTGTTGGCTAAGGCAAGCGCTGAACTTCGAGAGGCGCTCTCCGTGGCCCGGGACCGAAATCGGATGGCGATGGAGATGCACGATGGCGTACAGGCACATCTCATGACAATCTCGAAGCAACTGGAACTTGCCGAAGCGGTCGCCGAGACGAACCCGTCGCGAGTAACGGAGTTGACGCGAGACTCGCGCGATCTTGCGCGTTTGGCAGCCGATGAGCTGCGCTATCTGGTGACCAGAATGCGTTCGCCTTCTTTGGAACATGGCTTCGTTGCTGCTCTGAAGGGATTTGCGAACAACCTCACCTCAAGATATGGGCTTGAGCTGGAGTTTGAGGAAATCGGCACCAGCGCGGGCGTGTCTCGAGAGACAGAGCATGCTGCATTCAGGATCGCCCAGGAGGCGCTTACGAACGCGATACGACATGCCAAGGCGTCGCGAGTAGCCGTTTCAATTCGGTTTGAACAGGACCACTTAACGCTGTCCGTGAAAGACAACGGAGTCGGGATCTCAACGGCTCAGCCTTCTGGTGGGCTGGAAGGCATGCAACGAAGGGCGAGCGAACTTGGTGGAAGTGTTGAAGTAAACGGGGCGAACGGAACAGAGGTTGTGGCAACGTTGCCCTTGAGGAGTAAATCATCGAATGAATGACCTAACGAAAGTGGTAGTTGCGGAGGATGACTCGCTCCTGCGCCGGGCGCTGGTGGAGTTGTTAAGTCTGGACGGGGGCTTTGAAGTCCTCTCAGACGTACCTAACGGGCAGATGCTGCTCGAACATGTCGGTGTGGTTCGTCCCCATGTCGTCTTGACCGATATCGAGATGCCAAAACTGAACGGAATTGAGGCGACCAAGGCCATTGTTTCCACCTTTCCCGAGATCGCCGTGGTTATCCTTACCAAATTTGGAGACGACGACAACCTGTTCAACGCGATGAGGGCGGGTGCCAGTGGTTATGTTTTGAAGGATGCGCCCATCGAGGAGATCAAACAGGCGATTCGGGAGGCCAGGGAAGGGGAGGCGCACTTGAATCCTGCGTTGGTGTCGAGAGTGCTCGGCGAGTTTCAGCGGATCGCCAATGCAGCCTCTGAGCGCAAGGCCCTGTTTGCAGAACTCACTCGGCGTGAGATTGAGGTGCTTGAACTGATCGGAAAGGGAATGCGGAACCGGGCGATCGCTGAATCACTTTTCTTGAGCGAGAAAACTGTGAAGACGCACGTTGGGGGCATCTTACGGAAACTCCAACTCAACGATCGAACCGAAGCCGCGCTTTACGCGAAAGAGCACGGACTCTGACCGGACAATTAAAAATGGAGCGGGAGACGAGATTCGAACCCGCGACCTTCTCGTTGGCAACGAGAAGCTCTACCACTGAGCTACTCCCGCTCGCGATGTAAGAGTTATACCCAAACTGGGCAGAGGATGCAAGCCCCTTCGTCATAATCTGTGTGTGATTGACCTCCCTTCGTTGCGCCGAGACCTTGAAAACATCGTCGTCGAAGCAGGGAAGTTAGCCCAGGAATGTCGGCGAACGGATTTTAGGGTTGATGCCAAGCCTGACGGCAGCGTCGTTACGAATGGCGACCGGACGGTAGAGACGTTTCTCAGACAGGAACTAACCGATTTGGTCGCAGGAACCTCGGTGTGGGGCGAGGAGTTCGGATGGAGTGAGCCAGGCCCTGGCGGAGTTTGGCTGGTTGATCCAATTGATGGCACCACCAACTACTCCTTGGGATCACCGCTGTGGGGGATCAGCGTCGCCCTTTGCGTGGATTCAAAACTCGTGCTGGGTGCGGTTGCGTTGCCTGACTTGAACGAGGTGCTCATCGGAGCCCGCGGGCACGGAGTTACGCTGAACGGGAGTCCAATGCAAACCCTCAATCCCGGGCCAGTAACCGACCGAGACCTGTTGGGTTATTGCGAAACAGTGGTGCAACACTCCAATGGTATTCGCTGGCCGGGAAGACAGCGGTGCGCTGGTGCTTTCGTGATTGAGGGTTGCTTTGTTGCAACTGGCCGCTATCGTGGCCTGGTCGGTATGCGCGAGAAACTCTACGACGTTGCCGGTAGCGTGCTTATTGCAGAAGAACTGGGGGCCGAGGTTCGCTATGCCACGGGGGAGCCCTTCGAGATTCAGCCGCTTCTGGCCGATCGTAAGATTGACCGTCTCTGGGTGATTTTCCCGAAAGACAGCGGGTTCTTTCAGTGAAGGCTGCCCTGGTAACTGGAGGAGCGGGCTTCATCGGGAGTCATCTTTGCGAGCGTCTCATCGCGGAGGATTGGTCGGTTCGCGTGCTCGATGACTTGTCGACCGGAAGCGCTGAGCACCTTCCTGGCTCCGTGGATTTGGTCGTGGGATCCGTTACGGATGATGAACTCGTGGCACGGCTTGTTCACGGCACTCAGGTGGTGTTCCACCTCGCCGCAATCGCAAGTGTGCAGCGATCCGTTTCCGATCCGGAGGGCACAGAAAGTGTGAACTATGGGGGAACTCAACATGTTGTCGCCGCCGCTCGGGCAAGTAACGCCAAGGTCGTTTACAGTTCGTCTTCCGCCGTGTATGGGGACGCGGGCGCAGAACCTGTCCACGAGGACTCGCCGACGGGACCTATCTCTCCCTACGGCGATCAGAAGTTCCGCTCCGAGGCATTGGTTCTCAAGTCCGGAGGGGTCGTGCTCCGATACTTCAATGTCTTCGGCTCCCGCCAGTCCCCAAGCAGCGACTATTCCGGAGTGGTTTCGATCTTTGGCAAACGCGCTTGGGCAGGCGAGCCGCTGACGATCTTTGGAGATGGTTCGGCGACTCGCGACTTCGTCGCAGTTCAGGATGTGATTCAGGCAAACCTTCTTGCAGTTAACAAGGAAGGCTTGTATTGCATAGGTTCTGGGAAGTCTCTAAGCATCCTAAACCTGGCGACTTCGATATGTGAAATTACGGGCTCAACCTCCGAGATCAGATTCGCTCCAGCCCGTCCGGGCGACATTCTTCACTCATCTTGCAGCATCACGAAGGCACGGGATATCCTCGGTTTCAGCCCGCAAGAGAATTTTGAGACCGCGCTCCTATCAACCCTCGATTGGCTACGATGATTCGCCGATCGTGTGGTATTCGAATCCAGCCGCAGCCATTGCTGCCTTGTCGAAAAGGCGCCGCCCATCAAACAGAAGTGGCTGGTTCATCGAAGAGGCCACTCGATTCATATCGAGTGCTTTGAACTCACGCCACTCGGTGACCAGAAGTAGAACGTCGGTCTGTGCCGCAGCATCGTACGGATCGTCTGTATAGGTGATCTGCGGAAACTTCGCTCGAACGTTGTCTTCCGCAATTCGGTCGTATGCCTTAACCTGTCCACCCTTCTTGAGGACTTCATCAATGATGACGAGCGATTTCGCATCCCGAATGTCATCCGTGTCGGGCTTGAACGCAAGGCCCAAAATGCCCACCGTCTTACCTTGGAAGCCGCCAATCCTCTCTTCGACCCGCCGAAGGAAGTTGTGGGTTTGTTCTTCTTAAATCGTTTCCACTTCCTCCAGCAGTTTAAAACCGTAGCGCATTTTCCGGAACCCACAAATGACCCCCTCTACGCCCTTGGGAAGGCGGGCCCCGCCCCAACCCAGACCCGCCTTCAAGAACTCTGGGGCAATTCGCTTGTCCATCCCCATTCCAGCGGCAACATCGGCAACATTGGCATCGCATGCTTCACACAGGCGAGAAATCGCATTGATGAAGCTGATCTTCATGGCGAGGAATGAGTTGCTCGCGTACTTGATCAACTCAGCCGAGTGTCGATTGGTTACGCAAAAGGGAGCGCTAAGCGGTTCATAGAGGTCAATCACCTTCTTTGCAGCAACCTCATTCTCATGTCCAATCAGAATGCGGTCTGGGTGCTGAGTGTCGGCCAGTGCCAGCCCTTCTCGAAGGAACTCGGGGTTGCTGATGACATCAAATAGGTCGCTCGAAACTCCGGCCGAGAGGAGAATGCCCTCAACTTGATCGCCCGTACCGATGGGAACCGTGCTTTTGTTGACGACAATTGTGTACTTGGCGATGGACCGTGCGACTTCCTGCGCAACAGCGACGACCATGCTAATGTCGGGTGTTCCATCCGCACCCGGCGGGGTACCCACCGCAATGAAGACGACCTCGGACTGCCGAACTGCCGAATCAGTATCAGTGGTGATCGTAAGGCGGCCGCTTTCAAGGACGGATTTGAGAAGTTCTTCGAGTCCGGGCTCGTAGATTGGCGATTTACCACTCTGAAGCATCGCCACCTTGGCTTGGTCGCGATCAACGCAAATGACGTTATGACCCAAGTCAGCAAGGACAACTCCGGTGGGTAGGCCAACGTAGCCCGTCCCGATGACAGCGACATTCACAGGCTTAAAGGGTACCTACTTGAAGGTAAGAGCGTCCAAATTCATCCTACGTTCATCTTCTGGTTAACTTCCGGCAAGCCCGTGGACGAATCTTTTAGTGTTGGTGATGGATTTGGCTAGAAATCAAGGCCCGCCGAAGGTGGCGATCCGCTCTCTCGTGGGTGCGGATACGAGTGCTGTTTTGGGCGCCATCCTGAGCGCCACCGACTACGGTGTGCTCTATACCGACCTGAATCACGTCGCTCTGGCTTGCAATAGTCGCTTTTCGGAACTTTGGGGCGTTGAGCCCGATCAAGTAGTACAGGCAAACGTCGAGGAACTTAGAGAGAGGGTTCGTGCCCTGATCCCAGACGTGAAGAGGTGGGAAACGCTGCTGGAAGAGATCTACTCAGACCCCTTCGGAACCTACGAAGACGAGCAACCTCTAAATTCTGAACCTCGCAAGGTGCTGAAGCGATTCTCAGGACCCGTACTTGAGGAAACCGGTCGGCCCATCGGTCGGCTTTGGACGTTTCGCGACATCACCAAAGAAGTGCGCGCCCGTGAACTGAGTTCCGCGCTCAATCAGGTGAATCTCTTCTTTGCGGCAGACCCGAACGAGGTCTACCAGCACGTGGTTGACACAATGGCCCGCCAGTTCCCTGGGGCCGTTGCGTTACTTTCTATTCAGGTCGGTGAGTTTCTTGAGTTTCGCGCTGCGGCGGGTGTTCCTGCGGATGCTCCAGCGATTCGAGGTAACGACTACGACCAGTCGTACTGCCAATACGCGATCGAGGCTCGTTCGCTGTCCAAGATCATTGATGCGACGGCAGATGCGAAGTACGCTAATTTGCTCCCTAGAAGGCTCGGTTTGACCCGTTACATGGGTGTCCCACTCTATGGGGAGGATGGCGAGGTCATTGGCACGCTGTGCGTGATAGATGCCAATAGTGGCGTTCTCTTCGAGCCCGACGAGGAGCGGTTCCTCTCAACGTTAGGAGTCAGGGTATCTAGCGAATTGGCTCGCGAGAGGCACGTCACTGAGCGGATTGCTCAAAAGCAGGTTGAAATTGCCGAGCGTGAGCAGTCTCTCGCGGTAACCAAAGAGGTTCTCGCGGTTATGAACCGCAGTTTTGGGCTGATGAGAGAAGAACTTGACGTTTCCCTGCGTTACGGCGAGTTCGTTCGGTCCCTGGCTGGCATAAGCGTTTTTGAGTCGGTTGAGCTTGCTGTGAATGGCCCGGTCCAGCAATCCTTCCATTCGGAGAGAGGAGGTCAAGTTTCGGTTTCTAGTTCGCGTGACGTGGCCTATGTTGGGCATGTCCTTGAACGGACGCTTCTCGCGGGAGGTCGGACCTTGGGTGCCTTACGAATAGGTACGACTAATGAACCGACGCCTTTGATTGAGGCACTCTTTGAGGCGCTTGCGGAGCATGCTTCACTTGTCGTGTTCACCGCGACTTTGCAACAAGATCTGAACAGAGCGGATTCGGAGTTGAGAAGGACTCAGGAAAAGTTGCTTCAGAGTGAGAAGTTGTCCATCGTCGGGACGCTGGCAGCAGCGACGGCTCACGATATCAGAAACATCCTGTTTGCGCTTTCATTGGAGTTGTCGATGGGTGCAAGTGAACCTGAACGGGCATTAATGAGCGTACGAAGCCACCTAGATCGTTTCGCTGTTCTCGCGCACCGCCTGTTGTCCTACGCTAAGCCTCGGCTTGTTGCCAAGGAGCCCCTAAGTGTCAATGAGGTCATAGAGCGGGTTCTCTCCTTGACCGCGTCTCAACTCAGCGTCTCCAATGTCCAAAGTTCGTTTTCTTCAAGACCGGGTGCTTGTTTGGTTATGGGCGACGTACACCAGTTGGAGCACCTGTTCGTTAACCTCGTAATGAACGCTGTCCAGGCAGTGGAACCAAGTGGTGGCAGGATTGAGTTTGATCTCAGCCAAACCAGTGAATCTGTATTGGTCATGGTTTCAGACAACGGCAAAGGTATTGATGCTGAGGTTCTTGATCGGTTGTTTGAACCATTCTCATCAACAAGAGAAAACGGATTTGGCTTGGGACTCTTTAGTTGCAAGCGGATTGTAGAAGAGCACGGAGGAACCATACAAGTGATGTCAGAAAAAGGCAAGGGAAGTTGCTTCCATGTTGCGCTGCCAGCCTATGCGGGAGGGCCAAGTTGATGCCAGACCTCCTTGTTGTTGACGATGATCGGTTTCTACAGCAATCGCTTGAGAGGTTACTGACAGAGGCGGGTTACCGGGTTCGCCCGGGGGGGTCTTTAGAAGAGGGGATTCCAGCCATTGTGGAAACCGAACCCGACCTCATGATCCTCGATCTATCGTTACCGGGCGTTGATGGCATCTCCTTCTGTCGGCAGATACGGGCGAAGTGGCGGTTTCCTGTACTGATGTTGACGGCACGCACCGACGCAATGGACAAGGTTATCGGACTTGAAGTTGGTGCCGACGACTATTTGACGAAGCCCTTTGAACCCGCGGAGTTGTTGGCGCGAGTTCGTGCACAACTCAGACGAACGACGGAATACGATGCCAAGAAATCGCGGGCAAGCGAAGACATCGTGCGCGCTGGTAGCCTGGAAATCCGGACAAAACAAAGAGAAGTGAGGGTTGGTGAGAATGTCCTTGAGTTAACAGCCAAGGAGTTCGATCTGCTCTTTTACTTTGCGAAGAACGCTGGGACAGCCCTGAGTCGAGAGATGCTCTTCGAAAAGGTATGGGGGTTTGAGATTGAGTTCAACTCGAACAGCCTCGACGTCTTCGTGTACCGACTTCGCCAGAAGTTGGAGCAGGCAGGTGGAATCGGCCATTACTTGCAGACGGTCCGTGGCTACGGATACAAGTTGCAGCCTTAAGGTGTTGCTATTTTGACGGTCAGCGGGGCCGCTGTCCTTGCCTCAATGCGCATGCCAATTGGGGCACGAATAGTTCGACCCTTCAGCGATTTACCAAGGCGATCCGCTGCCGATTCCCCGAGCCTGATCAACTGAGAAGTGGCCTGCAAGGCCAACTCGAGGTCGCCACCTGACGCGAGGCGAGCTATTCCTTGAGGTGTCGAAAGCGAATCCAGCATCGTTCGAACGGAGTCCTTTTGAAGTGAGGAGGCCTTGGCAAGTTCTGTCAGGCCGCATGACTCTGCCACTTCGCGGAGGGATTCTTCTGCGGTTCCTTCCAGCGCGGCAGAAACATTTGCCGAATCCAGACTTTGGACCAATTGAACGAGAAGTTCTCGAGACTTTGGGTCCTCCAACTGTCGTTTGAGGTCAATAGATGCAACAGAAGTGTTTGCTCGGTCGAATTCGAACTCGTCACCTTTCTCAAGCTCAAGCGCCACATCGGAACCTTGCACGGTGAGTACGGGCACCTTTACGGCCAATCGAGCGGGTTGGTTCATTAGGCTAGAAAGGGTCCCCTCGCTTCTAGATTGGCTGATAGAACCCATGACGACCGTGCCCTTTGGAACTACGACGATCCCATTTGAGAGCACATCTTGGTCGACGACGAGCAACACGTGGTTGCCTTCTTTCTCTCGTCCAGCATGGAGAGACGTGGCGAGTCGAAGGGGCACGGATGTCCCTCCGGGGAGAGTCACAACGGAGGTTTGCGGAGAACCTGGTCCGGTATTGGAAGATTTACACCCGACCACAAGAAGCACCGAAACCATAGCTAAACGTCGCATTTCCTTGAAAGGATACGTCGAAATTGAGAACTTTCGAGCCAGAAGGTTCGTCTGTGGCTTAAACGTCGCAACTTGCGTGGCAAACCCGGGTTAAAATAAGAGAGCAATTGTCAAGGCGGTTTCGCCGCCGGGTTATGTTGCGTTGGTTGGGGACTCCGGAATATTCCGGACAACTGAAACATGTTAGAGGTGGAAAACCGTTGAACGGACAAGGTAAGTCGAAGATTCGGGCTGTTTTGCTTTCCGGCGCATTCATGGCGTTGTTTGGAAGTGCCTTCTTCCTGGGGGCTAGAAGCGTCCAGGCTGATCCGCCCCCCGCCAAGGTAACGCCCTCGGGTGCGGTCGCTTCCGGGAACTACGATTTCGGTTTCATAGAAAACAAGGGCCAATGGAATGGCGACGCCTTGTTTTATGCTGGAACCCCTGGGTTAGACGTTTGGGTGAACCGACGCGGAATCCGATACCACTTGTATCGTAAGACGCGCCCCGAGTTCGACAAGGCATTGGGAACCATGAGCCTGGAACCCCAGAAGCGATCTGGTCAGGTCATCTCAATGGAGTTCCTGAATAGTCGGCCCCAGGCTCAAGAAGAAGGCATTGCCGAAAAGCCTGGAGTGATGAACTTCATCCGCAATGGCATGAACGCATCTGGAGTCAAGATGTACGAAGAGGCATGGCTTCGAGATATCTATGCCGGTATTGACTTGCGGATGTACAAGGACGAAGGTCGTCCGCGCTTCGACTTCGTTGTTGAGCCAGGCGCAAATCCGAACGAGATACAGTTTAACTTCGTTGGGACGAACTCTGTTCGACGTGCCGAAAATGGAAACCTGCTGCTTGGGACACGATTCGGCGACTTGACCGTCGCTGAGTTGCAGGCGTTTCAAGAAGTTGACGGTGTAAAGAGGACGGTAGCTTGCCAGTACGTTTTTGGAACGGACGGCGCGATCAAGTTTGGTCTCGGCTCGTACGACAAAACTCGTCCATTGATTATCGATCCGGTTGTCTATTCAACGCTTTTCGGATCGTTTGGCGTCCCTCCCTTCATTCCTGGCAACGATTTTGCTCGAGCTGTCAAGGTTGATAGCCTCAACAATGCATACATCACCGGTCAAACGGATTGCCCGTTCTATCCCACCTCGAACGGTGCTTACGATAATTCAGTTGCTGCTACTGACGCCTTCGTGACCAAATTTGCTAACGATGCTGCTTCGCTGGTTTACAGCACAGTTATCGGAGGCGCTGGAAACGAAATCGCCCTTTCGATTGCGCTTGACGGCGATGGAAAGGCTCACATTTGTGGTGTCACAGACTCGCAGTCCAACATTCCCGAAGACTCGTTCCCAGTAACTGTGGGTGCGCCGCAGCAATCATGGGGCGGTGGCTTTGACGCCTTTGGCGCGCCACTGTTTGACGGTTTCATTGCCCGACTCTCGGAGGATGGAACCCAACTTGAGTTCGGCACCTACCTTGGTGGAAACGGAAATCTGTTCCCGCCGGGCAACGAAGGCAACGATATTGCTTGGGGAATCGGCGTTGATGCCGCTGGCAACATGTATGTTGCTGGTCAGGCTGAGTCTATTGACTTCCCGACCACTAACTCGTCTTATGAGCCAAATCCGCAAGGCGGCCGTGATGGCTTCCTTGTAAAAGTTACAGCCGCAAAGGTCTTTGAGTTCAGCACCTTCATTGGTGGTGCTGGCTCAGACACGATTAATGGAATCGCTGTTGATCCCGACGGTTTTGCGCACATCACCGGACAAACGGGTTCAGCAAACTTCCCGACAACTCCCGGAGCCTTCAACACCGTTATGCGCAATGGAGACGCCTTCGTTTCGAAGGTGCTTCCTGATGGCACGGGCTTCGAGTTCTCAACTCTGCTTGGTGGTAGCGCAGGAGAGAGCGCGATCTCCATCGCAATTGATGCGGATGGCGCCTCCTTTGTTTGCGGTGCAACGAGTTCCGTTGACTTCCCAAGAACCTTGGGTTGCTATGACAACGTGTTCGCTCCTGATGCTGAGAACTTCGTCACGAAGGTTGCCCTTGATGGAGCATCGTTGGTCTACTCAACGTTCATGAATGGCGGAGGTTCGCAGCAGGCGATCGCCGTTGACGATCAGGGTGTCGCACACGTTTGCGGAATCGTTCTGTTCCCCGTGTTGGCCACCGCAGGAGTGTCCGACGATCCAACCTATAATGGTCCGAACAACCCCCTCCGAATCGGTGACGCATATTTGCAAGCACTAAACGAAGGCGGTAGCGACCTGATCTACAGTTCTTACTTTGGCGGCGAGGAAGATGACGGCGCGATAGGAATCTCTATCGACAGATCACGAAACGCTTACATCGTTGGCTTCAGTAACTCATGGACCGCTGGCACCAAGGTTCCGTTCCCCACAACGGGCGGCGTCTTTAAGCCTGCAATGTCCAACGATAACTTGCCCAACTTGCCCTTCTGGGATGCATTCCTCATGAAGGTCAAAGTTCGACCGTCTCCGATTATCCAAACATTCGCTATTGATCAAGTTCAGTTGGCCGGCACAGAGTCGACCACAGCAACGATTACGTTGTCCGCTCCAGCGTCGCCTGGAGGTGCGGTCATTCGACTCGCTACCAACCGCGAGGATGTTGCGAAGCCGGACGACGGTAGCGGTGCACTTCTTGAGTCCATCATCATTCCTGAAGGTGAGACAACTGCGACCTTTAACGTGACAACCAGTGACGTGGCTCAAACGTTCACCGTCACGTTCACTGCAGAGCTTGAAGGTGACACGCGAAATGCAAGCCTCACGGTTGCCCCGTGGTTAACAAACCTCTCGTTGAGTCCCAACTCAATCGTTGGCGGTAACCGAGTGACTGGCCGCGTCGCTCTCTATCGACCTTCGCCGGCGACTCCGCTCACAGTAGAAGTGACGTCAAGTCTCCCGTCTCTTGCCTTCGCGGTTGATGCTAATAATCAACCGATCTCGACCTTCGATGTTCCGACAGGTCAAACGTCGGCAACATTCAACATTCTGACTCGTGGTGTTGACACCAACACCCAGGTCTCCATCCTGACGAAGATCGTTCAACCCAACCTTGTAGTTGTTCGTTCGCAGACGCTAACAATACGCCCCGCTCGGCTCAAGTCGGTGACCTTCAATCCGACGAATGTCAATGGTGGTCAGCGGTCAGTGGGTACCGTCACTCTTGATGGAGAACTTGGACCAACGCCGCATCGTTTCGATTTGACGCTGGGTTCGGGAACCGCCTTCATTACGGTTCCGGCTCGAGTCACGATTGGAGCGAACAAGACGTTCGTGAACTTCTATGCCGAGACAAACTTTGTTTCGTCTAACTCGTTCCGAAATGTCATTGCCACGAGGCAATCCGATCCAACGCAACAGCGATCTGGAACGCTCTTCGTCGACGCGAACTCGATGACTCGAGTAGTGCTCTCGCAGACGAGCGTCCAGGGTGGTGCCACGGTAACTGCGTTCGTAGAGCTTGAGCGACCTGCAGGTGCAGGGGGCTTCACGCTAAGCCTTGCTTCAAGCAATACGGTTGTGGCTCCGATTGACGCTCCGCTGACGAAAACCATCGCGCCTGGCGCAAGCCGATCAACGAACTGGGCTATTCGCACCAAGGTGACTCCGACGCTTACGAACGTGACCATCACGGCCTCTAAACCTGGCTATGCGTCACGAACGGCTACGTTGACTGTCCGCCCTGTGACGCTGAGCCTGGTGATGAGTCCAACGTCGGTAGTTGGTGGTCAGCAGAACTCTATAGGAACCATCACGCTAAACGAGGCTCCGAATACGAGTCTTACCGTTAACTTGACCTCAAGTAACACGAATGCTCTGACAGTTCCGTCGACAGTTCGAATCACCAACCCGAGTCGAACTGCAACGTTTACAGCAACGTCGAAGACAGTCATTGCCAACACGAACGTGACGGTTCGAGCAACCATTGGAGCCGTGCCGAGCAACATTACTGCTGCTCGAACGGTGACCGTGACTCCGCCGATCCCAACTTTGGTGTCGCTAACACTCACCCCGAATAGGGTGATTGGAGGTGCTTCATCAGTGGGTCGAGTAACCCTCGAAAAACCGGCTCCTGTAGGTGGTGTGGTTGTGACGCTGAGCAAGGACTCTGGTGCTACCGGTGCTCCGTTCTGCACGGTACCGCCGACAGTGACCATTCCGGCTGGCCAGACGTCCGTCACATTTAATGTGACAACGACGTTGCCGTCACGAACGGTTGCGACAACGATCACCGCCGACATTGGACCCAACAGTCCAACGGTCAGCGCGGTACTGACCATCACAAGAAGTTAACACTTCTTGATGAAGTCAAGGCCCAGGAGAACCCTCCTGGGCCTTTTGACGTCTTAATAAGGGTATTGAGGAAATTGTGAAGGGGAAAACTGGATTACTGGCAGTCGGGGTTGTTGCAGGTTTCATTGCTGCGGCCGTTTACTTGCGTATTCGCAAGTCCCGCCATGCTGATCCAGAAACGATTTCCGACCAAGTCGCAAGTAACCTACGCGAACTCGAATCGCGCCTCTCCGGGGTGCCGCACCTTGGCTTGGTAGAACGATCAGCCTAGCGGATTTCTTTGCCGAGAACTTTTCCGTCTTGATCCAGCGAATAAACCAAGGGAATCCCGGTCTCCAGGTTGAGCTCTAGAACTTCCTCCTCAGAAAGATTGTCAAGCCTCATCACGATAGATCTATTCGAATTCCCGTGAGCGACGACCAAAACATCCTTGCCCTGACGAATGTCTCCCAGGATGCATCGCTCAAAGAAGGGAAGAGTCCTGGCAGCGGTGTCCTTTAGGGCTTCACCATTCGGAGGAGGCGTCGCATAACTTCGACGCCAAATCTTGACTTGGTCCTCGCCGTACTGCTTTCGCAGATCGTCTTTGTTTAAGCCCTGCAAATCGCCGTAGTGACGCTCATTGAGAGCCTGATCTCGGATGACCGGAACATCCATCCAACCCTGGGTTGCCAGGATGATTTGGAGCGTGCTTTGTGCCCGGCGAAGTGCCGAGGTGTAGGCGACGTCGAACGTTAGGTCCTTGATCCGGTCACCGGCACGTGCGGCCTCTTCCTCGCCCTGCTTGGTGAGGGGTACGTCAACCCAACCGGTAAATCGGTTCTCTAAGTTCCATAGGGACTGACCGTGACGAATGAGGACGAGTGTTGGCATGAGACAAGAGGATACCGATTACATCCCTCGTTCCCGCAAGAACAAAATGAGGTCTGTTTCCGGAAAGCCCGCATATCCGTCTGAGTCCGCGATTCCGCGGAGTTGTCCTCGGTGGTAGGTTCCGTGATTGATCACATGCAAAGCGATATCGCCCACAGACTGAGTGAACTGGTATCCGGTGGATGTCGTGTAGGTGATCGGATTATCCAAGTCAGACGCTTCAACGAGTCCAATCCAGGACCGAGCGTAGACTTCGAAGACGGTTCTCATATCCAAGTTGTCTTCCTGCACAGGTACCCACGCTCCACATCTTTCGAGCCAGACGCCCTGAGCAAAGAGGACGTGCTCCATCACTTGCTGAACACGTTCGAACTGTCGAAAGCCAGACAAGGCTCCAAGCCACTTTTGATTTGCCCAAAGGTCATATTCAAAACCACGAATCAGGAACTGAACACTATCCACGATCGAACCTCACAACTTTGCCCATCGGGCTACCGATTCGTTCTCGTTCGCAAACGGTTTGGCTGCCGTTAACCCAAACATGAACAACCTGCCCGGTAAACGCTTCACCCTCGAATGGGCTCCACCCACACTTCGACTCCACGTCTTCTCGCTGGAACTGCCAGCGCTTTCGTAGATCAACCGCAACAATGTCGGCGTCGAAGCCTGGAGACAACTTTCCTTTACCTTGAATATCGTAGAGCCTTGTTGGTGCCTCACAACCGAGTCGCACCACATCTGCAACACTTATCAGTCCATCTTCCTGCGCGAGTGTAAGCATCGCTGGAAGCAGAGTCTGGACGCCTGGCATACCACTCGGGCTCTTGGGGTACTCGGACGACTTTTCTTCTAAGGTGTGCGGCGCATGGTCGCTTCCAAAGACATCAAACAGGCCATTCCTGAGCGCTTCGCGAATGGCCTCGCGGTGCTCTCGAGTTCGAATTGGTGGGTTCATTTGCGCCAAGGTTCCTAGTCGCTCATAGCAGTCATCGGAAAAGACCCATAGGTGTGGGGGGGTCACTTCGCAGGTGATGGGGAGTTCACGTTTGGCTTCGTAAATGACAGGTAGTTCCTCGGCGGTGGAAACATGAAGGATATGGGGTTTCCCGCCTGTCTTTCTTGCGAGAGATACCAGGCGTTGAGTAGCCTTCAGCGCACACTCCGAGTCACGAATTGAATAATGATCCCGAACATTGTTTGTTGGTCGCTTATGGGCTTCAAGGCAGTAATGATCCTCGGCGTGAACGGGACAACGGCGCTTACAGCTCCTGAAGATACGCTCGAGCGTATCGTCATCGGGAACGAGTAGGGAGCCAGTCGAACTACCCATGAAGATCTTGATCCCCGGCGTGCCTGGAAGCATCTCAAGCTCAACGCAGCGATCGGCGTTCTCTGAGGTTGCTCCCACGAAGAACGCGTAGTTAACCCAAGACCTTCCAGATGCTCGCTGCAACTTGTCGTTTAGGGCGTCCGCGTCGGTCGTGGGGGGAGCCGTATTCGGCATCTCGAAGAAGGTTGTAACGCCACCATGCAAGGCTGCGCGACTTCCTGATTCAATGTCTTCTTTGTGTTCTAGACCAGGTTCTCGAAAGTGGACCTGCGTGTCGATGATGCCTGGCATAAGGTCCAGGCCATTGCAATCGACGATCTCACGTGCGGAGCGACTTGAGAGTTCACCAATCTCAGCGATTTTTTCGTCGCGGATGCCGAGGTCTGCGCGCGTGGGGCCGCTTGAGGACCAAAGAGTTCCACCAAGTAGCAGGGTATCGAAATGCACGCGAAGAGGTTACCGCTCTTGCGCCTTGAAGGTTGAGATCGCAGATGCTAAACAACCGGCGATCATTAGCGCACCTCCTACAGGCGTTACCATCGCGAGCCACTTGATCCCAAGGATGGTGTAGCCATAGAGGGTGAGGGCGAAGATAATCGTTCCTGATGCCAGAAGCGCGGCAGCCATCACCAAGATTGCGATACTTCCAACTTGATGGTAATGAACGCCGGTCTTAAAAACCTCCAGTTTGTCGGTTGGTAGCGAATCTTTTAGGGCATGGGCACCAAAAGCCCCTGCCATGATGCCAAGGCCAAGAAGTAGCGCACCGAAACTCATCCATCGCTTGTCGGGATTCACTTGCGCGTTCCAGGCTTGGTCGTAGGAATGGCAGCCAACCACTCAGGGATGTCCTCAGGGGGGAAGGACTTTGCCTCAACGCGATAGGCGCCAAAGACTGGAACGCTCAAGCCGACCTCTCGCTCAGAGCGGTCAATAAGACACGCAGCACCAACAACACGTGCACCAGCGTTGGTTACCAAAGACTCAACCTCTCGAAGGCTCAATCCGGTTGTGAGGACGTCGTCAACGAGCAACACTCTAGAACCTTCCGGGATTGTTGCCCCGCGGCGTAGTGTCTTCTGACCACTTTCTGATTCAACATAAATGGCATCAACGCCGAGTTGCCGGGCAACTTCAAATGCAACGATGATGCCGCCGGTAGTCGGCCCGACGACGTAATCGACATCGCGGTCCTTGAAAGCCTCCGCAATTTGAGCACACAAGGCCGATAAGACCTGTGGCTTCTCCAAGACGCGGAACTTCTCAAAGTAGACCTCGCTGTGTCGACCGGAGGTCAACACGAAATGACCCTTAAGAATGGCCCCTTACGATTCTAGAAGTGCGCCCAAGTCCATGCTTAGCGAGGAAACCTGCCGACCCATTCTACAAACGCGGACATGAACTTCCCAAGAAATTCACGGGTTGGTTCATGAATGAGGTTGCCATTGGCGTCGAACTTCTCGTGGGCGGAGGCAATCATGACCTCGGGCTTGTTCATCACATGCATGTTGAGAAAAACCATTGATTGTCGTAAATGATACTGCGCGCGCCCCGAGCCAAGCATGCCTGGAGAAGCCCCAATGATCCCCAAGGGCCGACCATCCAAAGGCTTGGATGCATCCCTGGAAAGCCAATCAATAGCATTCTTAAGACCGCCGGGCACGGAGTAGTTGTACTCTGGAGTGGCAATGAGGACGCCGTCAGCATTTGCCAACGACTGAACCATCGCCCGAACTGACTCAGGTTGGTCGGACTCCAAATCAGGGTCATAAACCGGGATGCCCTTCAAGGTTAGGATCTCAACTTCACAGTCTGCCGGCGCGACCGACTTCGCTGCGGATAGTGCTGCTGTGTTGTACGAGCCTGTGCGGAGGCTGCCTGAGATACCGACGATCCGTGTTTTCACACTTAAGTATAGCGATGGGCCCGTTGCGTCGTTAGCAACGGGCCCATGTGGATCACCTAACGCCTTATGGATAGATGTACCAGTAGCAACGATCAAGGCCGGATAACCATCCGTCTTGGGAAGGATCCTCATCGTTGATTGGCTGGTGCACGATGCTGATGTACATCTTGCCCGCCGTGCTCGTGTAACGGTCCGGATCGGCCGTGTAGTTACTTATCGGAATCCAGTACGAGTCATTCGTCGGCAGGTTTCGTCCGGCGAAGAAATCCCATTGTGTTGAAGTCCAATCCCACATGTAGATGCGCTCAGCAACGCCCGGTCGTGCGATTCGCGACTCTACGTATCCATAGATGGAGTAGATGTCATCGTATCCTTGCGTCATGTCTAGCCAGATTTCGCTGGTCAGACTCGTCGGGTCGTTGAAGTACTCC
>CALMEF010000248.1 GCA_937862825.1 uncultured Armatimonadota bacterium
CGAGATTCTCCCAACCTCCGAGATCTGACGGAAGGGTTGCAGAAGTTGAAAGTCCCACACGAGATTCTCGACAGCGAGAAGGCGCGATTCTTACTTCCCCACCTGAAACTGGCCAAGTCGGAAGTTGCCATATTCACACCTGAGGCCGGTTGGGTCGATGCCGGCAGTACCGTCGGTGCCTTGCTACGCTTGTGCGACGCCGCTGGCGTTCGGCACAAAGAGGCCAAGGTGTCTTCGGTTGACTTGCTTGAGCAGGCGTTTGATCGGGTCGTCCTCGCGGTTGGTTCATGGATCAAGCAGTTTGTCAATCTTGATGTCAAAGTGTCCTTGCAGACGTTTGCCTACTTGGACGACATTTCTGCTGAGGGCCCAGTCTGGATTGAAGACAGTCTCGACAATGCCTACGGATTTCCGACAGAGCCCGAGGGCCAAGGTATCAAGGTTGCCCTGCACTCCCTTGGACCAGAGATAAACCCCGACGAGACCAACCGGAGGCCCTATCTTCCTCACCTGACGAGGCTGTTGGACGTATGTCGAACTCGCTTTGACTTAGAACATGCGACGTTGAGCCGGGCGAAGGGATGCCTTTACACGAACACTCACGACGAAGGGTTTCGGTACGGAGAGTTGGGCCCAAAGACCGTATGGATCTCAGCCTGCAGTGGTCATGGATTCAAGTTTGGCCTTTGGTCGGGACGGTTAATTGCGAACTTGGCCGAAGGCATTGAGCCTTCGACCAAGATTCGCGACGCTTTCCGCCGTTAACTTACGGCGTTGCTCTCCAGCGGACGAGGTCCACATTGTGGAGCCAGCCGTCTTGTGCCGGATCTTCGTCGTTGATTGGCGCCCACTCGATTCGTGCTCGAGTCTCGCCAGTAACCCCGTTCACGTGAGCCAGTGCGCCGCCGTTGGTCAGGATCACCTCCAGCGAGGTGTCCGTGAGCGTTTCGGAGTCGCCGACGTTGACGTCCCATGCGTTGGTGTCGTAGTTAAACAACTGCATGAAGTACGCCAGACCTGGTCGTGATGCTGAGTGCTCCATTCGGAACCGGAGTTCGAGCGGGCAGTTGATCGGTGAAGTTGCATAGAACTCGGCCGCTGCCGCCAGAGTAACCGGGTCATTGAAGATGCTCAGGCGATCATCGTCGCTGGCGAGCAAGGTGCTCAGGCCGCCCGTGAACTCTTCACCCGCGTGAACGATGTATCCACTTGAGTAGAAGATCTGGGCACCGGCCGGGACGATGTCAATCAGGACGTTCTTGGTATCGGAGAGCGGTCCACCGGCACCCGAGTTGCCAAGGTCGTTGAGCGTGTAAACCAAGGTATCCGTTCCGTTGTAGCCCGGCGTGTGCTTGTAGAGCAGTCCGGTGAGAGCGGCATTGACGTCGGCGAGTGAGCCAGTGAACTCCATCGCCATGTCCATGTTTCCGTCTCCAAGGAGGAACGAGAGGCCAGCAACCGATGCTAGCGTCAACTTACCGTTGGACACGCTGAGCGAGACCTTCACATCGAACGGATCGGCGTCCACGTCAGCGGCGCTGAGGTTCAAGTTCAGGTTCTGTCCTTGGCTTACTGAAGCGTCGCCAGGTGCGCCAGCCACTGGTGCGTCGTTGATAGACGCCACGTTAATGGTCACCGTCGCGATGTTCGAGTCACTGGTTCCATCGTTAACCTTGAAGGTGAACGTGTCCGTTCCAGACCAGTTCGCGTTGGGCGTGTAGGTCAAGTTCGGAGCGGTTCCACTGAGTGAGCCGTTGAGCGGCGCATCCACGATGATGTAGTCCAGCGTGTTTGCGGGCAGATCGGTGTCGGTGGCGACCAGCGTGATGTCCACGTCGTCGTCCTCATTCGTGTTCACCGTCTGATCTTCAGCAACCGCAGCCTCATTGACTTCGGCGACGACGACCGTCACAGATTCTTCGTCAGAGAGGTTCGGAGTTCCGTCGTCGGTGACCTTCACCGTGAAGGTGTACGAGTTCGGCCCCTGGGCCTCGGTCGGCGTCCAGGTGACTTCGCCCGTTGTCGGGTTGATCGTCATACCGGATGGCTCACCAACCAGACTATAGGTCAAGGTGTTTGCCGGATCATCCGTATCCACGGCACTGGCCGAGAAGGTCAGAAGTTGACCTTCATCTACCGTGTGCGACGTGTCGACGGTGAGTTCTGGGGCGACGTTAACCTCGTTGACGGTGATGGTTACCGACTTGGTCGCGCTCAGGCTTCCAGAGTCTGTAACTTGGACGTCGAACGTATACACGCCCGGTCCCTGTGCTTCGGTTGGCGTCCAGTTGAACGTTCCAGCAGTCGGGTGGATCGAGGCACCTGCGGGTGCGCCGATGAGCGTGAAGGTCAGAATGTCGCCTAGGTCAGGATCGGCAGCGTTCGCGAGGAACGTGGCGAGGGTTAACTCGTCAACGGTCAGCGGAGCAATGTCCTCCAGGCTGGGCGGATCATTCACCGGATTAACCGTGATCGTGATCGTTGCCACGTTGGAATCGCCAACGCAGTCGGACGCGATGAACGTGAACGAATCGACGCCAGCGAAGTTCGCGTTGGGCGTGTAGGTCAGGTTCGGTGCGGTGCCGCTGAGGTTACCGAAGGTCGGACCACCGATCACGGAGTACGTGAGCGGCTCGTTGTCCGGATCGGTCGCCGTCAGGGTGATGTTGACGGAGCCGTCTTCATCCACGCTAACCGATTGACTGTCAGCCGTAGGCAGAACGTTAGAAGGAACGATGGTGACCGTGCCGGTGCCCGTGGCAATCGGCTGGTTCAGATCGTCGCAGATGGTGTAAGCAACGCTGACATCCATCGGTGCCACGTTCTCGATGTAGCATCGAGTCAGCAACAGTTCCTCTTCGGGCGTGTTGCCACCTTGCGGCGTGGCGTCGAAGGCATTGCCGACACCGACGTAGATGAACTCATCGATTTCAAGGTCGCCAGATTCGCCGTTGGTGTAGACGACGTCATCGCCGCCACCCTTTTGTCGGTCGGGACCATAGTCGATGCCCTTTCGGCTTGCCGAGTAGGCTCCGCCGACGAAGTCGCCGTCGAAGTCCATCGAGTTATCGGGGTCGCTCGAGTTCATGTCGAACTTGAGGTTCGAGAGTTTGAACCGTGTTCCATTTCCGAGGATGCGCAAGCCGAAGTGCATTCGGTTGCCGTATTCAGCGTCGAACGGCGCGGACGGGTTGATGGTTCCTCGCCAGAGCGGGAAGCCCGCAACGACGATGTCTCGCCACGTTGTGCTGGTTAGAGCCTCGTAGCCCGTCGGATCCGCATTGCGATCGCCGACGACCAATAGGCCGTTCTCCAAGCCGTTCAGTGCGTTGTCTCGGTATCCACCGAAACTCGGTGAACCGAAGAAGTTCGGAGCAGATGCGCCATAGACCTGCACTTGAACGTCGTTCACTGGCGTCACTGTGATGGACACGGTTGCGATGTTCGAATCGCAGATGCCATCGTTCACGCGGAAGGTGAAGGAGTCCGCACCGGCGTAGTTGGCGTTCGGTGTGTACGTCAGGTTCGGAGCGGTTCCACTCAAGGTTCCAAACGTCGGTCCGGTGACAATCTCCCACGTGAGCGGGTCGGTGTCCGGATCAGTCGCGGTCAGCGTGATGTTGACTGGAGTGTCTTCATCGGTCGTGACGTTCTGATCGTTTGCAACAGGAACTCCGTTCTCGGGGTCCAGAATGACACTCACCGTGGAGGAAGCCATCGGATCGCCAAGATCGTCGCGGATTTCGTATCGGTTGTCCACGATCAGCGGTTGATTGTCGCTGATGTAGCAGCGAACCTCGTTCAACTTCTCTTGATCCGTTCCCGAACCGAAAGTTGCGTCAAACGCGTTACCGACACCCGAGTAGATGAGTTCATCAACTTCGAGGTCCTCAGATTCGCCGTTGGAATAGACGATGTCATCGCCGCCGCCCTTCACTCGGTCGGGACCGTAGTCGATACCCTTTCGCCATGGGCGGTAGGGGTAGCCGACGAAGTCGCCGTCGAAGTCAAACGTGTTGACGATGTCGCTCGAGTTCATGTCGTTGTACAGGTTCTTCAACTTGAACCGTGTACCGTTGCCAAGGATTCGAACGCCGAAGTGGAGTCGGTTACCGAGTTCCGCTTGGAACGGAACTGGCGGACTCGCTTCGCCGCGCCACGAGATGAAGCCGGAGACGACTCCGTCGCCCCATTGCGTGATCGCTCCGAGTTGCTCATAAGCAGTCGGGTCCGTCGCGCGGTTGCCGATGTTGCCCAGCCCGTTCTCCAGGCTGTTCATGGCGTTGGTTTCCCAAGCGTCGTAACTCGGCGATCCGTAGAAGTTTGGCGCCGCCGAAACGAACTGCTCAACCACGATATCGTTCACCGGTGTGACGGTGATTGTGACCGTAGCAACGTTCGAATCTTCCTGGCCATCGTTCGCCTTGTAAGTGAACGTGTCAACGCCATTGAAGTTCGCCTGAGGCGTGTACTCAAAGGAGCCGTCGCTGTTCAGGTTCAACGTTCCGAACGATGGGCCGGTCACCAAGATGGCGGTGAGGCCGACGTCAAGGTCGGAGTCGTTACCAAGAACACCTGGAGCGTCCACGTCGAGCAACGTGTCTTCGGCAGTGTTGTAGTTGTCGTCCTGAGCGGTCGGCGCATCGTTCACAGCGTCAACTGTGATGCTCACCGTCGCGATGTTGGAGTCTTCCGTTCCATCGTTGATCTTGAACGTGAAGGAATCGGCACCGTTGAAGTTCGCGTTTGGCGTGTACGTCAGGTTCGGTGCGGTTCCGCTCAGCATTCCGTTCGTAGGACCGGCGACAACCGAGTAGGACAAGGTGTTCGCGGGAAGGTCGCTATCGCTTCCAGTCAGCGTGATGTTGACCGGTTGGTCTTCATCGGTCGTGACGTTCTGGTCGTCGGCGACGGGCGCGACGTTGACCTCGTTGACGGTGATGGTCACCGACGTGGACGCGCTGAGCGTGCCGGAGTCGGTAACGACGACGTCAAAGGTAAACGATCCTGGGCCTTGAGCCTCCGTCGGCGTCCAGTTAAAGACACCGCTTGTCGGATGGATCGAGGCACCAGCCGGAGCACCGACCAACGTGAAGGTCAGCATTTCGCCAGCATCAGGGTCATTCGCGGTTGCGGTGAAGGTCGCCAGTGTCAACTCATCCACAGTTGGCGGTGAGACAGGCTCAATCGTTGGTGCGTCATTGACCGGGTCAACCGTGATCGTAATCGTAGCAACGTTCGAATCTCCCACGCAGTCGGTCGCCTTGAACGTGAATGTGTCCACTCCAGCAAAGTCCGGATTGGGCGTGTAGATCAGATTCGGCGCTGTTCCCGAGAGGTAGCCGTTCGTTGGCTCTGCGACCACAGCGTAGTCAAGCGGCTCGTTGTCGGGATCAGTTGCGGTCAACGTGATGTTAACCGGCGTGTCCTCGTCTGTCGAGACGCTCTGGTTGTTAGCGGTGGGCAGCACGTTCGTCGGTACGACGGTGACCGTTGCCGATCCGGTTACCAGGTAGCCGCCCAGACCATCCTTCAGTCGGTATTCCGACGTGACGTCGATGGGAGCAAGCGGCTCGATGTAGCATCGAACAGCTTCAAGTTTCTCTTGATCGGTACCCGATTCAAAGGTGGCATCCCACGCGTTGCCAAGACCGATGAAGATGAGTTCGTCGACCTCCGTCGTTCCGGGGCCACTGGTGACCATGAAGTCATCCAACGTTCCGCGGTCTCGGTCAGGACCGTAATCCAAACCGGTTCGTCGCGTGCTATACGGGATACTCAGCGCACCCCAATCTTGGGTGAATCCAAGGTCGTTATTGGGGTCAGACGAGGTCATGGTGACTTCGACATCGCTCAACTTGATGCGGCGACCATTGCCTTGGATGCGAACACCAAAGTGCAGTCGGTTGCCGTACTCCGCGTTGAACGGAGCACCCGGAGCAGCCACGCCGCGCCAACTGTTGAAGCCGCTCACGACGATATCCTTCCAAGGAATCTGAGTGACTTCCTGGTAGCCAGCCGGGTCAAGCGTTCGATCGCCAGTGGAGCCCAGTTCATCCTTCAGGCTTGTGATCGCGTTGGAGAGGTAAGCCTCCCAGTTCGGCGAGCCGAAGGCGTTCGGAGCAGGCGTGCCCACGATTCGCATTTCGACAGGGTCTGGTGCCTGAACGGTGATCGTGACGGTGGCCACGTTGGAGTCACCGACGCAGTCGGCAGCCTTGAACGTGAACGTGTCAACGCCCACGAAGTTCGTGTTGGGCGTGTAGATCAGGTTCGGCGCGGTTCCACTCAAGTTTCCGTTCGTCGGGCCAACAACGACGGTGTAGTCGAGCGGCTCGTTGTCCGGATCGGTGGCGACCAGCGTGATGTTGGCCGGAGTATTGATCGGCGTGGAAACGTTTTGATCTTGAGCCGTCGGCAAGACGTTGGTCGGCATGACCGTTACGGTCGCCGAGCCCGAACCCAAGATGTTCACGCCGTCGTTGATTTGGTAGGTGGTCATCACGGTGATCGGAGCGAGGCTCTCGATGTAGCACCGTGCTTCCATCAGTTGCTCGGCTTCGGTGCCAGCACCTTGTGCCCACCACGCGTTGCCGATGCCGACATAGACAATCTCGTCAACCAGCGTTGTGCCGTTGCCCGAGGTGTAGGTGACGTCGTCGCCGCCACCCTTCACGCGGTCGGGACCATAGTTGATTCCGAATCGAGTTGATGAGTAGTTGAAGCCGACGAAGTCGCCGTCGAAGTCCAGGTCGTTGTTGGGGTCGCTGGAGTCCATGTCGAACTCAAGCATCTCCAGGCTAAACAGCGTGCCGTTTCCGAGGATTCGAACTCCGAAGTGGAGCCGGTTTCCATACTCTTGGTCGAACGGCGCAGCGGGGTTGAGTTGGCCCAACCAAAGTGGGAAACTCGCGACCGTGATGTCTCGCCAGGTGATTTGAGTTTCTTGCTCGTAGGCGGTCGGAGTCACGGTGCGATCGCCGATGTCACCCAGGCTGTTCTCAAGGCTGTTCAGCGCGTTGGTCACGTAACCAGCGAAACTGGGTGAGCCGAAGCCATTAGGCGCGGGCGAGCCAAAGGTTTCCACGGTCATCGGAGCGCCAGCGGCAACGGTGATGCTCACCGTCTCCACCGTCGAATCATCTGTACCGTCATTCACCTTGAACGTGAAACTGTCAGCACCGCTGTAGTTCACGTTCGGCGTATAGGTTAGGTTCGGCGCGGTACCACTGAGGTTTCCGTTTGCCGGGCCAGCCACGACTGAGAAGGACAGGGTCTGGGCCGGAATGTCCGTGTCGCTACCGGTTAGGGTGATTGCTTGCGGCGTGTTGTATCCGACGTTAACGTTTTGAGGATCGGCCGTTGGAGGCTCGTTGACCTCGTTCACCGTGACGGTGATCGTCTCGGTATCGGTCAAGGTGCCATCGCTGACCACGACATCAAACGTCGCGGGACCGCTTTGTGCTTCGGTCGGGGTCCAAGTGAACACACCCGTGCCCGGGTCAATACTTGCCCCTGCCGGTGCTCCTGACAAGGAGAACGTGAGGGTGTTCGCTGGAAGGTCTGCGTCGCTCGCGTTCGCGTCGAACGTGATCAACGTGTTTTCATCGCCGCTCTGCGCGCCGATGGGGCTCAGGATCGGAGCCACATTGGCTTCGTTGACGGTCACGGTGATCGTCTCGGTGTCGCTGAGCGGGCTCGTGCCGTTGTCGGTGACAACGACGTCAAAGGTGAACGAACCAGGGCCTTGGGCCTCGGTTGGTGTGAATGTGAAGACGCCGGTGCTGGAGTCAATGCTCGCACCTGCTGGCGCGCCGACAAGCGAGTAGGTCAGGGTCTGACCACTGTCCGGGTCGGTCGCGTTTGCGTCGAAAGTGATGAGGGTTTCCTCATCGCCGGATTGGCCGCCGATGGGGTCCAGCACCGGGGCTTGGTTGGCAGCTACCATAACAGGAGATAGATCCACCCCCCTAAACACTGCCCCAGACGCTACGGTCGCCACCGTAGTCACAACAGGCGTGGAATCGTCCACAAGTTGCTTTACGTCACCTGTTGAGGTCGTGAAGTAAATGACATTTCGTCCTGACGAGTCTTTTGTACCAGTGATCGAGCGGCAGTTAGACGTTCCAGCGATGGCCAAACCAACTGTCCATATTCCGGAGGCGTAGGTCGCTTTTCTCACGCCTGAGCTCGAAGTCAAATAAATGGTTAGGGCGTCCGCAAAATAGAAATCGTGAAGTTCGGTCAATCCCGTCAACAGGCTTGAAGATGTCGCCGTTGTATTTGGGAGGCCCGCACCAATGGCGTTTATGGCGGTTGATGTGCCAGCGTATAGTTGGTTATTGTAGGCGAGAACTATTCGGTTGTTCTGGGAGATAACCGATGCGGGAGTAATCGAACCGCTGGTCGAGTTCAGGTATCGCAGAACCGAACTTCCAGCACCGTAGGCCCAATTGGATTCAAACTGAAATGCCGCTCTGCCAGTGTTTGAGGAGGCCGCAAAGTTGCCGTCAACATCTTGTTGACCACTTCGGTTAAGAGAGGCAATAGTGTGATTCGTTGTGGGAATCGCCCCTCCCAGGGCCTGCGCATAACCTAGAAAGACGACCTCTTGACCGCTTGACGAAAGCTGCAACTGCCCTTCAGTAGTGGCACTTCCACTCAAGGTTACACCAGACGTCCCGGCACTAAAATCGTGAGTGGTTACCAGGGTACCACTTGGTGTGAACTCTTTGATGCTTACCGAGTTTGCGGCCCCAGAGGTTCCATTTACTTGCAGTACAGCAAGGTTTCCATTTCCGACCCATGGAGCAATGAAGTAGTGGGTGCCCACGTTCGAGCCAGTCGTTCCGCCAAGATTCACTCCTCGAGGTTCGCCATAGTTACCCACCGGGCCGCCGTTATAGCCGACGCCTGGAAGGAACTGGTTGGAAAGAGAACTGTTGTCGGTGTTACCCACAAATGCGACGATCCGAACGGTACCCGTTGGGTTGCCGATAGCCGCGAGCGGGATCTCCAGTTCGATGCCAGTCGTAACGACGCCACCCTTTGCGTAGCCAGCGGCTGTGCCACCACTGACACCCGCGGTGTTTGAGTTGTTAATGTTAGCCTTAACTGAGTTGGGGTTTGTACCACCTGAGAGTACGCCGTCAAGAGGGTTGGCTGCCCCAAGGTACGACCCCGAGCCGCCACTCGACGTGGGAAGGTTTGAATAGTCAACGTATAGCGTACTACTGATCAGATTTAGGCCGAAGAAGTAGTCAGCCTCGAAGCCAGTTTCGAAGAGAAGACCATTGGGACCGCCTGAGTCGCCAAGCCGTGTTAGATACCACGAACCGCCGCCATTGAGATTGTCGCCACGAAGTCGGTTTTGTCCGCCACTTACCGAGTCAACAAAGATGTTCAGTTTGTTGCCGATACCCTCCAGATTTCCTGCTAGCGTCAGATACAGCTTGCCATCCTTGATGTAGGACCAGGCGACGTCCAATTCGCTCAGGTTGTTACCGAAGCCCGTGTCAACGTTTTGTGTGACGATCGGGACTTGGTACTGGTAGTCCGCGATGCCATCAACGACTTGGACTTGACTCCAGCCCACGGCGGCGAACAGAGACATGGCGACGCATGACGCGGCGCGGACGAACCGATTGCGATTCAATAACATTGCAGTTTTGCCCTCCCAATGCGTACACCCTCCGCGTACGCTCTGGTCGTGATCTTACTATATCACCATGCGTGCAAAGAAATTGTTAACAAAATGAAGACCGAGCAAATTTGCCTGATAAACCTGGCGTTCCGGAGCAGAACTTTTGGAAAACGTTACGAAACGTGATATATTGAGTTCCGAGCGCGGAGATTAGTCCGTGCGCAGAAGGGAGTTTATGAAACAAGTTCTTGTAACATGCTTGGTGGCTTGCGCGGCCTTTTCCCAGGCTCAAGTCAACGTGGCTGCTTCGGTCAATGGTGGAGTTGCTTCTCAGATAAGTGACTACTCAGGAGGCTCAACTGCTGAGAAGGCTATCGATGGAAATCGTGACGCACGGTGGGGCATAGGCTCCATTCAGCACACTAACTTTCACCAGGGCGCTTGGTGGATGGTGCAGTTTAGCCAAATGAGCGAGATCGAGGTTGTCAACATTTGGAATCGAGATGATGGGCTGTCAGGGAGAATAAACCCGTTCTCGGTCCGCCTTTTCGATGAGTCCAACAACGTTGTTTGGGAGTCGGTGGGTAACAACTTCGCAGACAACATTGATGATGGGCTGTCAACCACGTTGGGGATGCGGTTCAACGTTGGCGGAGTGACTGCCAAATCGCTCAAAGTGGAACTGGGTGGGGCCAACTGGCTACATATGGCCGAGGTTGAGGCCTACACGGTTGTGCCTGAGCCATCTGCCCTCGCGGCCTTCGGACTTGGCGCCATCATGCTGATCAGGAAGCGAGCCAAGCGCTCGTAAACGGTGAGTCAAAACAGAGTAGCCCGTGGGACGCTTCCCACGGGCTACTTCAATTTTGGACCTAACTTTACAGGTTATGTCGTCGGGGATAGGCTTCTTCCAGCATCTCCCGTGCGGCCTTGACCATTTCTAGGTAGGTGGTGTCCACGACGTTAGTCCAGCCAATGGCATAGTTTTCGCCGTTTTGAACTCGCCCGGTCACTGGTTGGTCGGCAAACTGCATCCAGTGGCAACCAACGAAGAGCGGATTATCCACAATGCTTCGAACGTACGTTTTGAACGCGAGTGCTCGATCGGCCTGAGTCGCCGTTGGAGGCGCCAAACCGGGGTGGAACATGCCGCGATCCAGCGCACCGAAGTGGAACTCGGTGGACATGAACGGCTTGTTCAGATAGGCATATGCCGAGAACGAAGTTGGAAGCGACGTTGCGTAGATGTTCACGGACAGGACGTCACAGTACTGCGCAGCGGCCTCTCGGAACTCCTGTGAGTGACGATACCAACGGGTTCCCAGGTTGAGCGCGCGAGGGTCGAGCCGTTCGAGTTCCTCGTCGAGCACTCGGTAGTACTCACGGGCATACTTCAAACAGAAGAGCCGAAAGTCTTCCTTTCGTGCGGCCGTGCCATCGGTGTCGGGGACCGAGACGTTGAACGCAAAGACTTCCCATGCCGCGAAGTTGGTATTCCACGCCACGTTGAGATCGTGGATGGTCGGATACTTGATCTGAAGATCGGCCATGAATTCGACCTTTGCGGGACAATCGAAGATCGTTCGCTTGAGCACGGCATGGGCAACGCCGTAGCGACCACCTTCCTCGGTTCCTCCAACAAAGTTCGGCTCATTGTCCATGAACCAGCCAAGGCACCAGGGATCGTTGAGCGCGTAGTTGGCGATTGGCTCCAGCTGGGCCCGGACCACATCTCGGAATGATGGATCAAACGGGTCGGGCATTGGGTCGCGATTCGGATCGGCGGCGACGCTGGTGTGGCCTTCCTTCGGAATAACAATCCCTGGGGTGTACGGCACTCGGCGAGTTTGGAAGAGGTTCTCCGTGCTCCACTGACCCAGCGTGTTAAAGCCCCACGAGATGACGCGGTCGATACTGCGTTCGTCGTGGCGCTGCCTCCACTGGTCGCCCCATTTCCGTTGGAGATTGGCGTTAAAGAAGTTGAACGTATCTCCGTCTACCGGCGGATTGGGAACCTGATCTGAGATTCTGCCCCAGTGCGCAGCGAACGGGCCGTTTCGGTCGGGCAGTTCGTTGAACATGTACTCTCGACCAGAAATGATCGTCGGGTCGCTGCCTCCAACGGCATTGATGCCAAACGAGAGGTAGGGGTAACCGTCTGGCGCGATGAACCAGAACTTGTCGTTTTCCTTGTGAATGCGGAATCGGCCCGTTGCGGTGTAGTTCAGTCCACCAGTCCAGGCTCCATAGTTGGTGCGGTCATCCAGAGCCGGGAAAGTGGCCAAGTTGGCTTCTTCTTCGGCATCAAGCAAGGCAAGGTGGCTATCTGAAAGGACCTTGCCGGGCCACGATTCGTAGTTGTACTGACCATAGCGGTCTACAAGGTTATTGAGGGAGCCCACTTGACGCGCGACGTAGGGAGACCCGATGATCAGATTTCGGTTCTGGGTCGGGTTGGTCAAAAAGACGTGGTAGCGAACGATGTTTGCGATGTTGATCGCTGAACTGGTCATGGTCAGCCAACTGACCGCGCCCAATCCGGGAAGCCCCTTCATTCCGAAATCGTTCGGATTGATTCTTAAGGGAAACGATAGCAAACGCCGCCGACCGGGCTCGATAACTGCCTACCCTGTTCTTGACCCAGTTGCCCCGTTGGCATCAAGGCGGTCGTCAAGACGAACGTAAACGGTTGCGGGCGAGGCGTCCAGGTTCTCAATTGAGATGAGGAACGCATCGTACTCTCTCAGGTCAAGAGCGGTCGCAGGTCGTACGGCGACACTGGGATACGCACTGAGCGTCGTAAACTCGGCCTGTAGCGAGTTTCCTACTGGCGTCGCGTTGACTCTCCAGCGGGTGACCCGGTTGGCCATCCAGTCCTTGCGAATGTTAAAGACACGCGTTGATTGCGCGGCGGAATCGGAAACGAGCCAAGCGCAAGCAAGCACTAAAAGAAAGACCTTTCTCAAATTCACCAAACCCCCTCCGGCACTCCTAACCCTGGTGTGCTCGGATTGTCAAACAATGTCGCTTCCGCCCCTAACTTGCGCGACAATGCCGTTATTATATGCAGGTCTTGACCAAAATGCCAAGAAAAGTTTTGTGAAATTACTGGCAAGGTTTATAACCAGGACATTGGATTGACCGCTTTTCCGTTCACATGGCCCTCGAAAGGAGGGTGGGGGCCGGAAGAAAGCCCGGTTGATCCGACCGCCGCAATTGTCTGTCCGCGCCTTACTCTTGCTCCAGATCCGACGTTCAGGCGCGAGCAGTGCGCATACAGGGTGCTAACCCCGCCGCCATGGTCCAGGATCAGGCACTTGCCGTACCCCCGCATTGTTGAAGCCGAGATCACGATTCCGTCGGCAGCGGCGCGAATGGGTGTGCCCGTGGGCGCGCTGATGTCAACTCCCTTGTGCATCCGGCGATATTTGAGGATCGGGTGCATGCGCATCCCAAAACCGCTTCCAATCCGACCGTTCGCTGGCATGGCCAGTCGCCCTTGGGGCCGCTTGAGGCCAGAGGTTCGCCCGGGACCGGCATTGTAAGCGGCAATTCGGGCTCGGATGGAGTCTTCTTCCGCGTCAAGTTGTCGAGCCAGTTTCTCCAACTCTGATTGCTTGGATCTCAGTTGGTTGAGAAGGTAGGCCTTATCCAACCGGGTTTCGTTCAGGTCGTGCTGTTGCGTTTTCTGGCTGGCCAGGAGACCTCGAACGCGGAGCACAACTTCATCTTGCTTCCGCTTTTGGCGGGCAACACGCTCCTGGAGGTTTTGGACTTCTTCGAATAGTTCACGGTCCTTGGTGGCAATCTGCTGAAGAAGGTAGCGACGGCTTGCCACTTCGCCGATGCTCTTCACACCAACCAAAGCTGAGGCGACGGAAGCGTTACCCTGGAGATACATCGCCCGAATTCGCTTACGCGCGGCATCTTTCTTATCCTCAAGTTCTCGGGTGGTCGTTTCCAGATCTTTTGCGAGGGTGGCCTGCCGCTTCCGATTTTCGGCAAGCGAGGTGGTCGTTATGTCAAGCGACTCTTCAAGGTCTCCGAGTCGGGCGTCAACCTGGGCAAGGTCCCCTTTGACTATTCGCACCTTCTTCTTCGTTTCTTTGAGTTCCTTTTGAACCTGCTTTTTCTTGATGGAAACCGACGACAGGTTCTTTTTCAGAGTCGTCACCGAAGGCTTCTTCTTCGTTTGAGAGCCTACGGCGCCCACCAACGTGAAACAAAAGATGAGTACAAGTAGTCGCTTCATTGCTTCAATGGCCTCCTCATGGCCAAGTATGCACAAACAAACCCGTATGCGCTCCCCACGACGATGAGAAGCCCCATGATTTTCATGACCGGAAATGGCGGAACGCGGCCAATCGCCGTCATCTGGCTGATGACACTTTGGCACGCGGCGTTAGCGGAAGCCAAAAGGACGGTCGACACAACTCCGCCTATGGCGCCTTGAATCACGCCTTCGAGGATAAACGGGACCCGTATGGTTTGGTTTGTCGCACCAACCAACTGCATGATCCTCACTTCACGACGCCTGGCATCAATGGTGAGGCGAATCGCGTTATAGATCAGTACCCCTGCGGTGAAGAAGAGCAAACCGCCCAGCGCCGATCCCAGCCAGCGGACGAATCGCAACACTTCTTGAATGAGGCTTTGCGTGGCGTCGTCATACCGAACTTCGACAACCGAATTTAGCGACCGGATTCCGTTTGCAACCGAAGTCGCCTTCTCAATGTCCAGAATCGTTACTTTGAATGCGTCCGGGAAAGGGCTCTCACCTTCGGTCAACGCACCGGGAAACTCAGTCTTCCACTTCTTCCACTCAACTTCCTTGGGTAGCCAGACGGCGGTGTTGACTCCATCTATGCCTCGAATTTTCTTGGCCGTTTCCCTGATCACGTCTTGGCTGACATCATCCTTCAAGAAGACCCGCATGTCGTACTTGTTCGGAAGTGACTCGGCGTAGTCGCTGACTCGGAGGTAAATGTATCCCAACCCTCCTAACAGGAAAAGGCTAACGGCAACCGTGGAGACGGCGGCAAACGTCATCCACCCATTTCTTCGGAGAGCACTGAATGCCTCGGAGATGAGAAACTCGATTCGGTCAAGCATCGGGTTCCTCCGTTTCTGGTGTCGCGAATAGTCCTTCCGCCACGACTTCCGGCACTGGCTTGGAATCGCTCGCCACCAACCCCGACTCCATGCGAATGATCCTGCCTTTGGCTCGCTCGACCACCATCATGTCGTGGGTGGCGATCAAAACGGTCGTACCGCGGAGATTCAAATGCTTAAGAAGTTCGATAATCTCCCAACTTTGCTCGGGATCAAGGTTGCCAGTAGGTTCATCTGCCACGAGCAGGTTTGGATTGTTGATGAGGGCTCGGGCAATTGCGACACGTTGCTGTTCGCCCCCGGAAAGTTCGGCTGGAAAGGCGTCGGCTCGATGAAGAATATTGACACGGTCGAGGATCTCGGGGACTTGTGATCTCACTTGTTTTCGGGTTGCGCCGACGGCACGCAGCGCGTACCCAACGTTTTCCCACACTCGCTTTTTCGGCAGTAATGCGAAGTCTTGCGGAACGATCCCCATTTCTCGACGCAACATGGGAATTGCGGCTGGTGGCATCTTGCCGAGTTCGCGACCATCCAACCAGACTTCGCCTGAAGTTGGGCGCACTTCCTTTGTAAGAAGTTTGAGCAGGGTGCTCTTACCGGCACCGGTGCGACCAACAATGAAAGCGAACTCACCTCTCTCGATGGAGAGGTTGACTCCTCTTAGCCCCGCGACGAAGTCGGTAAACCGGACCTCGACGTTCTTAAACTCTATGTAGGCCATCCCTTGCCGCCCCGATAGGTTACCTGCCAGGTATGCTCCACCAAAATCAGATCAGCCCGAATGGGGTGAATGATTTCGGCGTCTTCTGCGTCTAAATACTCTGAACTTTTAGCAGGTAATCATGTTAGCAACGCTCGTAGCCTATGCCCTTTTCACCCCCGCGGTCACGGTGAACGTCAACGCCCAAGATGGCGAGACGATTTCAGCGGATCGGGTCTTCCGAGTTACGGTGCAAGCCGAGCACCCCGTTACCCAAGTCGAGTTTTACGTCGGCGACGACCTTCGAGAGACGGACTCCAGTACGCCATACGAGTTCAAACTCAGTGTGCTTGACGAAGCCGAAGGCCCTGTCAAGTTGACGTTCGCAGCCTACACTTCTGAGGGCGAAAACGCGAAGAAGGTGATCAACGGGAAGATCGACATTGGTCTGGCCAAGGGTGCGGATTTTCACGTTCAGCGCGGAACGGAGTTGCTGAGCAACGGAAAGATTGATGATGCGATCATGGCAGGCCGAATCGCGTTGAAGGCCAAGCCCGGGTACGGCCCTGCGCGCGTGCTCATGGCAAGGGCTTACTACCGCAAGGGCGTCTATGACCAAGCCCAGAAGTTCGCTGAAGACGTCGTTGCTGCCGAACCGAACAACAGCGAAGCGAACGAACTGCTTGCCGGAATCTCGCTCCAAAAGGCCTTCACCACGTTCAACGCACAAGGAAGCGACAAGAAGGAAACACTTGAAGCAATCCGCTTGGCATTGAAGACTTCGGCAGAGAGTCGTCGGCGAAACCTTGAGGCGCAATTTGATGCGGCGGGAACACCCACAGAGGCAAACGCGCTCGCATACTCCGATACGGCCATGCGATCACTTCGGTTTAGCGCTGCAATCAACGCGTTGACCCCGCTGTTCCGCAAGGACGACACGAACAACAAGGTCGCCAACCGATTGGCGTATGCACAAATTCGGACGGGCAGATTCGCTGATGCTCGCATCACTTTGAATCAACTGAAGAAGCGTGGTGCTCACGATGCGTACGGATTTGCGCTTACAGCGATCGTCGAGTCTTTCTTTGGCAACAACGCAGGTGCGGATGACGCGATCAAAGAAGGCATTCTCAGCGACAGCGAGGATATGGGAGTACGTACGGCGCAGGTCTTCCTTGCGCTTCAGCGTGGCCAGTCAGCGGCGATGCGCGACTTGGCCGCCGCTCTCGGAAAGGACGCAGGGCAGCGCTCTGAAGTGCTCTACTACCTCTCGATCATCAACAACGCGACCCAGAACTACGTTGAGGCCGAGAAGCAATTTCAGCAAGCAGTGCTTGCCGATCCGACGATCTACCCGATGTACATTGAACGCGCCAACCAGGCGTTGGCTCTTGCGGCAAGCGGCAGAATCACCGACCGCGAGAATCTCGCCTATCAGTTCGCTATGGCGGGCGCTTTCTTTGAGGCCGCACTTGCGTGTAAGCCCGATGCTCCTGAGGTGTTGACTGGCATGGCAATCAGCGCGATCCTACAATCGAAGCCCGCTGATGCGGTCAAGTTTGCGCGCTCGGCTGCGTCGTCTGGGCCAACTTATGCTGCTGCCCACTACGTTCTTGCGGGAGTCTCGTCACTGATGCAAGACGAGTTAACGGCACGGGCTGCTCGGATTCGAACCGAGGATAAGGACGGCGTGCTTGATTCCGATCAACGTGCTGAGATCGCCAAGTTGGAAACCGAGGCACGAAACTTCCGTGTTGAAGTTCAGAAGTCACGTGACTTGGCCGAGAAGTTGGACACCAGAAACCTCTCAGGACGTCCTGTGCCGACCACGCTTGACGCGTTCAACTACTACTATCGATACGGGCGACTTCCCCTCCTGACGCTCCCGAACTAACAACTGTTCCGGGGATTCGAGTCCACAACGGTCGAATCCCCGGCCTTTTGCGGGTGCCTTGGCTCGCCAATCTCCTGTAAACTACTGGCAAGCATCATAACCTGCTGTGACTATTGCGCAGGTTTGTTGGGAGGAGATTCTATGTTACGCTTTGCTCTGCTTGCGTCGTTTGCTACTATTACCGTCACAGCCACCGCACAAGGGGTGTTGCTCGTTCCAGACTTCACAGGGGACCGTGTTCTCGCGTTCAGTCCGCTCGACGGCAGTCTGATTAATGCCAACTTCATAGTGGATGTTGCCAACCTAGAGTCGCCTAAGTCCGCTTTCGATAGTGGTCGGGGCACTGTTTTGGTGGCTGACCAGATATCGGATTCCGTGTTTGAATACTCCTATGGCGGCGCATACCTTGGCAAAGTAGCC
>CALMEF010000249.1 GCA_937862825.1 uncultured Armatimonadota bacterium
CGTGGCCTTTTGGTAGTTTCGCATGGCGTGCATGACCTCGGCAACGGGCCACTTCTTATTGACGGGCATAAGCGGCTCGCGAATACGGTCGAACGGCGAATGGAGCGATAGGGCCAAGTGGATCGGTAAAGCGAGTTTGGCGAGTTCGTTAATTTGGGGGACGAGACCAACGGTTGAAACCGTGAGATGGCGATAACTGAGTCCGACTTCTTGCTGGAAGAGGTTTAGCGCTTTGACGACGTTGTTGAAGTTCAATAACGGTTCCCCCATCCCCATGAAGACCACGTGACTGATTCGCCTTGGGGTGAGACGTTGTAGCAGAAGATACTGACCGACAATCTCGCCAGCGGTTAAGTTGCGATCGAATCCACCTAGACCCGTTGCACAGAACGTACAGCCCATCGGACACCCGACTTGAGAACTGATACAGCAACTCACTCGATCTTCGTAAGGCAGAAGAACACACTCAAAGACGTTATTGTCGCCATTGTGAACCAGCAACTTCTCAACGCCGTCGCTTGACTTGAGGTGCTGGGCTACTTGGAGCGGTTCGAGGGAGAAGTTCTCCTTGAGGATTTCGCGGATGGGGAGGGGAACGTCGTTCATGCGGTTGAACGAGTTGACTGCCTTCTTGTAGGTCCATCGGGCGATCTGACGGCCTCGCCATGCCGCGTCCGGTCGCTCACCCAGGAGGGCTGAAATCTCCTCCGAACTGAGGCCAACGACGCATTCCACGAGCGGAATTGTACCGGGAGTCGCCATAGAGCTGGCTCCGCATTGCCAATGTTCGCCTAAGGTAGAGAGTCGGTTCTATTTAGTTGCAGGGTAGCAGAAGACAATGTCCTTTTTGCGGTCCCCATCGTTGTCAATTAGGTCGCTGCCAATCGAGTAGATCACAGCCGTGTCACGTGCAAACTTGAATCGAAGTGGTTTCCCATCAAAAGGATCTGTTGGGTTACCAGGAACCGATAAGGGCCATTTTCCTGTCTTGCAGCGATGATCGAGTGCTAATCCAACAGCACGACAAACACGGATCTTCGCTTCCTGAATCTGAAAACTGTCGACAAGTCCCGTAAGCCCAGCGTCGAAAAACTTCACGAGCGCGTAAGTCGGATCCTTTTCAGTACGTGCTACTTTCCGATGGGCTTCTAGTTCATGCGCGAGGTGCCGGAGGTCAGTCACAGTTCTCGCCAACACTAAAACCCGGCTCCAGTACTGGAGGTTTCGTGCTCTATAGGCTCTCGCCAGTAACGGAATCGGAACATTAGGTGGTGTTATCGTACGTACTTCTTGTGAAGATGTCGGGTCACTTTGGCGAAAGGCAGCTAATTCGGATTGAGATGTGTGTTTTAATTCGCGCAGCGCTTGGTCGCGTAATGCTGCTTCCACTGCGATCGGGTTTCGAAGCTGAGTCGTAACCTGCAAGAGACGCGGAAGCAGTCGCTTGGGACACTCGGTCAGATTCCATTCAAGTGCGCGAATCACCATGGCCTGGAAACTCGCAGCATAGTATTGACCAATCATATCGGTCGACTCAAGGGGCGCATGGCACAGGGCTACTGCTGCGCTAACGTCTTCTATTGCCTTACTGGGTTGACCTCTTCGAGACAAGAGAGTGCTCCTCAAGCACAGGTACTTAATGCCATCCTTGAATGAGTGAATATCCTTGTTGAATACCAAGTCAGAGCCCACGAATCCAGAGGGTTTCAAACTTGCGGCAGCCCGGATTCGATCCAAATCCGCCTCCACCCTGTCAAAGGCAGCGGCTATATCAGAGATTTGAGAGTCGTCTTCGCTTGTAACGTACTTTCCCGCGTTCAAGTCAAATGCGTTGCGGTCTGATAGTTTTGAGCGTAGCGCCACAACAGCATTAACGACTTGGCTTTTCATGGTTATCCCATTGTCGGGAACCTCTGGGGAGCTAAGCTGGTCTTCAATCAACCCCACTTCGCGGGCCCCTAGTTCAGCCGCTGGGAGCTCAGCCGCTGCTCTTTCGAAGGCTACGAGCGTTGGATCCTTCTTACACCCTGCTACGGCAATGACCAGCAATATGGCAACCGCGCACTTCATCCCAACAAAGATACGCCAGTTTCATCAGCGGGTTGCCTCAATTTAAAGCGGCAGGATTAGCCAGACTTCGCTATGAGTTGCTTCAACTCAGGGATCATGCCCGCGTTAATGTTTCCAGGGCACTCCGTCTTCGCGTAGTCACGGTGGGTGCCCAAGGCTTCAGCAGGAATCTTCCACTTCTTGGCGAGCCACACCACCATCTCACGCAAAGAAGCCTTCTCAGCCTCAGTGATCTCCGACTTATCATCCGCCTCAACGACGACCAAAAGATGCCCGGTGGGGTCGTATTCGGTATTGGTATCGCCGACATAAATCGGTTCACGGCACTCACCGATCCGGCCGTCCACGGAAATGTAGTAGTGATAGGGAATGTCTGGCCATGCAGGTTTCGTTTTCCCACTTGCCAACTTGTCCTCACGTTGGCACCAGAGTTGCAGGTTCTTCAACTTCTGCTCCAGGCTCACCTCTGGCTTCTGAGGGACCCCGGTGTAGTGAATCGTCAACTTGACTGGCCAATGCCGCTTGTGCTGGATCATCGGCGGGCGCGCTCCCCATTCTTGTCGAGTCACAATCTTCGGCTCGCCAAGCAGGGCTAAGGTGAGTAGGCAAGATATCATGAGTTCGTTTCCTCTCGAAAGGCATCGGCAAAGATCCTCCGCTCATCGGAGTTGCCAACTGACACCCGCAGAAGACGGCTGAGCGGTTCGATGCCAGGAGTGCGCACGAAGATTCCGCGTTGCAACAACCGGTCTCGAAGGTGTACCGCCCTCTCCGGTGAGCCGCAATCGAATGCGACAAAGTTTGTCCATGAGGCCAGTGAGCCAATACCAAGTTCACGTCCGAGTTGGTGGTATTCCTCGCGTCCTACCTTCACCTGCTCAATAACCTTCCTGAGGAAATCCGCGTCTAGTAGCGAGGCGAGAGCGCCAGCCTGTCCCACCCGGTTGACTCCAAAGTGGTTTCGGAACTTGTCGAAGGACTGGTTGATATCTGCGCATGTGAGTGCGTACCCAACACGGCATCCCGCCAAGCCGTGAGCCTTCGAGAACGTTCGCAGCCGAATCACACCGCAATCGTCATTGTTGAAACTGGGTAAGTCATCCGCAAAATCTGAATACGCTTCGTCAAGGACGAGCACGGTTTCTTCGGGTAGGGCGGAACGGAAGGTCTCAATGGCCGCTGCGCTGTGGTAGTGTCCCGTCGGATTGTCGGGGTTGGCAAGGTACACCAGACGGGGTTTTACGCGCTGGGCAGCCTCGGCCAAGCCGCCTAGATCATTGGTGAAGTTGACGTACGTGACGAACTCAAGGTGGCCCGCAAACGAGCGGACATGATACTGGAAGGTTGGATAACTGCCGAGTGAAGTTACGACGGGCGAACCTGCGTCGACGAAAGCCCGGACAATCCAGCCCAAGATTTCGTCAACACCGGAACCAACGGAAATGTTCTCAATGCCGCATCCAAGCCCTTGGGCAAGGGCTGTTCTCAAGTCCAAACTCTCGGGATCGCCATAGAAGTAGGAAGTTTTGGCAGCCTCGACCATAGCTTCCACCGCCTTTGGTGAGATGCCAAATCGGCTCTCGTTCGCGCCAATTCGGGCCACGAGTGGTCGCCCAATCTGGCGTTCAAGGGCCTCGGGGGGAACAAATGGTGTGGTTGCCGGAAGGCGGGCGATCAGTTCGGAATACTTGGGCATGCCTAGAACTTCGCGAACTCCTCAACATTCATGACGAACAGCGTTGCGCCACCAACAGGGACCTTGATAGGGCTGGGGATAAACGCGCCAGGGGCCCCCGCCTCGAAAGGAACGACATTGACAACCTGCTCACGAGTCTGGCAGTTTGCCGAGACAACCTCCTTGAGGAGAGGCAGTTCGGAAACGTCTGCGCCGATGAGCAGAGTGGTGTTGCCCTCGCGCAAAAAGCCACCGGTGGAAGCAATCACCGTGAACTTGAAGCCGGCTTTCACCAACTCATCCATCACCTTGCCCTTGTCGCGGTTATGAACCACGCATACGACCAGTTTCACCGCCGACATTATACGTCGGTTCCAGTGAGAATCTGACAGGCGTGATACAATGGGTGTCGGATGGGTCCCGGTGTTGAAGCGGCACTGAGTTTTGCCTTGCTGGTTGCATCAGTCTTTTTTGTTGCCGCTGAATATTCCTTGGTGAGTTGCCGCCGAGGCAAGTTGGAATCACTTGCGAAGAAGGGTAATCGAAGCGCGAAACTCGTTCTCCAATCCCTAGATGAGTTGCCTGCGCACATTGCCGGCATACAACTTGGCATCCCTATGGTTGGGATCGGCATGGGTTCTGTCGCTGAGCCCTTCATCACCCAATTTTTCTCCAATTTGCTTGGAGCGTCGGCACCCCGAACGTTGAGTTTTATCCTGTCGTTCCTTTTGGTCACCTACGTTGTGGTCGTCATCGGGGAGATACTGCCAAAGTACATCGCTCTGGCCAAGGCCGAGCGATTTGCGCTCTTGGTCATCCGACCAACCCGCTTCTTTGTTGCCGCGTTGCGGCCGCTCATTTGGTTGGTGGAGAAGTCAGGAACTCTGCTGCTCAAGCCAATGGGGATCGCAGTTGCCGGGAAGTCTGAGTCGCTACCCAAAGAAGAACTGATGATGCTCCTTCGTAGCGGCGGGGCTGAAGGGGTCGATGAAGCCTATGTGGGCATGCTTGAACGCGCGCTGAAACTTGATGCGCTCACAGCGGACGACATCATGGTCCACCGCATTGACATCAACTGGCTGGATATCACCACCACAAAGGAGCAACTGTTCTCCAAGTTATCGGAGATCCCGCACACAAGGGTCCCCGTTTGCCGCGGGGACATTGATGACGTTGCTGGAATCCTCTATGTCCTTGACGTTGTTCGAGCCTGGGAAACGGCGGAGTTCGACTTGGAAGGCCTCCTGCGGCCTGCGATTGCAATACCAGAGAACTTGAGCATGGATAGGATCCTGACTCGAATGAGGGAGTCCAAGTCCCAGTTGCTCATTGTGATGGACGAATACGGTGGAACCAGCGGACTGGTCACGCTAGAGGACGTTGTCGAAGAAGTCTTTGGCGAGCTTGAGGACACGATGGAGGGCGAGCGACCCTCAATCGAGATATTGCCCTCAGGTCGAGTCTCCGCTCGTGCTGAAGTCCGATTTGACGAACTTGTCGAGAAGCTGGGAGTTGACACGATCGACGAGCCTACAACGGATACGTTGGCGAACGTGCTCATGGAGGGGCTGGGAAGGGTGCCCCGACCAGGCGATTCATTGCAGACCGAACTTGGACTCTTAATGGTCGAAAACATGGCGCGTCGACGCATTACCCGCGTCTCCCTTTATCCAAAAATGCCTGAGTCTTAACATTTCTCAGGGCATAATTCGTGGATGCGCGCCGCCTTCGTTTTTGGTTCATTGGGTTTGGCAGTTTCTTGCTTTGCCCAAAAACACCCTCTCCTTCATGCTGGCCCCATGGTCGGATACGCAGAAATGACCGAGGTAGCGATTTGGGTTCAAACGACCCAGTCGGCACGGGTCCAAATCGCCTATCGTCAGCCTGGCGGATCCGCGACCCTGTCGAAACCAGTCCTGGCTACCGAAGAAGGTGACCACATCGCCTTGGTGAAGATCACGGGGCTTCCGTTCGGCAAAGTCTTCGAGTACGACCTGTTGATTGATGGCCAGCCCGTCAAGCGGGACTATCCGATGACTTTCAAAACCCAGCCGCATTGGCGTTGGACAACGGGCAACAACCCGCCCGAGTTTTCGTTTGCGTTCGGATCTTGCGCATACATCAACGACACTCCCTTCGACCGTCCGGGCAGGCCCTACGGGGGAGCCTATGAGATTTTCGGCTCAATCACCGCCAAGAAGCCTGATTTCTTCTTATGGCTAGGAGATAACGATTACTACCGCGAGCCGGATTGGCTTACCGAATCCGCCATGAGATATCGAATGCGCACGGGGCGATCGTTGCCGGAAATGCAGCCCATGTTGGCAAGCATGGCGAATTACGCGATCTGGGATGACCACGACTTTGGGCCAAATGACAGTGACCGGAGTTTTCGCCTCAAAGACCAGGCTCTGAAGGTGTTCACGGACTACTTCCCAGGAGTTCAGTACGGAACACGGGAAACGCCGGGCGTCTTTTCCAGGTTCGAGTGGATTGATGTTGAGTTCTTTATGCTTGACGACCGGTACTACCGTGCGCCGAACAACTATCCCAAAGGACCGGACAAGGTGATGTTCGACAAGAGGCAGATTCAGTGGCTCAAAGATTCACTGGCCAACTCCAAAGCGGCGTTCAAGATCATTTGCAATGGCAACCAGATGATCAACGAAAATCGATACGAGTGCTTTGCTCAGTTTCCCGACGAACGGGAAGATCTCTTTAACTGGATCGTCTCTGCCCGAATCGACGGAGTGCTGTTCCTAACGGGAGATCGACACGCCACCGAGTTGCTGAAGCGCCGCTGGTCTGGAGCAAGTTACGATTTCTTTGAGTACACAAGCAGTCCGATGTGCTCTGGAGTGGCATCGCAAAGCGACCCGGAGCCTTATCGTGTTGAGGGAACGTACGTTGACAAGGAGCGGAACTTTGGCACGATCAAAGTAAGTGGCCCACGAGGATCTCGAGTTTTGACTCTGTATTGCTACGACAAAGACGGTCAGGAGATGTGGAAGCGAGAAATCGCGCAAAAGGACCTTCAAGCACCCTAACTTGGCGTGACGCATTCTGCGAATCGGCCGTCTAAGTTTTGAGGCTTGTAGATTCAGTAAGCCCATATTCGTTAAAATGGCAGTTAAGTTTCCGCGAAAGCGGTTCACCGGAGGTTTTTCTTTGAAGATTCGAACGCGTGTGATGTCGGTGTTGGGCGGCCTTGCTCTCGCAGCAGTTGGCTTGGCCCAGGTAAGCGGTCCGACGCCGTTGGCTTGGCGATGGGCTCAACCGACGAGCGTCGCTCCATCTGGAGTTCCGACTGTGGTCGGCAATTCGGTTGTCGTGGCGGTTGGAAGCCGCATCTACTCCTTGGACAAGGAGACTGGAAACCAGAACTGGAAGTATCCGGCGGCCGAGGCCATCGACGGCTCGTTCCGAACTGGAGTCTTGCATCATGGCAACGTTGTCGTTGCAGCAGCTGACAATCAGTACATCTATGCAGTTGACGCTGCAACCGGCGAATCAAAGTGGCAGTACAACTCGGATCGCCCAATCAACGGTCGTCCGGTTATGTGCGGCAAACTCCTGGTCTTCGCCGTTGGTGACGACCAACTGATGGCAGTTGATTCCGAAAATGGTCAGCCCGCTTGGACGGCCCCATACAAGGTCTTTGACCGCATGCAGGGAAGCCTCACTGCCGTAAATGCCAACGTCGTCTTTTTCACTCAGAAGAATGAACTGGTCAGCCTAAACACGCTGAATCAGAAGTCGGACTGGAGACGCAAGTTCACAACGGTCAACGCAGATGTAGCGCCAGTTCTCTTTGGCGACACGTTGTACATGAACGCAGGAACGTTCTTGAGCGCTGTGAGTGCAAGCAATGGCGTTCCGCGACTTGAGCGAAACTTGGGTGAGGTTCTGATGTTCTCACCGATGGTGTCGAGCAGCGGTATCGCAGTTGCGACTCGAGATGGCAACTTGATGTTCTTAGACTCCAACGGTCGTCCCCAAAGTTGGCGTGATGCCGCCGGGAAGTCCGTACCCGCCAAGGTGAACCTTGGCACTGCGGCAATCGCGCCTCCTTCGCAGAGTGGGAAAGCCGTCATCGTGCCGACGTCCAACGGCGCCATGAACATGTATGACATGACCAATGGCAAGGTGCTTTGGAGTTTCACGCTCCGCCCGCATACGGCCGGACTGAAGTTCAAGGTTCGCACCGCCAACGGAGAGGAAGAGCGACCGGTGATTGCAGTTCCAGCAGCGGGTCCTGCATTGTCGCTCGGCGACTCGGTTATGATCCTTTCCCAGGATGGCAGTCTGCTCTGCTTTAACAACTCGTTCGGCGTTGATGTCACCGCGCCAGAGGTTAAGATGGCTTGGCCAATGCCGGGGTCTCAAGTCAACGGTCGACAGTTGGACGTGGTCTTCCAGGTCGAGGACCAATCCACCGGTGTCAACGATGCAACCATCGCTGTCACTGCCAATGGACAGCCCTGCATCTACGAGTTTGGCCGGGATGGAGTCCTCGTAGTTCGCTTTAACAACTTCGTTAAGAACCCACAACTTCGTGATGGGCGAGTCGCCTTCAAGGTGACTGTTTCCGACTGGTTGGGTAATCAGCGAACGATGGAGTATGGTCTGTTCATCGATAACGCCCTAAAGCCACTTGGTACGCCCCAGTCAACTCTTGGAGCGGGAGGCGGCACCCAAGGTGGTGGTGGCGGTCCTAGCCGAGGTGGCGGCGGACTCGGTGGAGGAGGCGGCGGCGGTTAATCCAAACGTCGAGTTCTATCAGCGGCTCTTGGCCGCTGAGTTGAGCGTAACGAAGCGCCAGGCGATCCTCAAGGACCTTGGCGCTTCGCCATCGGTGAGTGCCCTCTTGACGCATTCCGCCTTGTCGTCCGCGGAACGTGAGCGGGCAAAGTCGGCCAACCTTGACCTGCTGGCAAAAGCCCAACAACACGGAGTCAACCTCTTATCGGGCGACGACATGCCTCGGCTCATGCGCGAGGCGCCAGGAGCAAGCCCCGCATTATTCTGCTGGGGCCGTGCCGAAGTGCTCAGGGAGCCGTGTATCGCGATTGTTGGAACGCGCCAGGCATCCACGTATGGCAAAGCAGTCGCACAGAAGTTCGCCGAAGCATTCGCACGGGCCGGAGTCGCCGTAGTTAGCGGCGGTGCCTTCGGGATAGACGCTGCCGCGCACAAGGGCGCCTTGGCAGCAAGCGGAAACACGGCTGCTGTGCTATTGACGGGAATTGAGCGCACTTATCCGACGGAACATCGCGGACTCTTTCAACAGATTCGAAGTAATGGGTGATTGGTCAGTCAGTTTGCCGTAGGCGTTGGTCAGGGCAAGTATCACCCTATCG
>CALMEF010000250.1 GCA_937862825.1 uncultured Armatimonadota bacterium
ACGTGCTCCAAGGCCAACTTGCCAACCTGGACAACGGCAAGTTCGCCTTTGCCTACTCGAGTGGAATGGCGGCGACCGCCACGCTGACCTCGCTCGTGAAATCCGGCGAGGAGGTGCTCATTGGACACGACATTTACGGTGGCACCTATCGGTTTATGGAACGGGTGGCGCGAGAGCACGGTGTCTCGGTAAAGCACGTTGACACCACCGATCTCGAACAGGTTCGAAAGGCCCTGAGTCCCAACGTCCGTCTCGCCATCATCGAGTCTCCGAGTAACCCGATGCTTGACATCACCGACATCCGGGCCATGGCGGGTCTGTGTCATGAGTTTGGAACCTGGTTGGCGGTAGACAACACGCTCATGTCGCCCTATCTGCAGCGGCCACTCGAACTTGGTGCTGATGTGGTGATTCACTCGGCAACAAAGGCCCTCTCCGGACACGCAGACTTTATGTCTGGCGCGCTGATTTGCAACGACGAAGACCTCGGCGAGCGTCTCGCGTTCCGCACCAACGCCATGGGGACGGCTCTTGGACCGTTTGAGTGCTTCCTCCTGATGAGGGGGATGAAGACGCTTGCCATTCGTATGGAGGCTCAACAAAAGAATGCTGCTTTGGTCGCTGCATTCCTTCGAGGTGATGAACGCGTTGGGCAGACGATTTACACCGGATTTGAAGACCACCCTGGATATGCCCTCCACCAAAGGCAAGCAAGTGGCGCAGGACCGGTTCTCAGCGTGAGGCTGGGCACGCCTGAGCGAGCGGCGGCTTTTGTGTCGTCATGCAAACTCTTCCACACCACGGTGTCGTTCGGTTCGCTGTGCTCGACCATCTCCCTTCCCTACTGCATGTCCCATGCGAGCATTCCGGAAGAGGTTCGTAAAACCAAGTCGTTTACGCCCGACCTGGTCCGGCTTTCCGTGGGAATCGAGAACGCTCAAGACCTGATTGAGGACTTGGATAGAGCCCTTTCTGCGATTGGGTCGCTCGCGGTTGTTGGGGTGTCTTCGTGATCGCCATTGTCGGCGCAACGGGCGAAGTGGGTCGCACGGCCCTGTCAATTCTCGAGGCACGTGGCTACAGGGCTTCAGAGTTATCCTTGTTCGCGGGGCCGAGGAGCGCGGGTTCAACGGTGGACTTCGGCAACGATCGTGTGAGGGTTCGCCATGTGGACGAGTTCGATCCTGCCGGGCACCATGCGGCTATCTTTTCGGCGGGGTCCTCGGTCTCGAAGGAAGTCGCACCACGGATTGCCGCTGGAGGCTGTACGGTGATTGACAACTCCAGCGCCTTCCGCATGGACGAAGATAAGGTGCTCTGCGTCCCCGAAGTAAACGGAGATCTGCTTGACGGGCTCTCGCCAAACTCGATCATTGCCAATCCAAACTGTTCGACGATTCAACTTGTCGTCGCCCTTGCGCCCATAGCGAAGGCAGTTGGGCTGGATCGGGTCAATGTCTGCACGTATCAGGCGGTATCTGGGGCTGGACGCAAGGGGAACGAGGCGCTGGAAGGCAACACTGACAGCAGCCCATTTGCCGTGGACATTCGAGCCAATGCCCTTCCCCACATTGACGTGTTGGAGGACGATGGGTTCACCAAAGAAGAGCACAAGGTCATTAACGAGTCCCGCAAGATCCTCCGACTCCCGGACCTGAAGGTGAACGTCACCGCGGTGCGTGTCCCGGTCGTGAATGGGCACTCGCTGGCCGTCCACCTGGAGACCATTGAACCCATTGAGGTTTCGGCGGTGCGTGACTTGCTCTCGACCGCACCAGGGGTTGCGTTGATCGACCCGTATCCCACGCCTCGCTTTGACGCCGACGGGAAGGACGATGTCCTCGTCGGGCGTATTCGGAAGGATCCCTCACACCCTCGTGGCTTAAACCTTTGGGTTGTCGCGGACAACCTCAGGAAGGGGGCAGCTCTCAATGCGGTGCAGATTCTTGAGCGGCTCTCTGGGGTTCATTCAGGCTCCGTTGGGGCAAGGAGTTGACGCCCCAAAAGGTATCCTCTTTTCCAATGTCCCTTCTCGATGTCACGATCGGCGACAACGCCCCTCATGTGTTCAACACGATTATCGAGATTCCCAAAGGGAGTACGAACAAGTACGAAGTTGACGCGAAGACAGGTGTGATCAAACTGGATCGCGTTCTGTATTCGCCACTGTTCTATCCATTCGATTACGGCTACATCCCGCAGACGCTATACATTGACGGCGACCCACTTGATGTCATGGTGTTGATTTCGCACCCGGTGTTCCCTGGTTGTGTGGTTGAGGCGAAGGCCATCGGCGTACTTGAGATGAGCGACGACAAGGGGCCGGATGAAAAGATCCTCTGTGTCTCCACCAAGGATCCTCGCTTCAATCAGCGCAAGTCTCTCAACGACCTTCAGGACCACACGAAGAAGGAGATTTTCCACTTCTTCGAAGTGTATAAGACCCTTGAGGAGAAGGATGTTGACGTCAAGGGCTGGAGCGATGTCGCGCTTGCGATTGAACTCATCCAGAAATATCGCACTGATCGATAGCAGATTCTTGGTCATTCTCACCGGGATAAGACGTATCATTCATTAACAGACCATGAAGTCTGCTTGGAGGGTGTTATGTCTTGGCGCACGCGCGACGACCTCGGATTGGAGATAGTTGGCCACGTCCACGATGCCATGCGCATTCCGGATCACTGGACGCAGGATATCGGTCGTGGTTTCATTTGGTGGGCTGAGGACTTTGCCCAAACGATTTGGTCAGATGTTGGGATGTTCCAAAACGCTTCCAACACCTTCCGAGTCCATGCCGAAACCGACCTCTTCCGCGGCAGAGGGCACGCACAGGACTTTGAAGTTGAATTATTGAGTTCAATGAGCGATGCGTCGCTGAGCTCGGTCGTGTTTGATCAAGACAAAGACACGTTCAAACTCCACAGTAGCGTTTATGCCACCTCGGACAACCAGGAATACATTGAAAAGTTGTTTATGGCGGCTTGTGCGCTACAGGTTTCTGAAGCGCATGAGATTGGACACAATCTTGCCAAGAAATTAGGGGCGGCCTCGGCAACGAGCGGACATCCGGTCCATGGTTTGCGAGGTCAGCCAGACCCCATGCTCGGGGCGATCGGTCAGTTCTTCAAGCCTGCCGGAGCCGCGGGCAGCCGCTGGGTCGGACAACCGGAATGGCGTCAAATGGAGTGGGCGATGGAGCGCCAGGCTCAGGCGTTTCAATGCGACCACCAAACTCACCTAACCGCCCAGTTCGCTTGGAGCATTCCGGATGCGAATGGCAACTACCAAGTCAGTTCGCTGGAAGTTACCACTGAGGATGAGAATCCCGTCTTGGGTCACGGGCTTATGTTCCGCCTGAAACTACCTATCGGCCTAACCCCGCAACGATGCGCTCACACCGCTCTTATGCTCAACAATCTGGAGCGAAAGGAGTGGTTACGATGTCAGTTCCTGGGCTCGTGGTGTAACGACCACGGTGCGTTGGAGTTCGAGTGCTTTATTCCAAACACGATCTACCACTCATCAATCCTTGAGGCGATGAGTTTGGCCATGGCCATTCGAGCGGAATGGGCAAGCGAACAGTTCCACAAGTGGTTTGAGGCTGCTCGTGCTGGTGCTCCGGCTTAAGCCCGATTATTCTTCGGGCTCAGCGACTTCCTTCGGCGCCTTGGCACGGGACGCACGCTTCTTGGTGGTTCCAGTTCCTGCCTCGATGCCTACAGCACCTTCGGTGAAGGTCGCTTTGACCTTGATCTTCCGAGCAAGATCTTGACCAGTAATCGTGCCCCAGTTGGCTCGATCAAGAGCCCACTGCCAGCCAATATCCAACGCCTGATAGTTGAACTCCAAGCCTTCGGTCATTGCTTCGCTTAGAAGGGCTTTCAACTTGTCGTGGCCTTCGAGTTGTCGCTCTCCGGCGGAGAGATTGGGCATCAAACCGACGCTGAGCGTAACGGGCTCAGGCTCTTCAGCGTTTTTCGCAGACTTCTTTGGAGCCTCAACGGTCTCGTTGATGTTCTCAACTTCCTTGGACATCGCGGCCGTAAGCGCCTCATAATCCTCTGGCCAATGGTATTGCTGACCGTCATACAACGCGATGGCGTGGCGCCCCATCATGCTGAGCGCTGAGGCGACCAGAGCAGCATCTGTCGGTCTTAGTTTGGGATAGGCCTTCCGGGTTTGCTCAAGGGCCGATTCAAGTTTGGTGAGATTACAGGTAATCAACGTGGGAAAACTCCGTGACGCAAGCAGCCTTCGCCGTGCGCCATAATCCTCTTATTGTACCCGGAGGCACTAATCCAATCCATGAAAAACCTTCTTCTGGCAGCGCTCGCAACGGCCACTCTATTCATCGCCGGTTGCGGCAACTCATCGTCTACGAGCGACTCGGGCGGAGCACCCAACCCGATTTCCAAGGATAACGGCAAGCCGATTCGTGTCGGAATCGTTTTTGACACGGGAGGTCGCGGCGACAAATCGTTCAATGACAGTGCCTGGGCAGGGCTTGAGCGAGCGCAGAAGGAGTTGGGCGTGGAGCCAAAGACGGTCGAAAGCAAAAGCGAGAAGGACTACGAAACCAACCTCGCGACTCTGGCCGAATCCGGCTGTGACTTGGTTATCGCTGTTGGAATCAACATGCAGACCGCGTTGAAGGCAGTTGCGCCCAAGTTCCCCGAAGTCAAATTCGCGACGGTTGACGGCGATGTTCCCGGTGACAACGTTCGATCACTCCAGTTTAAGGAAGCCGAAGGAAGTTTCCTTGCTGGTTACCTCGCCGGAAGCGTTTCGAAGTCTGGCAAAATCGGATTTGTTGGCGGTCAAGAGATTCCGTTGATCAAGCGCTTCGAATGCGGTTACATTGCGGGGGCGAAGACGGCCAACCCGAACGTCGTCGTCCTTCCCGCGAAGTACGCGAATAGTTGGAACAACGCCGACCTGGCCAAGGCCGCAGCAAACGTTTTGTATTCCGATGGAGCCGACATCATCTATCATGCCGCAGGAGCGAGCGGTTTGGGCGTCATCGGGGCTGCCGCCGAGCAGAAGAAGTTTGCGATCGGCGTGGACAGCGATCAAGACTACATTCAACCTGGTTTCGTACTGACCAGCATGATCAAGCGGGTGGATGAAGCGGTTTTCCAAACTGTTAGCGACATCAAGAACAATGCATTCACCGGCGGAGTGAAGGTGTTTGACCTCAAGGCCAACGGTGTCGGCTTGTCGGAAATGAAGCACACCAAGGACAAGATTCCCGCAGATGTTCTCGCGAAGGTTGAGCAGGTCAAGGCGGACATTATCGCAGGCAAGATTCAAGTTCCGTCGAAGCAAGAGGAACTTGACCCATACCTTGCAGCGCTCCCGAAATGATGGTTGCCGTAGTCTTTCCTGGTCAGGG
>CALMEF010000251.1 GCA_937862825.1 uncultured Armatimonadota bacterium
GGAGTTCATGACTCCCGAAGAGGTGTACCAGCATGAGCGGGCGCGGCGGCAGGCTCGAGTCTCGATTAAGACCTTGGGCTCTGAGACAATCTTGCAACTCACTAGCGATGTGGAAATCGACGGGCTTTCGCTATTGATCTCCGGGCCACGAATAGAGGCCGAGTCAAAGGGTCGCGAACTCACGGTCACCCCAGTTCATCGCTACGGAAAGACATTCAACGCGATCACGGTTCGTTTGGAAGCGAAGCAAGCCCTTGAAATTTCTCTAAAGAACACGGCCGAAACCCTGCAAGCGGCCTAAATGTCTCGTATCATTACCGTATGCGAGTGCACAAGAAGTTCATCGTTGTTGGTTCACTGTTAGCTATAGCGGCTGTTGCAACTCCTCAGTTGAAACAGATTCTGAAGGTTGGAGGAATGGTTGGCATTGTCTCGGCGTTCGGCAAGGACATCAACAAGGCATTTGACAAACTCCACGGAAAGGCCGAGGGAGTCACGACAAAGACCGTCGTGATCATTAGTGTCGGCATCAACCGATCCAGTGCGGTGGGTATCGCACAGGTGATGGGTCCGAAGAGCAAAGTTGACCAAGTCGTCGCGGTGGCCCAACCGGAGGCAGAACTCCTCGGCAAGGAAGTGCGCATCCGCGCATTGATCCCTGTTGCCAGCAAAGACGTAACCAATATTCGACGTGTTGATGGAGTTGGCGTCAGTGGTATCGTTGATCTGAAACTCTAGACCCGTCCAAGAGTCGTATTAACGGTTTGCATCCATCATGAAGACGTTCGCGCTCCTTGCCATCTTGCCCATTTCGATTCTGTTGAACCAGACAACGCCTCAGACAAAGGCTCCCTCTCAGCCTGCGGCGAAGGTCACGTTTGAGAAGGATATCGTTCCTCTCGTGAAGAAGTATTGTGTTTCGTGCCACAACCCTGAGAAGAAAGAACACAACATTGATTTCACGAAGTTCAAGACTGAGGACGACGTCAAGAAGGAACCGAGGATGTGGCGAAATTCCGGCAAGGTTATGGAGCGCAAGACGATGCCTCCGAAGGAAGAGAAAGTTCAGCCTACCGACGCGGAGCGGAAGCTCTTTGCTGACTGGTGTGCCACCTTGCCTCGTCGCTGAGGATGAAGCCCGGGGTTTATCCAGCATCAGTTACTCCGCTTGATGATCGGGGCAGGGTTGATCATCTCTCCTTAGCCCGTCTGCTCGCCTATTTTGAAGCGGCGGAGTGTACAGGAGTGGTGCTCGCTGGGACCAATGGCGAAGGGCCGTCCTTGAGCGCAGTCGAGAAGCGAGACCTGGTCGGTGTCGCTTCCAAACTCAGGGGCAAACTGGATCTTGTGCTTGGCGTTGCCACGCCAAGTTTGGAGGAAGCCGTTTGGCTCTCAAATCGCGCGGAGGATGGTGGAGCCGTGGCAATACTCGTCTTGCCTCCATTCTTCATTCGTCCGGCCTCGGACTCCGGCATGAGAGACTGGTTTTTGAACCTGTTGGATCGATCCAAGGTGCCTGTTATCGCGTACAACTTCCCAGCGAAAAGCGGGTTTACGCTGACAACGGGTTTTCTGGAATCCATTCGGGACCATGAGATGCTGATTGGGGTGAAAGACTCCAGTGGAGAGGTTGCCAACCTATCGGACTTCCGCCGGGTTCTTCCAACTCACCACTCGTTTGTTGGAGATGAGACGTTGTTGTGGGAGGCCCTTGAGCAAGGCTGGTCTGGCTCGATTAGCGGGGCAGCCAATACCCTTCCCGCTTGGGTTTCACGAGTCGTTCGGGAACGGGATAATGCTGCATTCGAGTTGATCTTGCCGCTGATTCGAGAGATTCGCAAGTTTCCCCAACCAGCGATGCACAAGGCGATGTTGAAGTTGCGGGGTGTCTTGACGACGGATAAGGTGCGGCTTCCGTTGGAACCTGTTGATGAGGCGCAGGCCGTTGAGTTCATTGAGCGCATCAAGTCGGTCGTCGGCTGAGTAAACTCCCGGCTCATGGCGGAGATCAAACCGTTCTACGGCCTTCGATACGCACCCGAAGCAGGCGAACTCACGACCCTTGTTGCCCCACCTTACGACGTTTTATCGTGGGACGAACGCGAGGCATATGCGGCTAAAAATCCGCACAACGTGGTGTACCTTACGCTTCCGGAGCAGGAGCAAGACGATCGCAGCAAGTACGTCAAGTATCAGCGAAGCAACGCGCGGCTAATGGAGTGGCGTCGCAACGGTGTTTTGCAGCGGGAGCCTGAGAAGACTTTCTACCGATACGTCCAGACGTTTACGATTCCCGGTCAGCCTGAGCGATTCACCCGCACAAGCGTCATTGCGCTGATCAAGACAGAGCCGTACGAGAAGGGAGTCGTCCTCCCCCATGAACAGACCTTTCCGAAGCACAAAGAAGATCGACTTCGCGTTTTGGAGGCGACGAGGGCGCACTTGGAATGCATCTATGGGCTCTTCGACGATGATGATGGAGAGGCATTCAAACGAATCTCCGCTGCGCAGTCATCAAGCCAGTCGTTTGTGGTCACGGACGACGGGGTAACGCACTCTCTAGAGAACATCGACGATCCTGAAGAGTGTCGAGCGATCAGTCAGATCATTGCCGACAAGAAAGTTTGGATCGCAGACGGTCATCACCGGTATGAGACTGCCTGTACGTTCAGAGCGATGCAAGGTGACCATGATGGGCGTATCGCCGAGGATTACATGATGATGGCGCTTGGCTCAATGTCGGACCCGGGTTTGGTGCTTCTGCCCACCCATCGGATCGTAAAGGAACTTCCGATCAACGCAAACCAGTTGGATGAGGCCCTGTTAAGGTTCTTTCATGTTCGCAAAGTTCCCAACGGGCACTTGATGCAGGAGGTTGAAGAGATTGAGGCCACCGGCAATCGGGCCTTTGGCGTTGCGTTGCCAGGCGGCATCGGTTTAATTGCGGTGTTGGATGATCTGGATAGGACTCTAGACCTAGTGAAGGGTGAAGGCAGTACAAAACTGCGATCTCTTGATGTTAGTATCTTGCATAGCGTGATTCTTGAGGAGATTCTTCAAATCAAGGGCTTGGACTTGATTTCATACACTCGCGATCCCGAAGAAGCGGTTCAGTCCGTGAACGGTGGCGCTGCTGCGGCCTTCCTGATGAGCCCGCCAACCGTGCAGGACATGCGAGAGATTGCCACTGGTGGCGAGAAGATGCCCCAAAAGAGCACCTACTACTATCCCAAGATACTCAGCGGCCTGGTGATTTGGTCGTTGAACGACTTTGAAGCATGACCCTACGCATCCTTGGTTCCGGTGCCGCTGAAGGTATTCCCGCTTTTGCGGGCGGCACTCGGGTCAGTGACTATGCACTTCAGCACGGGGGCAAGGATGTTCGAACCCGCTCGGGTGCCTTGATGGATGGGCACATCAAAATTGACTTGCCTCCTGACACGGTCCCTCAACTTCAGCGTGACCGTCTGACGGCGGCATCGTGGTCAGCGCTCCTCTTCACCCATAGTGACGACGATCATTTCTGTCCCAGCGAGTTGCAATATGGGCTTTGGCCATTTTGTGATCGAGAGAATCTCGGATTCACAATTTTTGCCAATCAGGCAATTTGCGATACGATTACCGGGCGCTATCCGCAGTGGCCAATGGACATCGTATTGACTCGGTCCTTTGAGTCCTTCTCGATCTGCGATTATCGAGTCACGCCGATTCGGGCAAATCACAAGATTGAGGAGGACTCGCACAACTTCATCTTCGAGCAGAACGGGCGACGTCTGCTGTATGCCACCGATACCGGATATTGGATGGAGGAGACATGGGACTTTCTAAAGGGGGCAGATCTGCACGGGCTGGTTTTGGAATGCACCGAGGGATTCGTCCCTACACCTTACACGGGGCATATTGATGCCAATCAGTTCCTTGAAATGATTGGAAGGATGCGCGAGATTGGGGCACTTGCTGACGGTGCAGTCATCACGACGACTCACCATAGCCACAATGGCAACGCGACTCATGCTGAATTGGAGGCGTTCTTTGTGCCGCACGGCATAGAAGTCGGATTTGACGGAAAAGAAATCTCGGTCTAGGTGGTGCTTTTGTGGCCTCAAGTTCGTCTGAACAGTCGGCCAACGGATTGGCGGGCGCAAAGGCCAGGACGGCCATTTTCTCTTGAGGGTGGGATTCGAAAGTGGCTGCGGGAAAGTGGTTTGGTTTTGGCACCGATCCCGTCTTTGATAAAGCACTTCACGAATTTGAGCATGGGCGGCTCGCCGAAGCCATCGTCGGCTTGGAAGAATGCGCCACTCTCGGAAGGGACCCCAGCATTCGCAACCTGGCCAGAACCTATCTAACCGATGCACATCAGCGATTGGGGCGTGCTGCTTTGATGCGCGCCGAATTTGGCTTGGCTATCAAGCACTTTGAGACAGCGATCCACTACAGGCAGACATTTGCCGATTTGTGGTTAGGCTTGGGCTTGGCGCAGTTTGGGTCGGGTGATCAGGCTTCAGCGCTAGTTTCCTTTGAAAAGGCGATTGATCGTAATCCAAACTACGCTGAGGCGCACCTGATGCGAAGCCTTTGTTGTGGTGAGGAGCCTACGCACCTCCGTGAGTTGGCCATTGCCCACCGGGAATCGCCCGCAGAACTCATAGCGGCTCTTGCCCAGGCGCCAAACGACGCCAATGTCCTTGCCAGGGAGGCCGATGACCTGGCGCGCCAACGCCTCTTCCAACCTGCCGCGCTGCGGTTCCAGAAGGCTCTCGAAATCGCGCCCCGTTATGCTGATATTCGATGCCGCTACGGTCAAACGCTGCTCGAACTTGATCAGGTGGAGGGTGCTCTGGAGCAATTCGAAATCGCTTTGGAAGTCAATCCCAAGTACGTGGAGGCTTGGGCTCAGAAGGGAATTTCCTTAAAACGATTGCGCAGGGAAGGGGAGTCGCAAGCGGCCTTCCGAAGAGCGTTCGAACTTGATCCGACCCACGTCATTGCGGCTGCAGAAGCAAAGCGAACCCGGTGAAGTTCGGTTAACGTCCAGTTTTTGTGTAAACTACACACGCTCAAACGGACGTGGGCGGTTGCCCAGTCAACTTGGAGGATGAAATGAACAAAATCGCAACCATAACCGGCGGCCTCTTTGCGCTGACGACGATCGCTTCCGCTCAGTTCAGAGCCGACGACTTTACGCCTTACGGCTTTAGCGTCCGCGGCGGACTTGTACTTCCCATTGACTCGAACTTCCGAAGTTTCGAGAATAACTTTGCTGGCATCGGAATTGATTACGGTCTGAACACGACTCTGATCAAGGGCACCGAGACCTATCTATCGCTTGACTGGATCTTCAAGAGTGCGAAAGCAAACCGCAACAGCATTTTCCCGGTCAACATCAACTTCCGATTCCCGCTCGGCAAGGAAAGCGAAGGACTGAAGCTTTACGGATTCGCGGGCATCGGTGCTGTCGTCTTCAACCTTACGAACAGCAATACCCAATTGGGTGGTCGAATCGGAGCTGGTGCGAACATCAATCAGAACTTGTTTGCCGAAGCCTCATTCTTCTTCAGCGACCGATTGAAGAACACCTCGATCAAGGCCACAAGCGTTGGCTTCTATCTGGGCTACCGCTTCTAGTCGTTCTATTGAAAAAGAGCCCGGACGGTATCGTCCGGGCTCTTTTCGTTTTATTGACCTTTAGTCTCGTCCCATTCGAGATCGCATCCGTCTAAGCACTTGGCCGAACCAGGTTGAGGCGTCGTCAATGATCGTGTACGAACACGGAATGACGAGAAGCGTCAACAAGGTTGAGAGCGTGATACCGCCGATGATGGTGATACCAATAGTCTCGCGGAACTCTGAACCGCGACCAATGGCCAATGCAACTGGCAACATGCCAAGAATGAGCGCAAGGGTCGTCATCATGATCGGCCGAAGTCGAGTCGGTCCCGCTTCCACAAGAGCCTCATGGCGCTCCTTGCCGCGGCTTCGAAGCGTGTTCGTGTAGTCAACCAACAGGATCGCGTTTTTGCCCACGAGTCCGACCAAGGCGATGATTCCGATAAAACCAACAATGTTGAGGGTCTTGTCCGTGATCATCAGAGCCAGAAGCGCGCCGACCATAGCCTGTGGCTGAGCCAACTGGATAATGGCTGGGTACAGCAAGTTGTCGTACAGAGACGCAAGGAGCATGTAGACAAGGATGAGTCCTAGGAATAGGGCTCCCATGAGGAAGACCATTTCGCGTTGCTGGACGTCGGCCTGCCCCAAAGGCTTCATGACGATGCCGTCGGGCACCAACTTGTACTCCTTGAGGTAGTTGTCAATCTTGGTTTGCGTTCCACCCGCGTCGAAACCCGTCAAGAGGTCAGCGGTAAGGCGGACTTCTTCGGTACGGTCTCGCCGGTCGATTTTGTCAACGCCAACCCCAGGTTCGATACGACTCACTGAGGAAAGGAAGATGGGCTTGCCTTGACTAAACGCTACCGGAACTTGGTCAACCAATGCCGGATTGTTCCGGTCTTCCAAGTCCATCATGACGCGGATGTCGTATTCGCGCCCAGAGACTCGGAACTTGGTGTCCTTGTTTCCTTCGTACATCACACGCATCGTGTTTGCGACGTCAGCAACAGTGATGCCGCTATCGGCCAGTTTGGCGCGATCAGGAATGGCTCGAAGTTCGGGTTTGCCGGGTTTCGAA
>CALMEF010000252.1 GCA_937862825.1 uncultured Armatimonadota bacterium
CTCGGGGAGTGAGCACAACGCCATTTCGTGTATTACGTGCAACGACGTTACCATCTGCTCCCGAGAGCACTTCAAAAGCCATCGATAACCTTGATTTCATGTTTGTTTGACCCTCCTATTTAGTAGTAAGCGCGGCTGCATTTGTGGTGCTTCGGCACTCCCACTAGAGTTGTCGGAGAGTCTCTTTGAAATCTTTAGGGTTGGGTACCAAAAATCCTTACCGAATAGCATCCAGTAGGCCATAAGACCCACTCTAATCAGCAATCAGGCGCTTAGGCGAATAGCGCTCGTAGTCGTGCAACACGGGTAGCTGTTTCCCTATGTTGTGGATTCAACCTTAAAGCCTCTTGATACCAACCTAACGCTCTCCTCGAATCACCGTTCTGCTCGGCAATCTCCCCAAGGAAATACGGTCCTTCAGGAGCACCATGACTGTGAAGCCACATAAAGTGGTCAATACTTGCTGCAACCTGGCCGGTGCTCAGTAGTCGCAGAGCCATTGCTTTGCGGATCGCCACATTGTCCGGCTGCATCCGAGCCACAGCGTCGTAATGCGCAATCGGGTCTAGCGAAGTCATTGCCGACAGGCGTTCCACCATCATTGCCCACTCTTCCGCGTAACCTAGTTTGTTCCGCGTCCAATCTAGCAACGCGCGACAAGTTGCCAGGTCGCCATGCACTGCCGCCGCTTCAAACAACGTGTTTAGAGTATCAACGCGAGGATTTTGCTCAAAGGACGTCTGCCATTGTTCGCGCGCAGACTCATAGTCACCGATCTGCAAGTATTGGGCAGCCAAGTTGTGTCGCGTCTTAAAGCTCAATATCCCAGGATCAAGACTTGTGAACACACTGCTGATGTCGGCTGCAAGCACCGCTTTGTACCCTTCAATGGCCGCCAAATGATGGCCTGCCTCAGAGGCGATCTGAGCGAGGTAGAACTGGATTTCCGGATCTCCAGGAACGATGGAAAGACCTTCCTCTAGCGCTTTCTTCGCCTCATCGACCTTCCCCAAGGCGCGCAAGGAAGCACCTAAAAGTGCATACGACTTGCGGAGCTGGGACTCGCCCGGGCCTGAAGCAGCAATACTCTTCTTGAGCCATTTGATGGCTTCCTTGTGTTTGCCAGAATAGTGGTCAGTCATCCCAAGGTTAAAGAGCACGAACGGATGATTGGGGCGATCCTTCAGGTCGAGTTTCAGCAACCTGGCGTCGCGTTCACGCTTTTTCGCCTGGCCCTCTGGCGAGGTGTCGTAACCAGAATGCAGAACATAGGCATCAAGACGCGCAATCTGGCCGCCGTCAGGAATCCCCGCTTTGGTCGCACACTGCCGTAACGAAGCCAGAACCTGCTCATGAATCCGTCCTTCCCACTCAATGCCGGGAAAGTTCCGGAACACCTTAACATGGTCAACTTCAGTGCCGAACCCATGCTCTTCAACAAAGCGGACAGGAACCACGAAGGCAATAACGTCCCTGGGCGCAGAGATCACCGCATTGAGGATGATTTCTCCACAGTGCTCCGGCAACGTGTCGTCGGCATCAAGCCACATGATCCATTGCCCTTTCGCGTCGCGCATAGACTCCGTGCGTGCCTTTGCGAAGGAATCGTCCCAAGTACCCCTTGTGACCACTGCGCCGTGAGCCTCGGCGATCTCGACGGTGCGGTCTGACGAGCCCGTGTCGAGGATGAGCATCTCATTGAAATAGGGCTTCGCGCTCGTTAAGCATTCGGCGATCACTCTCTCCTCGTCTTTGACAATCATGCATAGCGAAATCCCAGCCTGTTTAGCCACCTTCGCAAAGCGATTTGGGTTGGGTCGTTTACTCTCATCAAAGCGAATCCGCTCACGGGACTGTCCGCTAAGGTGCGAGGCAAATCCGCATGCAACGTCGCCCGCCCACTTCTGGTGAAACTTTGCGTCATTCTTCCTGAACAAAGCCTGAAGATTGACCTCGCCCTGTACCCTGGAGAAGGTCTGAGAACCAAGATGGTGGATATAACTTCGCTGAGCAACCATCACACGATAGCCTGATCGTCGGAGCCTGTAACTTAGTTCCAGGTCTTCCGCGCCGCCGGTCTCAAAGCGCTCATCAAATGGCCCCAACTCTTCCAGCGTTCTTCTTCGGAGGGCTACGCAGAAGCCAATAACAAAGTCGGAGTCGGTGTCATCAACTTCGCGGCGAGCTACATCGCTAGCAAATCGCTCCAGGTTGTCAAGATGACTGAAGCACGGCGCGATGGCCTGCTCTGTACACGCAAAGTTCGTTAAAGGTGCAGCAGCCCCGACAGACCCAGATCGGTAGAGAGCGACGACCAGTTCGATGAGACCCGCACGGGTAACGAGCGCATCGCTATTGAGGAAGATTATCGTCTCACCTGTGCTTGCTCGATAAGCCTGGTTGCTCGCTATGGCGAATCCACGGTTCTCCTCGTTACGGATTAGCGTGATCCATGGTCGCTTTTCAACGAGGGTGGCCGCTGCGTCAGGCGATGCGTTGTCAACAATGACGACGTCATGAATCAAATCTCGGCATCTTTCGAGCGCGTCAAGGGTTTGCTCAATAAAGCCCTCGCCCCCATAAAGGGGAATGCAGATCGATACCTTGGGGTCGAGGCCCTCTGGCCATAACTCGTTGTTGGTGACCGCTTCAGATGCTTCACCTCCAAGGATCGTTGGCGGCGAGATATGCTCGACGAAGCGATACGATTCGGGATGGGTGGGGTGGAGGTTGGTGATCAAGGGGTCTAACTTCCACCCCCGCCAAAACCGCTCGTACCATCCTTGCCGTACTTCAATCTTTGTGCCCCCAGGTTGTTATCTTCTTTGCGATACGCTCATCAGGCCCAACATAACTGAGGTGATGCACGATACCGTATGTCTCGTTCAGGAAGAGTGATCGGCCCCCATCAAACTCGCGCACTCTTCGATACCGGGCGCTCCCGAGTTTAATCATCATGCACGGCGTGAAAGGCTCCCGGGGCCGGACAACGTGGGCGATATCGGACCAATAAGTATCCCACTCAACGTAGACGCGATCCGCCAAGTCCTGCTCGGCAATCCTTTTCAGGGTTTCGAGCAAAGCCGGCTCGATGACTTCGTCTCCATCTGGAATGATCGCGTGGGTATAGCCTAGTTCTTGGAGTTTTTCGTAAGCGGCAAGTCTGTGCGGCTCCTCTGGACTCCAGTCGCCAAGAACGACTTGGGCTCCATGGGACTCGCCAATTCGCACCGCTTCCTTCCAGCCGTCGCCGGTCGCTCCCTTCCAGTCAACCCTACTCACCACCAGCACAATCGCAAGGTTCCCCAGTGCGCCTAGCGTTCTGCTCAAGTGTTCGGTGTCGTCATGGACACAGATGCACGCGCAAAGTTGTGTATTCATTTCAGTTCTCCCATCATCGCTTTCCAAATTGTGCCCGGCTCATACCCGGATCGCCCAACTCGCCACTGAGGCCGGACAAGGTCCGAAAATCTCGTCAACAGCTCGGCGGACCTCTGCCGAATGACCGTAGTCATGCCCGGCCAGGATGCCCCCTTGCCTCACCTTACTCCTGAAGTTCAAGATGTCCCGGCGCACCGCTGCGTAGGAGTGATCACCGTCGATAAACAGGAAGTCAAGCGACGCTGTAGGAATTCGGCGATGGGCCGTCGCCGCGTCCTCCTCGATTACCGTCAACAAGTCAAGCACGCCGGCGCGATTCATGTTGTCCTCGAACTGAGGACGAAACGAACCTGAAGGCACGATGCCTTTATGCACAGCGTCGCCCTCCGTGCCTAGGAACGTGTCGATGACGATAATCTGGAGCCTTTTTCCGCTCTCTTTCGCACGTTGCGCGAGGTAACACGTCGAGCGTCCAAACCAGCATCCGAGTTCGGAGAGCGTGCCTCCTACTGGGGCTTCTCTCACCGCACGGTCGTATAGGTCCGCGTAATCAAACCAACCGGGTATATCTGACCATTCCATACGTTCTACTTGCCTGTCAGGCACATTTCATATTTGGAGTCGCGAGGGGGTCAAACGATCCATCCCGTCGTTACGGCCCTGTTTGTGGGTTGTTCCATCTTCTGACAGTCGTCCTCATCATACGCAAACGAACGGACAACCCTGACCAGAGTGTGGCCATTTTGCGGTACTGCGGCCAAGGCAAATCATGGTCTAATGATTCAAGTGCCGTACCATCTGCGCTTTCAACTTTCGAGCTGGTGACCGGCGCTGGACTTGAGTTCTCGAGAAGTTTTTGCATTGCAAGGGGTCCTCGTTAATCCTCGCGCTCATCAAACAACCAAACCCGAAACTGAGAAATTGACCCATAATCGAGATACCTCAGAACATAGATTATCGTTCCTTCTCCTGCTCTACTTGGGAGAGTTGTTTTTCCTGGCTCAAGACCTACGACGAGGTCTCCTCGCTCCCACATCGGATACTGAGGAAAGGTCTGCGGCTTCGGATAATCTACTTGCTCGATATGGGGTAAGAAGCCGACGGCGGTTAGTTCCGAATCCAGGGCAATCCGTGCATCCGCCATGCTCAAGTCCACTACATATTCCTGATACTCAAATGGTTCAAAAAAGGAATGCACACGGTTTGCCCCAGTTCGTAGCCCAGCCTTTACCAGACGTGCCTTTTGAATAGTCGGCGTCGATAAGGCAGGCGGTATGCTCCTGAGCCAAAGAAAGCAACCAACGAGAATAAAAAGCGTCGCACAACAAAGAAAAAGCCACTTTTGACGTCTCGACCTTAGCGTCAACTGTGCCATGGACCTCTCCCACACGTAGCGAGCAATGGGTTTATCCAAGGTTCAGGCTTTGGCAAGCCTAGAATCGGTCGAATACAGTTAAGGAGGCATAGCACATTTGCGCCGGGTCCCCCAGGGCCTGGAACGCCAACTGGCTCATCGAGATCGTCGCCACCGGTGCCAAACTTGTGTCTAGCGTTGCAGCAATGCATTAGTTCGTGTAAAAAGGCTTCATCCCAGTGACCAATCTGGGACGGAGTGCAGTTCTCTAGACAGATTGTTGTCTTGCAGTTGCTTCGAAAAGTCCCTGCTTCTGTGCAAATGCATGCACCGTTGCACTCGCTGAACCGGTTTTGGATCATGGGTACGCATGCTGGTCCACTCTTGCAGCGAATCGTGATGGGAAATCCTGGAACGCCCGACCCGTGCTTGCACCTGCATTGGGCGTTTCGCTCCGGCGCATTGTCTCCGCACCTTCGCCAACATTCGATGATAGAGGGACTCGGGTTGTTCGGATCCGGACATATGCCCTTGATCCGTTGACTCATCTTGCGCCAGGCTTCCTGCAGTTGATCCTTAAACTCGGGAGGACAATCTTCAAAGTTTAAGCCAAGTCTATCTGTTCGGCAAACGGGATTAGAACCCACATACACAAAAGCTAGTTCGCTTGGCCACAGCGGATCAACACTCGTCCAGGCAGCCTGCTGAGTGCCATAGTGCCGGTGCACGTTGTACTGCTCAGCACGGTTCAAGTTAGTCACCCTCGAACCTGTATCTCCAGTCCACTGAACACTCGGATCAGCACCAGTGCCCGTCTTGGCCAACCTTCCACCATACGGCTTGTAGCGATAGGTATTGATCACCTTGCCACCCTCATCCACCGTTCCCGTGATACTCCCAATAGCATCCGTCAGGTAATCCGTTCGAACACCAGCAGTGATCTCACCGCGAAGGCGGCCATTGATTGATACATATCGCTTAACTGGCATCTAACCACGCTCCTGAAGATAGGTCATGCCGTCCCAAACAAGGGTAACCCGGCCAACTCGAATCTCCGCACGCTTCAACCCATCACCGTCATAAGTGAACGACGTCGGCGGCTCAGCAAACCCACCCGAAGACTGCTGATGACCAACCAACCTGTTTTCCTTGTCGTAGATCATGGTCGTAACCGTTGACCCAACATGAACCTTCGTTAAGTTGCCATCGGGATCAAAAGTAAACGTTGTAACACCGCTGCCGTCCGTACTCGTGGTCAAACGGTTGGCAACGTCATAGTTGAAAGTCGTCACCACACCCGTTTCATTCGAAGTCAGCCTGTTGTCATTCGCGTCATACGTGTAATCGTAGGTATGAGCATTCGTCCCCGTCGTATGATCCTGCGTCAGCCTGTCCTTCGCATCAAACGTATACGAGGTCACAGCACCGTTCGAATCCTGAATGACCTTGCGGTTGCCGTTCTCATCGTAAGTAAACGAGGACCTTGCAATCACCGCCGGAGTATTGTCCGTGTCAATGATGGAGACGACTCGGCTTGCCGCATCATAGGTCGTCTGCCTCGTGATTCCCGAGTCATACACCGCCGTCGTTTCACGAGCCGCAGCATCATACTGAAGCGTCGTTCGCTTCCCATCAGGGTCAATCACGAGCGAGTTCAGCCCATCGTCATCGAAGACATAGGTGAAGATTCCGCCATCCGGATCAACCAGCGTCGTCCGCTGGCCAGCGGCGTCATAGCCATAAGCCTGGCTAAGGGCTCCGGGGTCAGTTTTCCCCGTCATACGGTTAAGGACGTCAAACGTGAACGTTGTGGTTCCCGTCGAGTCCTGCAACGTCGTTCGGTTGCCGTTCGCGTCGTATGCCTGCGTCACCCTCGTGCCGTCCGCATAGAGCGTCGTCACCAGGCGGCTGTTCAGGTCGTAGCCGTAACTCGTGATGTCCAAACTCGCAAACTTGCG
>CALMEF010000253.1 GCA_937862825.1 uncultured Armatimonadota bacterium
GTTGCCGGAGGGGGTGTGGGCCCGGTGCTTGACAACGTTCGTGGAGCCGCGGTCAAGAATGGGCAACTTTACATCGCGAACTTCGGTACGGGCGGGGGAGCCCCCGGGCGAGCCATTGTCAAAGTCGATCTGTCTAACGCCGCCAATTTCAGTAACCTGATCACCGGCACATTCGATGCATTCGACGTTTTGTGCCGAGAGAACGATCTCCTGGTTTCTGATTCAACGGGAGATGACATCCTTCGCTTCGACTACAATGGCACGTCGCTGGGAGTCTTCCACGAGTCCAACGGAAGTACGGGCGTGAACTGGCCCCAACAAATGTCCTTCGACACCGACGGCAACATTCTCGTCGGCAACTTCAGTCCGGTGATTGGAGTTTATAAGTACGACGCTTCGACGGGTGCTCAATTGAACTTCTGGGCGACGCCGCTCAGCACGGGATCACGAGGGGCTCATCGACTTCTGAATGGGAACATCTTGTTCACTTGGGGCACGGGTGTTGGAGTCTACAATCCGACAACGAACACATCAAGCCTTGTTATTGGGAGCGTCAACGCTCAATACATCAACTACAGTTTTGGCTTCGATGTCCCAGTCAGGTCTTACGAAATCATCCAAGGTTCCGAGTTCGCGGGTGGATTGGCCAGCATGGTCAGCAGCGATGACATTTGTCTCGCTATCTTCAATGACGAGAACACACTGTCCGCGCAAGTGGAACTCAAAGGTGTTACCTCTGTCTTAGCCCCGACCTCGTACCGGTTTAAGTTCGAAGCATTTGTTGCTCGCCCCGGCTTGTCGCAACTGCTCGAGATGAAGAGGTTCAGCACCGCAGGATGGACCGTCGTTGACGGGCGAGTCGCTCCGGTGACGGACCAGGTTATTGAGGTGGCTTTGACCGCCACCGCTCCCAATCACGTTGCTGGGGATGGCGAGGTTGGCGCACGAGTAACTTGGATGCCTATCAACGACGAAGATCCAGCCACCGATGGGTGGATCCACTGCATCGATCAAGCGTTCTGGACGATCGAGTAAGTCTTACCTTGCGCCTCGCCCGGTAATCTCTTGTCATGCAGATTAACTGGCGAGGCGTCTTTCCAGCCATCACGACACCCTTCGAACCCAGCGGCGGCATCGACGAGGGGTTTTTAACCGCACACGTTCAATGGCTCGTCGACGAAGGTTGCCATGGTATTGTGCCGCTCGGCTCACTTGGCGAGGGAGCGACGCTCACCCTAGATGAGAAGCACGGGATACTGCGCACTTGTGTGGAGGCAGTCGGGGCCAAGGTTCCGATCATGCCAGGAATCTCCTCCCTGAGCACGGCCGAGGCCGTCCAACTTGCCAAGGATGCAGAAGCATTGGGTTGCCATGGACTTATGGTGCTCCCCCCCTATGTATACTCGACTGATTGGCGAGAGATGAAAGCCCATATGTCGGCGATTCTTAATGCCACGGGCTTGCCCTGCATTCTTTATAACAATCCCGTTGCCTACAAGACCGACTTCACACCCGAGCAGGTTGCGGAACTCGCTGATGAGCATCCGAACATGCAAGCCGTAAAGGAATCGAGCACCGACGTCCGTCGAGTTACTGGGATTCGGGCTCTTTGCGGAGATCGTCTTCAGATTCTTGTGGGTGTTGATGATGCAATCGTCGAAGGGATTGATGCGGGTGCGGTTGGCTGGATTGCCGGGCTCGCCAATGCGATGCCGCAAGAATCCGTTTTGCTTTGGCAACTTTCGCTTGATGGCAAGAAGCAGGAAGCATTTGAGCTTTATCGGTGGTTCCTGCCGCTACTCCGCCTTGACACCGTGCCGAAATTTGTTCAACTGATCAAACTGGTCCAAGAGCGTGTTGGAAAAGGCTCGGCGAGGGTGCGCGCACCGCGACTGCAGTTGGTTGGCGAAGAACTGGCCGCAGCGGAGCGAATTATTGCGGAGGCCCTGGCATCCCGTCCCGGCGGAGTGCTAGCGTAAGTGGGATCATTTCAAAGTCGTAGCCGCCTAACGGGCGAGATCTTTGGCCCAACCTTTGTCAGCGCGACGCTGGCAGATGTGGACCAGGTCTGCAAGTTGGCTTGGTCAGCCTACAAGCAACTGAAGGCCAAGACTACATCAAGTCGAGCCGACTTTCTCGAAATCTGCGCAGACCAACTCAACGCACGAAGAGATGAGATCGTTCAGGCGTACCAGCACGAAACAGGCCTTCCCGAGGGGCGAGCGAACGGCGAACTTGATCGAACTTGCAACCAACTGAGGCTATTCGCCCGAGTTGTTCGTGATGGCACCTGGCTGGATAGGCGAGTTGATTTGGCAATCCCAGACCGGAAGCCGCTACCCAAGCCAGACATGCGTTCGATGAACCGGCCGCTTGGGCCTGTGGCCGTTCTTGGTGCCAGCAACTTCGCTTTGGCATTTTCTGCCGTTGGCGGTGACACCGCTTCGGCACTGGCTGCGGGCTGTCCAGTTGTCTGCAAGGCCCATCCAGCCCATCCGGTGGTGACGAGCATCGTCGCTGAAGCCATCGAAGCCGCAAGAGTCGCCAGCGACATGCCGGTTGGAACCTACGCGGTACTTTACGATGACGGATTTGAGGTGGGCCAAGCCTTGGTGCAACACCCGAAGATCCGAGCCGTAGGATTCACCGGGTCACGGAAGGGCGGGCTTGCGCTTGTGCAACTCGCAAACGCTAGACCTCAGCCGATTCCCGTGTTCGCGGAAATGAGCAGTGTCAATCCCGTTTTTGTCTTGCCCGAGAGGCTCGGCTCCGAACCAGAAAACTTGGCGGCAATGATTCACGGCTCGGTAACCATGGGTGTCGGTCAGTTCTGCACTAACCCTGGCCTCATTTTCTTATGCGGAGAATCGGGCTCAGATGCTTTTGTTAACGCTCTTGGAGTTCTCATGACTCAAACTCCGGCCGCTTGCATGTTGACGGATTCAATTGAGGCCTCCTATCGGAGCGGCGTAAACCGACTCAAGGCGCTCGGCGGGGTTCATTCGGCATCAAGTTCAGAGCAAGCCGCGCTGTTCGTAACCGACGGCCAAACATTCCGCTCCAACGAGACGTTGCGAGAAGAAATTTTTGGCCCCTGCACGCTCGTAGTCAGGTGCTCGTCTGTTGAGGAGGCGACAGGCTGGGCAGCGGTTCTTGAGGGTCAGTTAACTGCAACCATCATTGGGACTGAGTCCGAAGTTGCTTCGTGCGGCCCCCTTGTCGAGGACCTGGAAGACCTCGCAGGAAGATTGCTCATCAATCAAATGCCGACGGGCTTGGAGGTTTGCGATGCAACCGTTCATGGTGGACCTTTCCCGGCAACCTCGGATGGACGAACGACTTCGGTAGGCAGTCGCGCTATTGAACGTTGGACAAGGCCAATCTGCTACCAGAATTTCCCTGACTCACTCCTCCCTGCTGAACTCCAACGTAACCGATAAATGCTTAGTTACGTCTTAACTTGTGAAAGATTCTGAAACAGTGGGCACCATTTCGGAATAAAAAGCGTTTAAGTTAGAACAAAGAGTTTAGTCTTCCTTCCTCCCCCAAACCAACGCCCCGTCTCTAAGCCCTCAGAGCGGGGCCCTTTTTATTTGTCTGATAGGCCGTCGTGGAGCAAGTTCTGAGCGACGACGCCCACAACCCAGTGGTCTTCATCTTCGTCTGGTGCTTCGTGCCAATCGTAAGCAAAGCCCTGTTCAAACTCAGTTTCAACAATGCGCTTGCCCAATTGGTAAGCCGGAACCCAAGTTTCCTTGATCACCGGATAGAAGGCCGAAGGCATCGGTGACTGCATCAGACGATAATCGTCCGTGCAATCAACCACAACGACTTTCGCTAAGTTGAACTGCCAAAGATCGCCACAGATTTCTGCCAAGAGTGCTCCTTGCCCTAGGGACGAAAAAAACGGACCGAAAGGCGCAGCGATTTCGGGTAAAATCTCGTCGGTTTAGGTTCCGGGTGACGCTTCCCTCTCCCTCGGTCCGTTCCACTTCCAAACAGATTTAGGGTGAATCGTCATGGCAAAACAAGTCACAAGCGTCATTAAACTCAACATTCCCGCCGGCAAGGGAACTCCTGCACCTCCAGTTGGACCTGCACTTGGTCAGGCTGGCATCAACATGATGGAGTTCCTGAAGAAGTTCAACGAAATGACTCAGAGCCAAATGGGCTACGTCCTTCCGGTTGAAATCAACGTCTATTCAGACCGCTCCTACTCGTTCGTCGTCAAGCAACCACTGGTTAGCGACCTCATCAAACGAGCCGCTGGAATTGAGAAGGGGGCTTCGAACCCCAAGACCGATAAGGCCGGTGTCCTGACCAAGGACAAGTTGCGCGAAGTCGCAAAGGCCAAGATGGCCGACCTCAACACCGAGGACGAGGAAATGGCCATGAGAATTGTCGCAGGTTCTGCACGCCAAATGGGTGTGCGAATCGAAGAGTAAGCCGATAATTCCGTAACACCGGGTGAACTCAGCAGTCTAATTCCCGGTAGTAGATGTACGGTATGACAATTCGCGCCTTACCATTGTTTGGGTTGCTTGCCTTGGCCAGTCTTGGACTTTGCCAGGGTAGGCCCGGCGTGACAGGTACTTCCGCCGGACAAAGCATTGCTGACGCTATTCGCTCTGCCGCAAACACTGATGGAGCCTTTTTTCCAGCAGGATCGATGAAAGACTCGTTCTCCACGGATAACCTGGCTTCGGCTGTCCAGTACCCGGCAGATGAAATCGTCATTGTACGTTTGACCGGAAGCGAGATTCGCCAGGCGTTTGAAAGGTCTTTGAGTCTTTATCCACAGGACAACACGAGTTTCCTTCAGGTTGCCGGGTTTGATATTGAGTTTTCTGCCAGCGGTGAACCTGGAAAGCGCGTTTTGAACGTTCGTGTAAATGGCGGCGACCTCAACGAAAAGGGTTCATACTCCATCGCGATGCCCTCATCACTGGGTCGCGGAGGTTCGGGGTACTTTAAGATATGGGACAAGGTCAAAATCACGGGCACAGTTCAGGGCGCAACGCTCGAGTCGGTGCTGAAAGGCAAGCGCGTATCCGAATCCAAGTCGCGATGGGTGCAACGCTAAGCGTTCTTGCCCTCGCGGCGATGGTTTTCGCTCAAGGCCAATCCACGAGCCAAACCAAGCCACCAACAGCGGTTGATGCGACCCAAGTACAACGCGTGGATTCCTTCAGCAAACAATTGGCCTGGAATCACCTTGTCAAGCAGGTTAACATAGGTCCGCGCTATCCAGGATCCGATGGCCATTTAAAGTGCCGGGACTGGATCGTTGAGGAGATGAAGAAGGTTGCGCAAGACACCGCAACCCAAGAGTTCACCCACAAGTGGTCGAAGGGCCCGACCAAGACCATGTGGAACGTGACGGCAACCCAAGGCTGGAAAGACGCCAAGGTGAGAATCGTGGTGCTTGCTCACTGGGACACGCGACCGACCGCTGACTATGACCCGGTGCCAGCAAACCAAGGGAAGCCCATTTTGGGCGCCAACGATGGAGCGAGCGGAGTGGCCGTTCTTGTTGAACTTGCACGCGTCATGCAGTTTCGACGTCCAAAGGACTTGGGCATCATGGACCTTTTCACGGATGGTGAAGACTTGGGCCCATCACTGGATGAGATGTTCCTCGGCGCAAAGCATTTTGTCAAGAATCTCCCGTCTCCGCGGCCCGACTATGGCATCCTGCTAGACATGATCGGTGACAAGGACCTAAAGATTCCTGTTGAGCCGAACAGTCTAAGTTATGCTCGCGAACTCACCCTTGCCTTTTTTAACCTGGCCAAGGTTCGAGGATTTGGCAGCACATTTCCAATGGAAGAAGGGCCCATTATCGAGGATGACCACATTCCTTTGAACCAGGCCGGAATCCCGACTCTTGACTTGATTGATTTTGACTATGAGCCTTGGCATACGCTCGGTGACACCATCGACAAGTGCTCCGCAGATTCCTGGGGTAAGGTGGGCGACATGATGGTTGAGTGGCTCGTACAGACCCCGCCATTCCAACCAAAGAAGCGGTAATCGCTAGAGGGTAACGGCTCTCAATCTTGCCGCAGACTCTTCGGGAAGTGTGTCGTTGATGAACGCTCCGGCTCCCGCCTCCGACCCTGCCAAGTACTTCAACTTGTCGGCCGTGCGATAGGGTGGATAGAACTCAACGTGTAATCTTGTGAACTCATAGCCAGGGACTGCTGGCTCTTGGTGAACCGCCATCACATACGGCATGGAGAAGCCAAAGAGACCGTCAAGCCTTTGGGCGACTTCGTGAAGTATGGCGGCCAGGTGGTCTAACTCGGCATCACTGGTCTTACGAAGCGATGGGATTTCTGACGTGGCTACGACGTGCACCTCGTATGGATAGCGTGCAAAGAACGGAACCATCGCGACAAACGACTCGTTTCGACACACCTCTCGATCTGCTGACTCGGCCGATAGCCAGTCGTCGAACAATGATCTTCCGGTTGACTCAAAGTGAACCTTCTCGTTCTCAAGTTCGATGCCTAACACCGGAGGAATGAACGGGTAGGCATAGATTTGACCATGCGGGTGACTAAGGGTGACCCCAATCTCCCTGCCCTTGTTCTCGAAAATGAATACATACTCGACCTCAGGTCGTTCGCTCAGTTCACAGGTTCTTTCTCGCCAAACACGCATGAGTTTTCGAATCTGGGAAAGCGGTAAGGTTGCGAAAGTTGCGTGATGATCTGAAGAATAGCACACGACTTCGCACGCACCTTCACTCTTCCGAACCTGACCGCCTACCGCTGGCTCTGGAGGATTCCGTTGAAGGGACGGAAACTTGTTCTCGAAAACGACGATGTCGTAGTCGTCGAAAGGTATTTCCGTTGGAAAAGCGCTTGGCCTTGTTGGGCACAATGGGCAAAAGTCAGCGGGCGGGTGAAAGGTCCGATCCTGCCGCTGGGTGGCGGTTATCACCCATTGGCCAAGAAACGGATGGTATCGGAGTTCCGACATCAGTTGTCTGCGAAGCGCCAGGCTGTCTTGAAGTCCTTTGATGGTGCCTGCTGAGTCAATATTGCACGAACCATTTCGACTGGAACGTTGTTCTGTTGCAAAATCGCATCGTGGAACTGGCGGTTGGACATTTTGCCCGAGCGAACCAGATCTCGGTGCATCGCTCGAAACTGCAAACCACCGATCATATACGCCAACTGGTAAAGAGGCGGATAATCGCCGTTGAACGACCGCCGGACTTCGCCCTCTGCAGTGCTCGGCTCATGCCCGACCCTTTCGACAAGAAATTGGATGCACTCCTCAGGGGTCATCTCACCCAAGTGAAACTTTAACGAGAAGATGATGCGGGCACATCGGTGCATGCGCCAAAACAGCATCCCAACTCGGTCTTCCGCGGTCTTAGGGAAGCCGAGGTCCCATAGCAACATCTCCCAATACAATGCCCATCCTTCAGTCCAAAACGGCGTGGAGAAAGGCCGCCGATAGGTCTTGTAACGCGAGTTCATAAACTGCTGAAGGTGGTGCCCAGGAATCAACTCATGCTGAACAGTGGCACGCGAAAAGTGTTTGTTATTGCCCCGCATGCTCATTCGCTTCGCATCGTGACTCATTGTGTTGGTCGGAAAGGAAACGATAATCGTTTCGCCACCCAAGAAGAAAGGATTGACCAACTGACGCTCAGGCGACATCATCTCCATGCGCCACGTCTCCTCTGCCAGGGCCGGGATGGTAACCAGATCCTTGGCCTTTAGAAATTCAATGGCCTCAATGGCAAGTTCGCGAATGAGGTCAGGCTGTTTACCGGGTTCTACGTGCATGTCCTTGACCGCCTCAAGGGCCTTTCTCCAGTCGTTTCCGAATCCCAAGTCCTTTGATGCTCTGAGCATCTCCTTCTCGCACCAGGCAAACTCTCGGTTCGCAATCTCGATAAGTTGTTCTGGCGTGTATGGAATCATCTCATAGTCGAGGTCAGCCTGTAATGCCTCGCGCCCGACCGGTAAACCGACGATGGCTGTCGTATCATCTGGGCGCAGGCCGGCTAGTTTCTGGCGCAGGTTGTCGCCGTACTGCCTTAAGGCCTCGTCCGCGGCCTTGTAGGGCGCCTCAACCCACCAGGTGAACATTGGGTCATACCCCGTGTGATAGTTGAACCAGTTCCGCAGCGTGTCCCGCAAGCGCCGTGCCACTCCGGAAGCCCGGTTTGCGGTCGATTTCGAGATTCCTGACTTCTTCTCCAAACCCGAGTCCTCAGCCTTGATCGATTTGGCCAGGGTGTCGAGAATACTAGCGATGTCCTTAGGGGCCTTTGATTCGAATCTTCGCCGAGATTCTTCGAGTTCGATAATGGACTGGGAAAAGGGCAACAAGGGTTCAAGTTCCTTGTCGCGTTTACCCTCGATGTCGAGTTGCCTGAGTTCACGGCGCAGATGATTCTTGAAGAGCGTGGCATCGACCTTTTCGTCAAAAGCCAGCCTGTCGTAGTTCAAGGACTCAACCTTCTTCAACCACTCTGAGTACAACGAACTCAGCCGCTCTCTCCTCGCTTTCGAAATATCGATTGTGTACAGCCTGGTCAGGCTTCCTTCGTCGGCTTGGAACTGCTGTATCAGGGCGGGAACGGATTGTGAACTGGCCATAGCACTCATGAGTAAGATGGCCGCCAAAAAGACCCAACGCGGCATGGGGTTGAGTCTATCCGATAACGGAACAAAGAAACGCCCCCGCACTCGTTCGAGTGCGGGGGCGCGATTCCATTAGAGCCCCCGCAACTCGACGCCGCCAGTGGACAGGCTTTCAATAACCTTAACCAAGGGCAAGAACATCGAGATAACGATGAAGCCAACGACGAAGCCAAGAGACACGATCATGATCGGCTCAAGGGCTGCGGTGAGCGATGCCAGCGTGGCTTCCACTTCAGACTCATAGAAGTCCGCGATTTTCTGGAGCATGAAGTCCAACGAACCCGATTCTTCACCGACACCGATCATATGAACAACCATCGGGGGAAAGAGTTTCGAGGCTTCGAGCGGGTCACCAATACGGTCACCTTCTCGAATACGTGCTCGGGCTTCCATTACCGCGTCTGACATGATCGTGTTGCCTACCGTGCCAGCCACCGTCTCCATGGCCTGAAGGATAGGAACACCGGATGTGAGGAGCGTACCCATCGTTCGGCTAAAGCGTGCCAAGCAGATCTTGTGATGCAGTTTGCCAAAGACAGGGACTTTCAACTTCAGTCGATCGGCGACCCGCCTTCCAAAACGCGTGCTGACGAAGAGTTTCCAAGCAACCAAGATGAAGATGATGGAGAGCAAAATGACCCACCACTTGTTCACCAGAATGTCGGCTGCATCAATCAGGAACTGGGTTGGAGCCGGAATATCATCTGACTTCAAACCCAAGTCAACAAGAATCTTTGCCCATTGAGGAACGAACCAGTAAACCAAGAAGAGGGTAATACCGGTGGCCATGACTGCAACCAAGACGGGATACGTCATGGCGGACTTCACCTTTCGGCGAAGCTCAACGTCCTTTTCCAAGAAGTGAGCGAGACGCTGTAGAGACTCTTCCAAGACACCACCGATCTCACCGGCTCGGACCAGTCCGATAAACAGGTTGCTAAAGGTTCGAGGGTGTCGCTGCATGGCTCGGGACAGGCTTTCACCTCCTTCAACACGCTCACCAACGTCAATAAGAATCCGCTTCAGCCTCGTATCTTGAGTTTGCTGTGACAAAACGTCCAAGCATCGCACCAGGGACACACCAGCATCAACCATCGTTGAGAACTGCCGACAGAAAACCGAGAGGTTCGAAAGTTTGACCTTTCCGTAGCGCTTTTTCTTCTCGCCGCGGGCTCTGATCATGGTCACTTCTGTGACCGTGAAGCCCTGCTCTTCGAAACGCTTCCTTAGAACGTCTTCGTTTTCGGCCTCTGCAGTTCCCTTTTGGGTACCGCCACTGGCGTCTCGGAATGTGTAACTATAAACGGGCATTCGCTTGTTCTCCTACTCTTCTATCGGCGCGGTGCACCACCGGGCGCACCTGTTTGCGGCGTGTTGATCATCTTCTTCAGTTCTTCGACGTTCTGAGCACGTAACATGGCTTCTTCCAAGGTTACAAATCCCTTGAGATATAGGTCTCGAAGGCTTTGGTCCATGGCGATCATGCCTTGCTGAGCGCTCGTTTGAATCATTGATGGCAACTGGTGAGTCTTGTTCTCGCGGATCAGGTTTCGAATAGCGGGCGAGGCAATCATGACCTCAACCGCCGGAACGCGACCGGGTGATCCCGCACGCGGCAACAATTGTTGGGCGATAACTGCTTGGATATTGTTCGCCAACTGAACACGAATCTGTTCCTGTTGTCCAGGAGGGAAAACGTCAATCATACGGTCAATAGACTCGGCGGCGTTGTTGGTGTGCAAGGTTGCAAAGACCAAGTGACCGGTTTCCGCAGCGGTGATCGCCAACTGAATCGTCTCGATATCGCGCATTTCACCGACGAGCAGGACGTCAGGGTCTTCACGGAGCGAGGAGCGTAATGCAGCAGCAAAACTCTTTGTGTCTCCACCCAATTCACGTTGGTTGATGATGCTCAACTTGTGCGCGTGGAGGTACTCAATTGGGTCTTCAATGGTGATGATGTGGAGCGCCCGGTTGGTGTTGATATGGTTGACCATCGCGGCCAGCGATGTTGACTTACCGGAACCCGTAGGACCCGTCACGAGGATCAGGCCACGTGGCTTGTCAGTCAATTGCTCCAAAATAGCGGGAAGGCTCAGGTCTCGAACAGTTGGAATTTTCTGCGGAATAAGTCGAAACGCGGCGGCAATCGCACCTCGGTCTCGATACATATTCACACGGAAGCGGGCCCGACGGGGAAGTTGGTAAGAAAAGTCCAACTCCAGCGTGGTTTCGAACTTGTTGATGTTCTCGTCCGAAATGATGTCGTACATCATGCGCTGGGTGTCTTGCGGCGCCATCTTCTCGAAATTGAGCTTCTTCAGTGCGCCATCCTCACGTATGACCGGCTCAGAGGCTTGGCAAAGATGCAAGTCCGACGCATTGCGGTCGACCACGATGTGCAGCAACTCGTCGATATGAATGTCATCGACGCGACGAGGTGCTCCGACGGTGTTGCCAGCGGGCTTTTCTGCCGCTGGGGGCGGTGCTGCTCCGAGTTGAAACGATGGGGGCTGTGTATCCATGATTATCCTAAACTAGAAACCGGCCGTAAAGACAACACGCATGACTTCTTGCGGGTCGGTCTGGCCTAGCAAAACTTTGTGCAATCCGTCTTCGCGGAGTTCGCGCATGCCATTCGCCTTCGCGGCGTCTTTGACATCTTGAAGGGGAGCGCGTCGAACGACCATTTCAGCGATTTCAGCATTCATGATCATCAACTCGTGGAAACCGGTTCGACCACGATAGCCAGTTTGTCGGCATTCATCGCAACCAACGGCCTTGTAGAGTTGCACGATAGCTTCCGGATCTTCAACGGTCATGCCGAATCGCCGCAGATCAAGTTGAGTCACTTCATAGGACTCCTTGCAATTCGCGCAGAGACGTCGGCCTAGTCGCTGGGCAAGCACTCCAATAACGGTCGCTGAGATCAAGTAGGGCTCAACACCCATGTCGATCATACGAAGGGTGGCTGAAGGCGCGTCGTTGGTGTGCAGGGTCGAAAGGACCAAGTGACCGGTAAGCGACGACTCGATCGCGATTTCCGCAGTTTCCAAGTCACGCATTTCACCGACCATGATGATGTCAGGGTCTTGCCGCAAGAACGCACGCAGTGCGGTCGCAAAGGTCAGACCCGCCTTTCGGTTCACCTGTACCTGGCTGATACCATTCAACTGATACTCAACCGGGTCTTCAACGGTAACGATGTTCACGCCGATCGTGTTGAGTCGGTTGATAACCGAGTACTGGGTCGTCGTCTTACCAGAACCCGTCGGACCCGTACAGAGGAACATTCCGTTCGGCTGGCTTGTCAGTTCCTCAATCTTAAGTTGGTTTTCGTCAGTAAATCCGAGTTTCTCCAAGCCGATCATAACGCTCGACTTGTCAAGAATACGCATAACGATCTTTTCGCCGAAGGGCGTGGGGATCGAACTCACACGAAGGTCATATTCCTTGCCGGCATGCCGGATTTCGATACGACCATCTTGCGGAACTCGGCGCTCGGCGATGTTCATATCCGCCATGATTTTCAAGCGGCTGATCAAAGCCGCCATAAGGTTCCTGGGAACCGTCATGGCTTCCATCAAAACGCCGTCGATTCGGTACCGGACTCGAACCGCCCGTTGCTGTGGCTCAATGTGAATATCCGATGCGCGATCGGCAACTGCCTGCTGGATCAGAGCGTTAGCCAGTTTGATGATCGGTGCCTGCTCGGCGAGTTGCTCGGCGTCACCGCCTTCGTCCTCATCGAGTTCGCGGCCCTTAGCGACCTGGGCACTCGCGATTGCGCCACGGATCTCATTGCTGAGGTTTGCCGAGGAGGGTGCTGGCGTTCAGGGTGGCGGGGTGGGTGCCGCTGCCGTTGGTGCGGCAGCGCTTCCGCCGTAATACTTTTTCAGAGCGTCTTCAATGGCCGCAGGTAAAGCCAAGCACGGCGTGACCCGACAACCTGAAGCCATTCGAACGTCATCAATGGCTTGAATGTTGCTGGTATTGGACATGGCGAGCCAAAGTTGTTGACCCTCCTTCTTAACCGGGATAACGCTGTGGTTCTTCGCGATTCGCTCGTTGACAACGTTGATCGCACTGCTCTCAATCTGAATTCGATCAAGGTCAACAAACGGGATTCCCTGCTCCGCGGCTCTCGCCTGCAAAACCTCGCGCTCCCCAACAAATCCGAGGCTGACCAACACCTTCCCGATGTCAGGCTCTTTCGTCTGCTGCTGGACCTTCAGCGCTTCATCGTGCTGTTCGGGCTGCAAAAAACCCTTCTGCTTAAGGAACTCAACCATCGGCACTCGCGGTAAGGCCATCTATATCAACACCCCAAATCCATCGGCACGTCCATACGACAGGTTGTATCCCGCCATTGGCTTCGAAAATCCGAATCGCCTATTGTAGACCATCTGCCCCCAAGGAATCGTGCTCACGCGAAAAAAAGACTGTCGCGCTTGAAAGACGTTCCACGAACGTTGCTTTGTTCTCTGGTCAATCACAAATTCAGTTATCGGGAGTTTCGCGAACTCAGAACAGGCCTGAAGGTCGCATTCTCCAGAGAAATTACTAGGTTCACACTGACCCTGGTAATCCTTGCAGTCTGGTAAGAACACGAACTGCGGAAGTTCCTTGTCGAGCGCTAGTCAGGATCGCTCAGACACTGCAGGGATGCAGTCCACATCACGGAGGATCGAATGTCATTTCGGATTAACACTAACGTCGCGGCCATGAACGCGCTTCGAAACGTCTCGCAGACGGGAAGCATGTTCAACTCTGCGATCAGCAAACTTTCCACGGGTCTTCGCATCAACAATGCGTCAGATGATCCGGCGGGTCTCATCATTTCGGAGAACTTCCGCGCTCAGATCGCCAGTATGGACCAGGCTATCCGCAACAACCAGGATGCGATCAACTTCGCCAAAACCGCTGAAGGCGCTTTGGACGAGGTTAACCGTCTTCTGCGAGATGCGCGATCCCTGGCCGTTGCTTCTGGTAACTCAGGAACGCTCAGTTCCGACCAGTTGCAGGCGAACCAGAGCCAGTTGAACTCCATCATCTCGTCCGTCACTCGTGTTGCCCAAACAACTCAGTTTGGAAACAAGAAACTGCTGGATGGAAGCGCAGGCGTCGTGGGTTCGGTAACGAACGGAACGAACTTCAGCGCAATCTCCCTCTCCGGTCAGTTCAATGGGGCGGCCCTAACCACCAATGCTTCGGTCACCGTTACGGTAACGACCGCAGCCGACCAAGCCACGGTTGCTTCACAAACGTTCTCGTTTGGTACGAGTACGGTGAGCGCCGGTTCGTTTACGGTCAACGGTACAACGTTTACGACCGCAGCAACTGATACGGTCAACGATGTCGTCAACCGCATTAATGCCGCTACCGGTCAGACCGGCGTTAGAGCCGATTACACGACGGGTGGCGCAGTAACGCTCACCAACGTGAACTACGGTTCGAGTTATCGAGTTGACCTCGCAGACGCCAACGGCGTGCTTCTTGCTGCCGCTGGAAGTTCAAGCGACACCGGTACCGACGCCGCGGCAAACGTTATCATCGACACGAACGGTTCAACCGCAGGAGGTCTCGTGACGGTCGCCTTTACTGGTGGTCGCTACGGCCAGAGCGCGTTGAAACTCAGCGACAATGATGGTAACAGCATTACGCTAACCACCGCAGGCAATACCGCTGGTACAGCATTGGCGGGTCAGTTGTCGGTTGGTTCGGCAAGTTTCCAGATCGGTGCGAACGCGGGTCAAACCACGACGCTCTCGCTCGGAAACTTCTCTGCCAGCCAGCTGGGATCGGGCGTTGTCTCAGGCAAGAACTTGAGCAACATCGACATCACGACCACGTCCGGTGCCGCTGAAGCACTCAGCGTTATCGACGCAGCAATCGCCGAAGTGTCGCGATCTCGAGGAAACCTCGGTTCGTTCCAACGCAACGCGGTCGAATCGAACATCCGAGCGCTTGGTATCTCGAAGGAGAACCTCGCAGCCTCAGAATCCGCGATTCGAGACGTTGACGTTGCCGCTGAGATGACCAACTTCACGAAGTTGCAGATTCTTCAGCAATCCGGTCTTGCGGTTCTTGCTCAGGCAAATGCCGCGCCACAGTCGGTCCTCTCCCTACTCAGGTAAGGGACCTAACTCGAAAGGACATCAGGATCAGCCTCGGAGGTTTCCTCCGGGGCGATCTTGTCTTTTAGCCACAGTTCGATCCGGTTTTTGAGTTCGCTGCTGAACCGTCGATTACCCAGGAGTGTGCGCTTTTCTCTTGGCTCGCAAAGGAGGCGTATAGGCTTGCCATCCACCATACCTTCGATGCTCACCCACCGTCCCAGTCCAAGCCAGGAATGAGCGTTGGCCCGGAATCTAACCCCCGTAACATCTTCTTTGTTCACTCTTGAGTTGAGGTGTTCACCAAAAAACTCGATAAAACTGGGCTCCAGGAGTAGGTATCCAACGTCTTCGTGGGGATCAATCAGCCCCCGATAGCCTGGCGTGGCAATGCCGACAAAGTAGCGCCTTGGACATACCGATCCTTTTGCTGTTATCAGTCTTCGAAGCATCTCATGCCTCATCTTTGAGTTTTGGTACAAACCAAATGAGTTCGCCGCCAGCCAACCTACCAGCGGAAACAGGCCAACCAGGATAAGCCCGACCCCCAAAATCTCTTTTCGCATCATCATCCATGCAAGTCCACCGGCAAGAAACGGCAGGGCGAGCAATGCGGGAATGAGATTGCCCATGATGCGCCGCTTCAGCGTCCAAACACCTTTCGCGACGTCCGGGCCGACACTCATGGAGTCGTAAGGATACCAAGGCGGTAACATCCTCCCGACTCGTGGTCGATCTAGAAGTCGTGGTTCCAGCCTACAACGAAGCAGCCCGTATTGGGCCGACGTTGTCGCGCCTCAAGGAATATTTCGGCGCAAAACCTTACACATGGCGGGTAACGGTCGTCTCCGACGGCTCAACCGATGGGACCAATCAAATCGTTAAGGAGTTTGTGCTGGCGAATCCAGAGTTCGCATTGATTGACTCCCAGCCGAACCGAGGGAAGGGGTTCGTGGTTCGTAAAGGGATGCTGGCGGCGCAAGCGAAACACGTGTTGTTTAGCGACGCTGATCTGGCCGCCCCCATTGAAGAGATTGAGAAGTTACTTCCGATGATGGCCGAGTTTCCGATTGCGATTGGAAGCCGACCTCTGAAGGACTCCAAGTTGGAAGTTCGCCAGCCCCTTTACCGGGAAATGCTCGGACGAGCATCAAACAAATTGATTCAACTGTTGGGTGTGCGTGGCATTCAAGACACCCAGTGCGGGTTCAAGTTGTTTCGAAACGACGTTGCCCACGACGTGTTTGGTCGATGCAAGTTAAACGGGTTCAGTTTCGATTTTGAGGCATTAATGGTTGCTCGAGACTTAGGCTACGAGATCGCCGAAGTCCCCATCCGCTGGGCTCATCAGGAGGGATCAAAGGTTGTTTTGTGGCGCGACGCGCCGAAAGCACTGTTTGACCTCGTGAAGTTGCGACTTATGGGCAAAGACAAGCGGACAAGTCCCAACATCGCGCCATGAAGTCGTTTGTCGCTCTTTTGTTCTCCATGATTGCGCTTGGATGCGCAGGAGAGTCTGATGTTAGGGCTCTTCGAGTGGCGAACTGGGGAGGCGCAGGCAGCGACAGCGAGTTTGATCGCCTCGTCCGCGACCTCTACGAGGAGTTCGAGGCACAGAATCCTGGCGTTCGGGTACGCGTGGAAAACAACCCCGAAGCCTATGCGGCCAAGATGGTGTTGAGTTTTGTTGCCAAGGCCGAGCCGGACATCATGATGCTAGACGCATCTTCTGCGGCGCTGTTCATCAACAACGGGGTTCTCGCCGATCTTGAACCCTTGATTGCCAACGATCCGACTTTTCGCAAGGACGATTTCTTTCCGAACGTAATGGATATCGCTCGGAGAGGCTCATCGCTCTTCGCCATCCCTCAGGATTTCACTCCGATGGTGATGTATTACAACAAGCGAATTTTTGACCGGCTTGGTGTGGCGTATCCAAAGGCGGGCTGGACCATTGAGCAGTTTCGCGAAACGGCTAAGCGACTGACCCGCGATGGCGAGACACACGGGTTTGTTGTGAAGAACTGGATGCCTGGCTGGGTCATGTGGATTTGGAACTTTGGAGGCGACGTGGTCTCTCCAGACGGATCAAGTGCGTCGGGCTACTTTGACGGACCAAGCGCCGTGAAGGCAGTTCAGTTCTTGCATGACCTCGTCCACGTTGATAAGTCTGCACCAACGCTATCCCAGGTCGCATCAATGGGGGTTGACCCTTTCGTGAACGGTAAGGCCGCCATGACGATTAGCGGTCACTGGTCAATGATTGAGTTTGCGAACGCCCCCAAAGGCCCTGACGGCAAAAAGACGCTTACTTGGGACGACCTTGGTGTGGTTGAACTGCCAAGTTTGAGCGGTTCTTCGCAAACGGTCATGTACGAGTCGGGATACGCGATTGGAAAGAACAGCAAGAACAAGGACTTGGCCTGGAAGTTCATCAAGTTCATGACCTCGTATGAGGTTCAAAAAAAGTACAACTCTTCTGGAATCGCCGTCTGCGGCCGGCGCGACGTGGCCCTGGAGCGATCCAACGAACCGCTCGAATCTGAGTTCCTGGCCATCGTGCCCCAATGTCGAGCACCCCACGGTGCACGCATTGAAGGCTACGAGTTCGTGGAAAACGAAGGGAGGAACGCCCTTGATGCCGTTTTACAAGGCATACGTACACCACAGGAAGCGCTCACGCGGGCAGCAAAGCGGGTCGACATTCAGTTTGCCAAGAAGTGAGCATAGCGATGGCCACTAAACCTTTGCCAGCCCTTTTCGTGTTCGTTGGCACCTGCCTGGCGGTCGGCGCGATTGGAGGGTGGCAACCGCAGGCTCGGTGAACACCTGGTTCTCCGAACTTCAAAAACCGTCTTTCAACCCTCCAAACCAAGTTTTTGGACCGGTTTGGACGACGCTCCACATCCTTATGGGAGTTGCGGGGTACTTGGCTTGGTCCGCTAGTCCGCCCAAATCCACCATGCTTGTGTTTTGGGCACAGTTAGGTCTGAACCTGGCGTGGTCACTCATTTTCTTCGGGATGCGAAGGCCAGATCTGGCGTTCTTCGAGATACTGTTGCTATGGGTGGTAATCGCTCTCACGATCATCTCCTTCTTCAAGGCGAACAAGGTTGCGGCCTACCTGCTCCTACCTTACTGGGCTTGGGTGTCGTTCGCCTCAGTTTTGAACTTCGCAATCTGGCAACTGAATCGCTGAAGGTCCTGTCAACTGGATATACTCCTTACCCCGGCCCGGGTGGCGGAATGGTAGACGCAGCGGACTTAAAATCCGTTGTCCGCAAGGACGTGTGGGTTCGAGTCCCACCCTGGGCACCAACTTGAAGCGCCGTACTGCTCTTCCTTACTTTGACTCCCTGAGAGCATTCAACGCTGCTTCAAGGGATGCGTGGGAAAACTCAAAGCCTGCGTCCAAAGCCACTCGGGGCAACACGCGTTGCCCCTGAAGCACAGGTTGCGATTCTGGCCCACCGAGTGCGGTCATCAAGCGCAGGGCGAAACGTGGTGCAGGAGGAGACCACGGGCGACCTAAGGATCGTCGCAAAGTTGCCATGAAATCAGCGTTTTTCACCGGTTCTGGAGCCGTTCCATTGACCACTCCGTTAACCGTTGAGTTCACGCTCCACTCGAACATCCTCACCAGATCCGTTAGGTGAATCCAACTCATGTATTGCGTCCCGGAACCAACATGACCACCGATGAAAGCCTTGGTCAGTTTGGAAAGAATCGGATAAGCCCCACCCTCATGGCCAAGCACCACTCCAATCCGCAGTTTGACCTTCCTCACGGAGTGGGCCCCGGCATCCACTTCTGCCTCCCAAGCCTTACAGCAACGAACCATGAACTCGTCTTCGTTACCTAGAGGTGAGGATTCGTCGAGGATTTCGTCGCCTCTATCGCCGTAGATGCCTACCGCGCTAGCATTAATCCAAACCCTCGGGGGACTCTGACAAGCCTCTATTCCTTTGCGGATGGCCCGGGTGCTCTCCACACGAGAATTCACAATCTCACGCATGCCTGACTCATCCCACTTTCGCGTGACGGGAACGCCGCTGAGGTTAATCAAAGCATCAGCACCCTCAAGCGATTCCTTCCAGGCTCCCACATTCTGACCATCCCATTCAACAATGCCAGGGCCGGGACGCCTTGATAACGTAACAACGGTCCATCCAATGGACTCAAAGTGGTGCTTCAATGCCTGCCCAAGGAAGCCTGAGCCGCCCGCAAGGACCAGGTTCAAACCATCCACTCCTTCTGGAGCGACTGTTCCACATTCAAGGCTTGCAGGATGCGGGCCACAACGGTGTCCGCCAGATCCTCAAGAGTTTTCGGGTTGGTGTACCAGGCAGGCGACGCTGGCAAGATAGTCGCTCCTGCTTCAGCAAGTTGGGTCAGGTTTCGGAGCATGATCAGATTCCACGGCATTTCTCGGGGAACGACGATCAACGGTCTCCGTTCCTTCAAGCAAACGTCGGCGGCCCTCGTGGTCAGGTCGTCGCTGATTCCGTTTGCAATTCGCCCGATCGTGCCCATTGAGCACGGCACAACAACCATTCCATCGTGCCTGAAAGACCCACTTGCAGGTGGAGTGAAGTAGTTCTTTCGGTCAAGGAGTCGCACGTTTGGCAGGTCCGCACCAAGCCAGTTGACCGTACTAAATCGTTCTCGATCAAGCGACACCCCGAGTTCGGTTTCTGCGACCTGAATAGCCTGATCGCTGAGCGTCAAGTAGATTTCTTCGAACTGCTTTGCCGCTTCGCGCAACAGACGCTGGGCATAGATAGCCCCGCTTGCTCCGGTAACTGCGACTACCAATCGACCCGTCTTCATGCCACTTAGTCTACGGTCCCTCTCTTCATACCAACGTCAAAATTGGTACAATTCACAAGTCCCCAAAACATGATGACAGACTCAGATATGCTTCAAGATTCTCACGTCGATGATGCGGAGACACAATCGGTTGAACAGGCCGCAGACACCGTTGAGCACGACCTCAATGATCTCATTGGTAACCTATCCCGCGAACGGGATGAGTTGCAGTCGCAGTTGTTAAGGGCTGCCGCGGACTTCCAGAATTTTCGACGACGTGCCCACCAAGAAAAGGACCAGATGAGGCTGTTAGCCTTGGAAGGATTTGCCTCAGACTTGCTGGGTGTCGTTGACAACTTCGAACGCACCCTCTCGGCAGTCGAGTCAGGCGCCAGTGTCGAAAGCATCGTCGAAGGCGTCGGACTCATCAACAAGCAGTTGCTAAATGCGCTTGCGCAACACCAAGTCACCCGCATCGAAGCGCTCGGACAACCCTTTGACCCCGAACTCCATGAAGCCATAGAGCGGGAGCCGTCCAGCGAAGTGCCACCGAACACCGTTACGGCAGAACTTCAAGCCGGCTATCGTCTAGGAAACCGGGTGATCCGTCCCGCTCGGGTCAAGGTTTCGGTTCAGCAGTGAAGCGTTTTTTCGGCACTGATGGAATCCGTGGTGTTGCCAACTCCGATCTGACTCCAGAACTCGCGTTCAAACTTGGCCAAGCCGTTGGAGTTTGGTTGGGTGAAGGAAGAGTCGCCATCGGCCGAGATACGCGTCGGAGTGGGCCGATGCTTGGGGCGGCAATGGCTGCTGGCCTTTGCTCCGTCGGAATTGAAGTATCGCCTTGGGCGTGGTCCCAACGCC
>CALMEF010000254.1 GCA_937862825.1 uncultured Armatimonadota bacterium
AACTCGCGCCGCTGAGCGGCGTGGTCATCGTGACGACTCCTCACCATGTCGCAGCAAACATCGCGGGCAAGTCGGTTCAGTTGTTCCAACGTCTGAACTCGCCGATCCTGGGCGTGGTCGAAAACATGGCTGGTTTCGCGTGCCCCAACTGCCACACGATCACGAGGATTTTCGCAGGGCTTTCCGGTGAAGAATTGTCCGAGCGTCTTGAAGTGCCGTATCTGGGCTCCATTCCCCTCGATCCGTCGATTTCCCGATCTTCCGACGAAGGAGTTCCAGCCCTGGTCGCCTTCCCCGATTCGATCTACTCCAAGTCCTTCAAGGAGATTGCTGGATCGCTGGCTGCACAAGCAAGCATCGCGGCGATGAATCGTCGGGTAGAGGTGAGTTAAGATGGCGCTGCGCCTGCTCGGTACACAAACCGTCAGCGGCAACAACTTCACGATTGGTGGCGTTGCCGTAAACGACCTCGCATCCGAGTTTGGAACGCCGCTTTATGTCGTAGACGAAGCGCATTTCCGCAATCGCATCCGCGAGTTCTTCAAAGCCGCGAGGGCCGTCCACAGCAACGTCGCATTAGCCTTCGCCAGCAAGTCAAACGGGGCTTTGGAAGTGCTTCGAACGGCTCGCGATGAAGGCATGGACGTCGACGTCGCCAGTGAAGGCGAACTCTATGGTGCGCTGAAAGCGGGTTTCGAACCCAAACAGATCCACGTCCACGGAAACAACAAGTCCCAGCGCGAACTCGAATGGGCGGTTGAACTCGACGTCGGGGCGGTCATTGTCGACAACTTCCGGGAGATCAAGACCCTCGGTTCCATCGGCAAGCCGTGCCGAGTCATCCTCAGGCTGGCCCCAAACGTTGACCCCCACACCCACGTTGCAATCCGAACGGGCCAAGCCGATACCAAGTTCGGGTTCAACATCTACGACGGAAGTGCGGCGGAGGCTATCAATCTCGTGGCCAACTCGCAAAACCTCCATCTCATCGGTTTCCATACCCACGTTGGCTCGCAACTCCTGGATTCAAGTGCCCAAATCGAGGGGGCCGAACTCGTTAGCCAAGTGGCCATTGATTACGGCAGGCCAATCGAAGAGATCAGCGTCGGTGGTGGCCGCGGCATTCCCTATCTCCCGACCCAGGAGGTGGAGCCAATCCAAGACTACTGCCGACGGGTGATCGAGTCGGCACTGAGACCCTTCATGGAGGCAAATCTCCCTCTGCCGAAAGTGTCGTTCGAGCCGGGCCGCTCGGTCATCGGCGAGGCAGGTTCAACGCTATACACCGCAGGAGTCCTCAAATCGGTGACCTTGGCAACAGGCGGTACCCGCCGCTATCTCAGCATTGATGGAGGGGTCGCCGATAACCCTCGTCCTCTTC
>CALMEF010000255.1 GCA_937862825.1 uncultured Armatimonadota bacterium
ATGACCGGTCGTCATGAGGGTGCTCAGAGGGCCAAAGTTCGTGTGCTCAGGGCTCAGGGCCTTTGGCGTGACACCATGACCGCTTTACAGGTCTTTCCAAACGTTGAGACTGATGCCGAGTTACTTCGAATGAAGGCCGATTCACAAATTGGCTTGAGTGAGTTTTCAAGCGCTGCGGATTCGTACGACAAATTGTTGGAACTGCTGAAGGCAGACGATGCGTCTCGTGCCTCGGTTGAACTGGCACGATTTCAAGCACGGTTTATGGCGGCTCGCCAGGCTGGCAACCTTGACGAAGCGGTTCAACTTGCCGAGGGTCAACGGAAGGCGACTCCTCGTGATCCAGCGGTGCTTGCGATGTGGGCTCGCGCGTTGGTGGCCTCAAAAAAAGCCGAATCTCGAACCCGAGAACTCATCCGATCGAATCCGGGGGATTTTGATTCATGGTATGCCGTCGCCGTGCTTTATGACGCTCGTGGAGACGAGGCCGCTTGCGAATCGATTGCCAGAAGAATCAGCCCAGAACAGTTTGGTTTGCCTCATCCAGCAACAATCTTGGACAATTTCGCCCAATAACAGTTGGCACGAGACCAAAACTTGGCCTACACTGTAAGGAACTTTCGGCTTGAAGGAGGGGTTCCCGCAATTGAAGCCGTATCCGGGCGTTCTGCCCACCACAGGAAGGACTAAATATCATATGAGCAATCAACGTTGGATTGCATTCTCTGCTGCGGCTTGGCTGGGTTCACTTGCGGTTCCTGCCTTTGCTGAGCAGGTTTGGCAAGTTAGAGGTGGCGTCACCTCCATTTCAATCGCGGACTATATGTTGCGTGACCTTGGCCTTAAGATGACCCAGGTTCGCGAGACCGCTACTCCCCTTCAGAAGTATGAGGCTCCCATGGGCTTCGGCTTTGCTCAAAACGCGGATATGAGCGTGATCACTACGGGTGGCATGTTCAAGGAGTTTTCTGGCGGCCAGGTGCGAAGCACCGGCGGCTTCACCGTCACTGGAAAGAAGGCTTTTCCGCTCAAAGAGATCAACCTGGTTCCAAACGGTCGCTTCGGATGGGAGAACCTGACCGTTCGCTCGGGCACAGATCGCGTTTTTGACGTCACTGCGGCGCGAATCTACTTTGATCGCCCCAAGAACAAGATGACGATCATTGGAGCAGACCTCACCATCGCCAACGATTTGGCTCGCAAGATTGGTCGACCTGAGTTGACCGGTCAGTTTGTGGGGACCATCTCCATCGAAGCGGATGTGGTGCAGACTGGCGGCGACGCTGTGGACGAGTACGAACAGGGCGGGACAACGGACACGATGCATGATGTCATGCTGCTGTCTTTGGGATCATTGACTCAGAGCGGCCGAGTTGGCACCTACCCGAATGGTGTCATCGGTGCAGGCATGCAAACAACATCCTGTAACGCCGGAACCAACAATCTTAACTGGTTTGCCGCGATGGACACTCGACATCCCGTCATCGCGTTCAACATCTATCGATTGAAGGATGATCGATTCGAGATGATCAGCACCTCGTGGCTGAAGCACGGATGGTTGGCGACAAACTCAACGAGTACGGGTTGTTTGCCTTGCAACAGTCCTGGAACAGGAACGATGCTGGGTCCTGGTTGTTCCGACACGTACGGCGTGGGACACAACACTGACCGAGATGACCTCGGACCTCGAAACGAGATCAATCCCTTCACTGGTGTGTGGACCTGTACCGGTTCGTACTTCTCTAACTATCAACCGGACTGCATCAAGCGCAATTTCGGTTCGACCGGACTCAACGATATTGACCATAAGATGCAGATCCGTGATCAGGATCTTGCCGTGGCTGGAGCCTCGTACTTCTACGAAGCCTACTATGTGACCGCAGCAAACGTGTCTGGTGGCGTGGACGAGAACAAATACAACAATCTCGGTTCGCGACGCTTTACGCCTGTTGGTGGATCAACCTGGGCCTTCAACAGTCAAACCGACTTCGTGCGAGGCCCGACGATTGAGCGCTATGGTGACGTGCGAAACGTGGCAATGCCGCGCGCTAGCGATGGCGATGCCATCGTTGCCGTACGGCTCACCTTCCTTGGCAATGGCATGTATCGCTACAACTACGCGGTCTACAACCACGACGTCAGTCGTGAGATCCGTGAGTTCGCAGTGCCGGTGCCTGCGCACGCTGTAGTGGAGAATCCCTACTACAACGATCCTGACATGAACGATGCACCGACGTCAGGTCACAACGACTGGACCTACAGCCGAGTAGGCGACAAGGTTTCGTGGTCATGCCCGACGTTTGCTGAGAACCCCAATGCCAACTCAATGACCTGGGGCTACATGTATACGTTCACCTTTGACTGCAACCTGCCCCCGACTGACTCGATGGCCGCATTGAACTACTTCAAGCCCGGCGTCAACGACTGCTTAACCGTCGTCCCTCGAGTTCCAGGTTCGACTTGGTTGCCAACCTCGGTTACGACCGAGCAGGGTGATGTCTTCTCAGGCAATCGCTGGTCAACGTTCTTCGACGACAATGACCGGTTGGCGATCTTAAACGACGCTGCAACGATGGGCACCAAGGTGGTCATCACGAGCGCCGCTCCCGCGTCAACGCCAGTCATGAAGGTACTGGCCGAGATGTCTGCTGCTCGACCCGGTCTTGCAGCAAGCCTCGAGATGTATAACTACACGTCGTCCGCTTACAACTTCGTTGGCGGCGCAGCGCTTGGAACTTCGGATCAAGTCTTGACCGGTACCGCAGCAAACACTACGGACTACATCAAGACAAGTGACCGAGAAACCAAGGCTCGAATCTCAACCTCGCCGATCAATGATGAAGATCCAGCCCAAGATGGCTGGCTCATTAACCATGATCGCCTACGCTGGACTTACCTGAACTAACCAGCGAGGACTTCTCGGCCCTCCCGCGAGCAACGCGGGAGGGCCTTTTCTTTGCTGGCTTTCGAGCATAATTGCAAGACTTTGCGAAATGAGTTGGAGGTCAACTGGCATGTCTGCTAACATGTATTCCTTGAGGAAGAACATGTCCCTGCGTCGCGCATTCACCCTAATTGAACTTCTGGTCGTCATTGCGATCATTGCAATATTGGCCGCCATTCTTTTCCCGGTTTTCGCCCAAGCCAAGGAAACCGCCCGGAAAACGACCTGTTTGAACAACATGAAGCAAATCGGAATTGGGCAAATGATGTATGTCTCCGATTCTGATGGTCGTTACCCTTCCTGGGTTCCTCAAATGCCTCCGATCAATGGTGGCAACACTAACTTCTTCCCGCCCGATCTCCAGTTGATGCCGTACGTCAAGAACGATGAAGTCTTCTTCAGCAAGATGGATCCGTGGGCGAGTAACAAAGAGCAGATCATTGCGGACCACCTGCCATACACCAGCGCTTCCTATCCTATGGTGCTGCGCCGACAATATGCGTTGATGGTTCGGTCAAA
>CALMEF010000256.1 GCA_937862825.1 uncultured Armatimonadota bacterium
ATCCCCTCGATTGAGCAGTTAGTTGAGTTTGACTGGAACAAGCTAAGTGAAACCCTGACCAACCTTGAGTTCGAAGACATCGTCAATCTCAACAATCTCATTAGTAACCTAGAAGGGAAACTTCTTGAGTTCTTGCCTCCAGGAATGGACAAGAGTATCGCCGCCCTGCGGGACATGTTAAAGGAGTTCGGCCTACCGTCAAGTCTTAGCGAAGCATACGATGAACTAAAGAAGAAGGTGGAAACGCCCGTCCCTCCACCAACACCATCCCCATTCCCGCCTGGGGTGTTTGTAAACAAGCACCGCATGGCGCGGGTCGGGCTAACTTTCATGGCTCATGGTGCGGTTCCGCTGGCTGGCCCGGCCGCCAAGACTGTGTTCATTGAGACCATGCCCGTCTGGCGGGCGATCATGGATTATCACACTTGCCCCATGCCCGTAGCAGCACCGCCAGCACCGGACGGCCCCGGATTCTGTTCCGGGGGATACGACAAGGTGCTCGTGGAGTTCGGCAAGGCCTGCCAACATGACATCGAGGGCATCGACATGCCGCTCTGCGGGAAAACCAACTTGTTCCTGACTCAAGGTCTGGCAAAGTCAGCCTGGGAGAAAATCAAAGCCCAAGGCGGCGGCCTGGAGGAACACGAGACGGAGAAGCCAGCCGCTGCCGGAGGAGGTAGTGGAGGTGGGGGTACCGACAAGGAGAAACCCGAGGAGCCACCAGAGAAGAAGGATGATGAACAGAATAAGGACAAAAACATACCGCCAACTGCCGCTGTGACGCTTATTCGTTCCACAGCAAAGTCTCTGAAAAGTGGGAAGTATGAGCCGGGCGGACTCTTCGAGATTTCCGGCGACCAATCCAGCGACAGTGACGGCACAATCGTACTATATTCTTGGTACGCCTATGGCTCGTCACCCGGCAATACGTTTACCGTCGAGATACAGGGCGGCTCTAACACTGGGCCACAGTTGACCAAGGTATATATTTTTGCCGAGAAACCAGGAATCTATACAGTCGGACTTGTTGTCGAAGATGACGATGGTGCGAGGAGTTCAAACCTTGCCCAGTTGACATTTGAAGTGGCTCAGCCACCCGTTGCCCTTATAACACCAAAAGCTATTGGAACAGTAGCTAACGAAAGGTTCGTGTTTGAGAGTGCTTCATACGACCCTGATAATGAAAGTGCTAGTGAGAAGGGAATTGTCTATCATGATTGGAAGGTGACGGCAAGGAGTTGGAGAGGCACTAAGCACACCAAGGCCTTTGAGGGCAAAGCGGTCACAACGATTGAGTTTCAAATGGACCAGATCGTCACCAACTTTGCTGGGGAGATAGATATAGAGTTGATTGTAACTGACATCGATGGCCTTAAGTCTGAACCAGTGAAAACCGAATCATTTGCCGTCTCCTATGATTGGAGCTGGGACGCCATGTTCAAGCGGCTTGGAATTTTCTCAGATCACTTACTAGACACCGTCGGCGACGCAGTCAAAGATTGTGCTGTCAGTAAGTTGAAGAACTTAGTCGAAACCTTGGTACTAGAGCAAATGCATGTCGGCGGACCACCTTTAGCCGATTGGAACAAGTACGTGGAGAAGGTCAGGAAAGACTATGATCAAATAGTAGTTCCACTTCTGAATAAGGACATTGAGGAGGCCAGCAAGGGCATACTTACCTCGTGTATCAAGAGTGTGGTTAAGGCTATGGTTAAGAATGATCTTGCTATGAGCAAAGCAGAAAAGGATTGGTCCGAGCGAGCGCTAAAAGGAGTTGACTTTGTTATTGACTTCATCGACGAGTTTGAAGGCCGCATAATTGACCCTATTGCAGCATTCGTGGCGAAAGAGGCATTGTCTTTCATTCTTGATAGGTCTTTCGAGATTTGGCTAAGCGAAAAGCGTAAAGAGTGGAAGAAGCTCTATGGTTAATGCTTGCATTAAGTCTTACGGTTGTGTGGCTAAGGACGGCGAACCTGCCCGCCGACTTCTCGCACTCGAAAAGGTTTTCTTCGAAGACGAGCTCCCGGAGCGGACACAGAACTCTTGCTAAGATTATGGTAAAAGCACCCTTGAGGTAACAGGCCCAAACGGACACGCAGTGGCTAGGCTTGCCGTAGAAAACTGCCAGGTAGAACAAAACACCAGAGCGTTCCTCGGACCAAAGGTTCCCTTTTGGGAGCCGGAGCGTTCTCCCAAAGATCATGGCATTCCTAGGAGTGTTGGTCAGGAAATTAAGCGACCCCATATCTGAGTATGCTCACCAGAGGAGGGGGACAGATGGACGACATATTAGGCTTGATTAACGCCCTGAGGGCGGAGGGCGACAAAGCTGATCTGGCCGAACTTGCACGCCGGTTCGGGGTTGAGGAACCCTTGGTGCTCTCAACCGCAGCGGCGTTGTCAAGGCAGCCCGTTCAGAGGGCATCGAATGCAAAGGGTTTCCGCGAAACACTCAGTGGAAATGCCCGCATGCTATCAGAACTCGTATCACGCCACTGGTTGTTGCACCTGGTTGCTGCCACTGTTCCGCTGATCGTTCTTCAAGGGGCAGCGCTTATTTATCTTGTACCATTAACGGAAAAAGTGCCGAGAAGAGACCTGCACATTCCGCTCTCGATTGGCGTTTTCTGCATTTGGGTGGGTCTCTTCTTTTGGAAAGTTACTTCTTGGCATAGGGCTCGAAGGACTTGGTTGCTTATCCTGAGTGCCCCGCTGACGCTCCTTACGATGGGCATTCCGACAATAGAGACCGCAGTGGGATGGAGCATCGCTTACGGTCTATTGGCGGCGCTATCTCTGCTAATAGTGAACCTTCGTGCCACGTCTTCAGAAACTGCAAGGCGTGCAAACCCGTCAAGACAAGAGCTCGTGCAACGTGCACTCGACATTCGCAAGGCCCTTGCGGAAACTGACAGTAAGGAGGCTTTATCGCGGTACGACAGCTTGTTGGACACCATCAGACTTAAGTCAACAGCGGCGCTTGCAGTGTTCCTCACTTGCTTTCTTGCTGTTGATCTAGTTGTCCATCTGAGCACGAAACCTGGCAAAGTTGAAAACGTTATTGGAGGGTTATTGTTCCTGTTTTGGTGCACCGTGGCCACTCAATCCGGCCAGAAGATCAGGCCAACAATGTGGCTCTTGACGGCAACGAGTGTTCATATCGCCGCCGTAGCAATGGCGGGAAATGTCAATGATAGGCAAGTCGGCCTCTTAAGCCAGATACTCTGGTTTTCTGTGCCACTACTTCCATTCATGATCCTTGCGATTGCTGTGGGACAGATATTTGGAGCACGTCGCAGGGCTGGTAGAGTGCGGTCCGGAGATAGGTACATCCTTGTCGAGGAGTTGTTGGAGGCAGAGCATATGCTTAGAGCCAACACTGGCGAAGTCACTGCGGTCGTGGTAGATGTGGCCGGGAGCACGAAGATGAAGGAGGGTTTAGATCCCCTAGAGGTTGAATGGACCTATAGGGAGTACCAAAGAATGTTGGCTGAAGAGGCAAAGGAGTGTGGCGGGAGAGTGCTTTCAACTGCTGGCGATGGTGCAGCCTTGGCCTTTGAAGATAGTCAAGCCGCAGTGGCATGTGCGCTTGCGATCCAAGCGCGTGTTGAAGAGTTTAACTCAAAGGTCAGTCGAGTTCCTGTGCCATTCCGTCTTCGGATCGGCGTCCATTGCGGCGAGGTGCAGGGCGAGTTGGGAGAAGTTCAATTCTCCCGTGTAATTGATGTCGCAGCCCATGTTGAGGCTCTAAGTCCAGTGGGTAAAGTCGCCATTACCGACTCAGTTGCGAGCAAGTTGTATGGATTTACGGCTGCTGGATTGGAGAAATCAACGGATGGCCATGGGATTTTGCTCGTCGAAAAGGGAATATCGACACCGTGAGAAGAGGCAGCAGGGCCTCAGTGTAGTCACTAGCCTAATTTTTACTGACTTCAAAACTTGGCGCGATTAAGCCGGTAGTAGGTGCTAAACTATCGTACGGTCGCGGGGAAGCGGCCATTTGGAGGGATCAACACTCGTGAACACAATCCTATCAACTCTATCCGTGGTCTTCACTGCTACCACCCAAGCGAACCTGCCAGCCGACCTTCTCGCGCTCGAAAGGAGGTTTTTGGAGAACGAGTTCGCAGCGAAGACGAATCTGAAGGGCAAGAGCCTGACCCTATCAACCTATGTAATAGGAGTTAAGGACGTCAAAGGAAAGATCGTCCTCAGCGCGGGCAGTTTCTTCAACGATCAAGGAATATACGTGACGGCCACGCTTCTTCCAGCGGCAAAGAACGTCGCTCTAAAACTCAAGCCGGGAGACTTGATTACCTTCACTGGTAAGTTGGACAGCAGGGTCGTTCATAGCAAGGGTCGTCTCGGTATTGACGGGGATATTCCAAGGGGTCAA
>CALMEF010000257.1 GCA_937862825.1 uncultured Armatimonadota bacterium
AAGGATTCAAGTTGGATCCGCAGCATACGCCAGAAGGGATGACCGCCAACGATTCAACCTTCCTCCGCAACCCAAGAGACGTCATTGTCTACACGAGTGTTGTTGCTGCGGGAGCCAACCCGTTCTCTAACGCCCTTGCATCCGAATATTGGGTGCATTACTTCGTTGCCGACTCAGGCAACAAGCGCCTCGTGGAGATCGTGGATCGGTACTCGTACCTGAACAATCGGGTTGGCGAACCAGTGGCCTACATTGCCAATGGTCAGCAGGAGCGAGGGCTGGGCATGCTGTATTGGCACAGCCCGGCAGGGCTGAGCGGAGCCAAGTTCGATTACAACAGCGTTTCAAGGGTCTACATCCCCAACAACTCGGGTGGCGGTCGATATGTTTACGCGGCGGGATTGGGCAACACCCTTCCGACTCGCGCAGACACGGGGCTTGACACTCCGACGCCAACATCCACTCGAACAACTGAGGATGGCAATGGCGGCGTGGTCATTTTTGATGGTGCCAACTCGCAGGTGATCAATCAGATTCAGGTTCCTGCGCTACCAGCAAACATTTATTGGGACGATGCCTCTGGCTCGTGGCTTTCGCCGGCTCGCAACTTGCGATCAAAGACGATTGGCAACTTGTCTTCGGTGACGCTTAAGAACGTGATCGTGGGTGCTCAGACCCAGTTGTCGGTGATGTTCACCGATTCGTCGGGCGTCTACGAAGTGGTCGATACCGGAGGCGGCAACTGGACCGCCCAGTGGATGATGACCCGGGAAGCCTACAAAGCGCTTCGGCGCAATGGTTCTGATATTCCGACTGGCGACAATCCGATGGACTTCCGACCGACTTATGCGCGACGCTTGGAGTCTGGCGAAGTCCTGATCGTCAATGGCTATCACGGTGCGTACCGAAAGAATCTACCTGCCGATCCGTGGCGCGAGTTTACGGGCGAGGTGATTCAGGTTGATGGTGATATCGATTCAAGTGGACTCGCGCCAGATGGCTTCGGGTTCACCAAGCGGAACCTAGGGTTCCGTTCCCTTAGCGTCAAGTTCTTGTTGCCGCCGGTGCAAGGCGCCCGCGGGATTGTTTTGCCGGTCTATGCAGATCGGCGTTGAAATGGAGATTTTTGGTTGAGATGAAGATGATGCGAAGAGGTTTAGCCGCAAAGTGGGCACTTGGTTTGTTGCTCGCCGCCGGTGCGTCGGTCGCGTTCGTGCAGGACTTTTCTGCCCTCAAGGGTGGAAGTTCCAGAACGGGCAAGAATAGTTTGCCCATTCCAAGCGGACCGGGCGCAGCCAACTTGCGTTGGTGGACCCCGAACTTGAATGACGGTGTTCAAGCCAGTGTTCTCGTCCGGGATAACCTCAGCCCTTCCCAAGTCAACACCGTTGGCACGTGGATTACGCCAAACCAGGAGGATGAGGCTCGGCAATCCTACTATCCCCAGTTTGTCTCGACCTTGGAGGACGATTTCTCGGGGGATGACACCCTGCAAGCGGCTCTGAGTGGGGGGGCATATCCCGCTGCTTATCGCTATGCAACGACCGTTCCGTCGGCGCCTGGGGATGACCCAAGAGTCAAGTCGAACGGTGGCGATCCTACTAACATTCATACATGGCTGATTCAGCCAGCCGACCCAACGGAGCGGGTTAGCCGCAACTATGCGCTCTTTGTTTATCTTCCTATTGGGCCAACCTTTGACCCGATTGGCGGAACCTCGCTGTTTCCGCAGCGCTACCACGTGTACGAGATCATCTACGGTGGCTCGAAAGTCTGGATTGATGTCGTTGACACCTATGCAGGTGGGACCGGATGGGTCCGACTTGGCAACGGCGGAAGACAGACGAATCGGCTGTTCAATTACGACGGCACAACGCCCATCCAGATTCGATTGCACAACACCGTTCCTCGGGATAGCAACGGCAATCTAAGCGACGTTCCCTACACCACCTTGGTTTATGCAGATGCGGCCCGTGCGATCCCAGATCAAGGTTCGTACAGTGCGTCGCCGATCATCGCCTCGCTTGATCCTTCCAACCCTGGTGCCGAAGTGCGCACGGTTGCGGCGGTTAACAAGAACTCAACAGGAGTTCGTGAGGGCGAAAACGTGACGATCCAGACTGGAGTGGTCACGAGTTATCTCTTTGACAATGGCACCAAGCGATGGTCTTTCACCCCTGCTGCCGAGTCGGAAGAAGCCGTTGAGCAGGACAACACCTCGGCTGGCGTTGTGGCTCAACTCCCGTTTGTGACCTCAACGGCGGCCAACAACTATCGGGGTACGAACTATCATTCGGCACCGGTTGACGCCAGCGATCCTATTTCTGCGCCTGCAGTTCAATATTCCCCAACGCTTGAGGATGGCGACTACGAGATCTATGCGTGGTTACCGGGAAGCAACAACGGAGTTCTCTTCGGACGGGCCGTTCGATACGAAGTCGAGGAGGGTGGAACGCTCTCGTCCTTCGATATTAACCAGGATGCGGGCGGAGGCTGGGTTCGAATTGGAACTCGAAGATTTTCGCACTCAAGTGCAAACCGGCTTCGAGTCTATGTGACGAACGCCAGTTCAGACCCCGGAGACGCCGGTCGACAGTCAATCGCCGATACGATCCGATTTGTCGGCGCATCAAACCTTGCCATCACGTCAACCCCGATTCAAACCAGGGCGCTCGTCAACTATCCTGGCTTGGGTGTCGTTGAGCGGAGCGTTGTTGTCGTAGCCGCCGAGAATGGCCGGATTTACTGCTTGGACGCAACGGGTAACCCTGATGGAACGACCAACATCATTTGGACATACCCATCGACTCCAGATGCCAACACGACTGATCCCAATGCCGATCCAAGCGAGGACGGAGGCATTGCCGAAATGCCTCGCGGATTCGGATTGAGTTCGGGCCTTGTTGAAAGGGTTAACGGTCGCGACTTCCTGTACATCGGCTCGTCCAACGGACGCGTCTACTGTATCGAAATGGAAGGTCGCGGAGATGCCGACTTCACGACTCGAAAACCCGGCACTACGCGCCGAGCGTGGTCTTATCCGAGTGACTTTCCGTCAACGGTGCGTGCCAGCAATCTTGGGGCCTTTAATGGATCGGTTGCTTTCACCAATGCTGGCGGATCGCCTAAGATCATCGTGCCCGCCGCACAGGGCCGCGTTTACGCGCTTGACGCGGTTGCTGGTCCAAACAAGACAACCGACGTCGAATGGACTTTTCCGCTCTTAACTCAACCCACTCTTGGAACGATTGAATCCACTCCTGCCGTCGAGTTTGACCGTGTTTACGTTGGAACCACCGTCAAGACCGGGGACGATCGGGGCCGCTTCTATTCACTAAACGCCGCCACTGGCGCTGTCGAATGGGAATTCAATGGCACGGGCCAGTGGGATCCTTCTGGGGCCTTCATTGGTGCCGACGACTTCATTTCAGGACCGGCAACGGTGTCTGCTGCAATCATGGGCGGAGGTTTTCCGAACATGGTTTTCGTGGCAAATGAAAACCGATGGATCTCCGGACTGAATGCTGACACCGGAGAACTCCTCTGGACCACCAATGAGTTGAGTGTAGGCGTTCAGGCCAACTTGACCTTTACTCCCATGATTGTGCGGAGCAATAGTGGTGCGCTTGAAACGGCCAATACGATTATGGTCCCCACCAGCGATGGCAGGCTTGTAGGTCTATATGCGGACCCGGGCAAGGTCAACCGGTTTGGGACGCGGCGCAACTGGGAATATGTGATGGCGGGCGACCAGATGGTCGCCTCTGCCGCAGTTGGACGCGGTTGGATGTCGATTGGTGATTCCTCCGGTTACCTGTACAACTACAACAACGGAACCGGATACATCAGTCCGGGTAACCCTCCGGGACAGGAGACCGTTACCGAGAACAATCCGATTGGAAACATCTTCCGAGATGCCCAGATCAAGTTTGTTACGAAGGAACAATACAACCGTCTGAGGTCGCCAGACCAGTCGGCGCAACTCTACACGTACTCTCAGTTCCGCGCCTTGCCAGAGTTTACAAAACCTGAAAACGCGTGGGAGTGGGGCGAAACCATGTACATGGTCGTTTGGAGATTCCCTTATCTCCGAAACCCCGCTACGAATCCTCCACCCATCATCAACTATGCGTTTAGCGTCGAGGGTGCAAACATTCGCAACATCTCGATTGAGAGTCGTCGATTCCGCATGCCAGATCCAGGTATCGAGCAGATCGTTGATACGATCAGCGGTCAAGCCTATGACTTGGATGGATTTGTTGTACTCGCTTTCACCTTGCAGGGCGGAGGCAACAATGCACTGCCCCCTGGAGTAGGCCAAGTTCAAATCTCGGTGAACACCTCCTCGCTGAACGGCCAGCCGCAGAACATCGTGCCCAATCCGGTGAACTCACGGCGCGACTTCCGTATCCTAAATCCGATCGCGTTGGTCATGCGTTATCTTGCCAATGGAACCGTTGATACGGCACGGCAAATCGGACACTCAGTCTCCGGTGCTGATCCAGGTACGCATATCAACGGAACCGCCGATGTTCCGGGCACACCATCAAATGAGGCCCTCCTTGGCACAAGTGCTGGATTGATCTCTCACGGTCGAAGTGGATCGTCAGTAGTCGGTATCGTTGATCGAAGCATGATGACCTTGTTGCGTGGTCCTGGCCGAGGCCTGGACAACGTCCGCGTTTCTCGCTCGGATCTGCAATGGGTAGGAGGCACAACTGCCGTTGTCAAACCTTTGGACAGTGGTGCGTTCCCCAATTTCGAGGACCTTCCCGTTAACTTCCCGAACGACAGCCTCGACTATCCGAATATCAGACGTGAGCGACTTAAAGTTACGAAAGACTTGTTTGGCCAGGCGGAGAACCCACTGTTCAACGCGGTTACGCTCACCCCGCCCAACAATGTTGACGAGAACAACCCTCTCGCTCGAGTCTTGATTGGTACCCCGTTTGACCTAAACGTAGAGGTGCCTACCTTCCAACCGCCGAATCTTTCGGCAATGACTGACTCGGCGGGTGCCACCTTGGATGGCGGCTACGGAGCCTATCTTGAGGTCTTCGTGGATAGTGATGGCGACGGTCGTCGGACACGCTTCGGCTCACGACGTGAGGCGTTCAGGTCGTTCAATCTCGGCACCAGTGTTCAAGTTGATGAGCGGGTCGAAGTAACGACGCCAAACGTCAATCTTGGCTCGCTCGCTGCGGGGACTGGGTTTGACCCCATGGCGCCCTGGATGGGAACGAGTTACAGTCCATACACCGGCGCGTTCCAATCGCTGTTCAAGGCATTCACCGTTCGAAATCCCGGCAACGTTAATCTAACCAATCTTCGCCTTGCGAAGGGAACAGATACTGGCGGCGCGGTCACCTCTTGGGGTGTTTGGGCGGCCGGAAACCATGAGCGCGCTTGGCTTGATACCCTCTACCATTTGCACAGCGATATTGACTCTCGCTTTGCCTTTACCGGCTCAGTCATGCTTCAGAAGCCGCGCGTTGAAGATCGACTCCCAACAGAGTTGAGTATCAACCCACGACGACGCGACAATCCGAATTTGGGCGTGGTTTCCTCTTTGTTGGATGCATCGCAACCCAATCTCGAGAGGGCTCCAACTGTGTCGGTTTCGCTTCCGATCGGCTTCCCCGTCGGTGAGTACTCAGCGTTGATGCGTGTCATTGAAGACCGTAACAACAATGAGTCCCTCCGTGTTGACGGAAGTGGCCTCGGTCTCGAGCCATTCTCAGACCCCACGTTCGTTCTTAACTTCCGATCTCGTGAGACGCGATTGACCAACTCGTTCACGCCAGGAACGGCGACGATGATCGACGATCCTAGCGTGCTTGGAACGGGCTCAACCAACTTCCTGCACCAAAACGCACAACCATCGATGGTTCGCACGCTCTCGGGCAGTCTTGCGGTCGCGTTCAGCAGCAATCGACCCGCTTGGCTGTCGACGCAGCCTCTGAATGCGAGCACGAACGATGAGTCACGGATCTACGTGACGAATCTCGTCGGTGCGACCCCTGGCGGCGGACTTGGTTCGAGCCCGCTGAGCGATCTTAACGCGTTCGCGCCAAACTCACCAGCAAGGTGGTTTAGCCAACAGGTTGGTCCGTATCCGACTCAGCCTCTCGATACGCTCTTTAACACAGGCGGTGGAGAAAGCGTCGTCGCTGGCACGGGCAAGTTCGGCTGGCCAGTGTTCCCGGCCCTCGGGTTTGTTAATCCTTACTCGGGAGCCACAGAGACAACTGCTTACATGGCGTTCATCGGAACGGCTCAGAAGCAGACGGCAACTCGTCGGCTTGACGAATCTCGACTCTTCATCGCCCCGTATCAGAACGGCAACCTCGGAGCCCCGGTTGGACTCAACTTCGATCCCGAAATCAACAAGGGCAAGCCGTCAGTTGTTCAGGTCGGCAATGAGGCCACCGTATTCTTCGCCAGTTCTGGCTCCGGTAAGGCTCAGATCAACTACGCGCACTTTAACGGTGCTACCTGGGGCAATGTGAGTCGCCTGGATGTGGGCAAAGGCTTTGAGTCGGCCTCACAACCGGCTGCTTTCCCGCGCCTTTATCAGGGCGCAGGTACGAATCCAACCGCTGGCGACAGACTCATCGAACTCGTCTTCAATGGTAAGTTGCAGGGCCGCCCGCATAGCGACGTTTGGCTTGGCAGAATGGTTGCCAACGGCAATGGGTCAGTCAACCGATTGGTCTACTTCCCGCGACGAAATCAGGAGACCCTTGAAAACGAAGGGAACGGCATCTTCCGTGCACGTGGCGTTTCGTTTGATGCACGCGGCTTGATTCGCCTCGACTTGGATCAGAACGGAGTTGTCACCAACCTCGAAGTTCCGAACACGCGAGAGTTCGATCAGCAAACGGGCCTCATTACGTTCACGAGCACGCTGGGTGGAAAGGTCACGATCGACCCGCATATCGGCACCGTCAGAATGAACTCTGCGCCGTTGAATCGAAATGCACGGGTTCTTCTTACGTACACCGCTCGTTTCTTGAGACTCAACGCTGGCGGACAAACCGGAAGCCACACCACACCGTCGCTCGTGTTTGATGAGCGCCTCATCGGAGACTTCTCCTACTGGGCCCGACAATCCAACACGGCAATTCAACCGGCTGACCAGGTTCGCCCGGGCCGCTTCGTTGTGACGTATAACCGCGCAGCAGGTGGTGCCGGTCAAACTGCTCGATCCTACATGCAGACGTTCCGCTTTGCTGTGCAACTGCCGACAGGCGTGCACACGCAAGCAAATGGCGCCGTGACAAGCATCAACGTCAATGGGGCGACCTCGTTCTACCAGGTGGATCCAGCCAACGGGCGAATCTACTTTACAGCAGCGGACGAGGGCAGAACCATTTCAGTCACCTACACAGGCGTGGACGAGGCCAACGGAACACCGATTGCTGGGCTCACGGTAAACAACGCCGTGGTCTCTCTCCGAACGGAGAGACTCGAAGCACCGGTTCCAATCGAGCAGGCAGTGAATGAGTCCCAGATGACCACGTTCCTTGACCCGTTTGATAACGTGAACCCGAATGCACGTCGACCTGGACTTATTTGGCTGATTTGGACAAGCACACGCGGTTCCAGTTCGGACATCTTCTTCCAAACCATTGCACCAAGGTTTACACCTGTGCCTCTCGGAAGGTAGTTGTTGAGCGTGTAGTTGCCAGGCAAACTGGCAACTACACGTGCATTCATTGTCGCTATTAGTTTTGGTATAGGAGTTGCATGAATCTCTAATCACGGAGATTCATCATGCGAAACTTTCGACTCCTATTCACTTCATCACTTATCCTTTCGGCAGCAGTTTCCCGTGCTGCACTCTTCACATTCCACGGCCTTGTGTCCGGCAAGAGCCAGGCAGTGTCAATCAACTACGCTGGTAACAGCATGAACGTTGGTGCCGGCTTGGCGAATGTCTCACTGGATGGAGGTCCCCAGTTCTTGGGTGTCTGCGTTGATCTAGATCACTGGAACGGCAATGGCTCCTCGTATCAAGTCAATGTTCGTCCCATCGAAGATCGAGGACCTTTCGCGACCCGGGCAGCATGGCTTTTCAATGATCAGGCTTCCAGCGTCAACTCAAACATGAAGGGTGCCGCGCTTCAACTCGCAGTGTGGGACATAGTTTATGACAACGGTGATGGTCTTGACGCAGGGTCGTTCAAGAGTAGCGCTTCAGGTTCGCTACTAACCCAAACCAACTCCTATCTCGCCGCATCGTTTGGAAACACCAGTAGCAATGCCAACTGGTTCCAGGCAGTTAGCCACGGCAATGCAAACAACCGAAACCAGAACTACATGGGCACTGTGCCGGAGCCATCTAGTATCGCTGTCATCGCGGTTGGGGCATTTGCACTCCTTCGCCGCCGCCGTCGGTAAACATGAAAAAACGCCCCTGGACCATTTGGCCAGGGGCGTCTCTCCTTTGTTCTAGTTGCTCGGACCTTCGCCAGGAGGCGGAGGATTATCCTTGAGAGCCTGCGCATTCACGCGCTTTTCCATATCTGCCATCTCGCCTGCGCGATCAGCGTTCGTGCCAGAACTGGCACAGCCGACCAAGAGCGCACCGATTAGGGCGAACAAGATGACTCGTCGCATCAATACTCCAATGCCCACAGGGGCCACGACTTGGTCCACACTGGCTTCGAGTTGATCGTCCAACCACCAGAACCAAGGCCGCAAGCCGGTCGCGAAGATACGGTGTATTCCGCTGCGCTCGGCGTTTCAGCCATGAATCTGCCCACCGGATAGGTCTTCATGTGACCATCGGTAAATCCGAGGTTGATGGAGCCCGCGAAGGGGATGTTCGCGCCGTTGATTTCGGTCGTCGGGTTGCAGTTGGCGTCGGTCTTGTAGAGGTAAGGTGCCCACATTTCTCGTATAGCAACGGGATAAGCGGTTCGTGACTCAGTTCCAGTAGAGGAGTCCAAGAAGACCGGGGCAAAGTTGATGCTCGGGTTAACCAACTCAACGAGGAGCATGGCACCGGCTACATCAGGAATCCCACTGGTTGTTCCGCCCATCCAAGAGTTGCGGAAGCGACCTGTACTGCCCGGTGCTCGATTGTAAGTATCGAGAGCGCCAGTCAACGCAAGATTGATTCCAAACGATCCCATGATCTGTCCGCAGTCCGACCACTGACCGGCTGGGCACGAAGATGTTTGCGGATCGTATTTGCCGATCGCAGGGTGGAAGAACATGTCCACGTTCTTGGCGTAGGGGTAAATCCACTTGTGCCAGGAGTAGTGGTTCATTCGGTTGTAAAACGGAGCAGCCGTGCATCCTGCACCCGTGGCGTTGAACGCACGGTTGCGAAGAGCAGGATTGAGCGAACTCGGCGAACAGTCGTCGTTTCGCGGGAAAGTGTCGTCGTGATCAGCCATGTATTGGATGATCGCCAAACCAACTTGCTTGCCGTTCGAGATCGCAGCCGTCTTCTTGGCAGCGGTCTTTGCTTGGGCGAAGACAGGGAAGAGGATCGCGGCGAGAATCGCAATGATCGCGATGACCACGAGCAGTTCAATGAGGGTGAAGGCTTTTTTCATAGGCTGTCGTGTCCGTTCTTGGCGCTTCCGTGCACCAACTGCCATCCAAGGCCACCGCTGCGGACGTTCGGCTAACTTACACTAAGATTATGAAGCGTGAACGTTAAAAATGTGTTACTCCGTGCAGGGAAACATGAATTTTGCGTGGTCCGCCCTGGGGCTATACTTGTTCACCATGAAGCAACTCGAAGGCGTTGTCGCCAAAGAAGTCCTAACTCAACGCCTTGTCATCGGCGCGACAGGAATGGTCTCTCTCGTGCTGGGCGAGTTCTTCTTCAAGTTTGGTTCGTTCTCTCTTGAAGTCATCGCCTTTCTCGCGACTTGGGCAGTTCTCGCCAAATTCGCTCTCTTTCTAACCAAGTCGTAGACGAGTCCAGGATTTTCTGAAAATTTCCTGCTAACTGTCAAAAACATCATTGCGTAGTGATGAATGTCGAAACGACACAAAGAGGAAAATTTCATGAAGAAGATCGCCATTACACTCGCTGGTTTCGCGCTCGTCAGCGCATTTGCATTTGCTAAAGCAGAGAAAGATATCGTTGACACCGCAGTCGGTGCCGGCCAGTTCAAGACCCTCGCGAAGTTGGTCACCGATGCCGGACTCGTCGAAACCTTGAAGGGCAAGGGCCCATTCACAGTGTTCGCTCCAACCGACGCTGCATTCGCAAAGTTGCCCAAGTCAGTAGTGACCGCACTTACCAATGACAAGAAGCTGCTCACCCAAGTCCTGACCTACCACGTCATCGCAGGCAAGGTCATGTCTACCGACCTCAAGGATGGTCTTAAGGCTAAGACCGTTCAAGGCTCCGACATCCACGTCATGATCAAGGGAACCACCGTGAAGTTCAACAAGAGCGGATTGGTTAAGGCCGATATCGGTGCCACCAACGGCGTCATCCACGTGATTGACACGGTCCTCGTACCCGATAGCGTGGCAAAGGCACTCAAGAGCAAGAAGCACTAGTAGCCACCGGAGTAGCGGTTAACATCCGCTTCTATTCCGAACGAAGTTTCGCCTCCACGACGAGTATCGAAGTGGAGGCGAAGGTGTAGGTTACAACTTGATCTGAGTCCAGTTCGACCAAGCCGACGCACCGACTTCGTTCGATGCTCGTACGCGATAGCGGTGCGTACCAACCCCTGGTGAGTTGGTCGTTGACGTGGTGTTCGCGGCCACGTTAGGCAGATTTGTCTGGCTAACCCAACTGTTGCCCGACTTCGTCTCGCGCTGGATATTGAACTCAGTTTCGTTGCTTGAGTTGTCTGTCCACCGAATCGTAACGACAGATCCGGACTTCGTCAGCGTTGGAGCACTCGGTGCCAAAGGCGGTGCCGGTGGAGCAATGGCCGGATTGCCTAGGGCATTTCCTGCGTCAACAACTCCTCCAGAAACACACTTACCATTCATTGCTGGCGTTGGCCTCGCCGTGGCAATCAACCTGGACTTGATCTGCTGATAACTCCAAGTTGGGTACTCGGTAAACATGAGACCAAGCGTTCCGGCAACATGTGGTGCTGCCATTGACGTACCGTCAAGATAGCGCTGCCAGGCTCCTGGTGTCCACTCAAGAAGGTATGTACTGAGAATATAGACTCCCGGTGCAGCGATGTCAACGTTGTTTGCTCCATAGTTTGAAAATGAAGCGAGTTGGTCGTTCATATCGATCGCCGCGACCGAAACGATGTTGTCCAAGTCGTAAGAGGCCGGATAGTATTTCTTGTTTCCGTCGTTGTTGTCGCCAACTCCGTCCGAACCCCCATTGCCAGCAGCCGCTACGAAGAGGTGATTGGCAGCCTTTGCAGCATTTATGGCGTCGTAAAGCGCTTGAATCACACTTCCGGTGCCATATCCGTAACTGTTGTTTGAGACCTTAACACCCTTCTGAACAGCATATTGAATGCACAGGGCCGCATCTGACATCCAGCCGCTACCGCTGGCATTCAAGAAGCGGAGCGGCACGACCTTGCAGTACCACATCATGCCAACAACACCTGCCGCACCAGTTGAAGCCTCTTCCGCGCCGATGGTCCCGGCAACGTGGGTTCCATGCCCATCCTCATCCATGGGGTCGTTATCACCTGCAGAAAAATCCCATCCTCGAATGTCATCAACATAACCGTTGCCATCATCATCGATGCCATTTCCCTCAATTTCATCGGGGTTTCTCCAGATGTTGGCGTCAATGCCGGGGTGAGTCCACTGAACCCCGCCATCAATGACCGCAACCGTCACATTGGGGTCTCCGGTCTGGACGAACCATGCCTCGGGCGCATTGACATCTGCGCCAGCCGTTGCCTGACGGCCGTTGATTACTTGGCCGAAGTTGTGCAATCCCCAGTTTGCAGCAATAGCATCCACAGGAAAGAGTTGATTCTGTGCCGACCGGAGTACAACATCAAGTTCTGCGTATTCCACTCCAGGAAGGTCCTTCAAGGTCCGCACCACTTCCTTTGGTTCGAGACCGTTTGTGGCGACAAGTTCCAAGCCTGGAACGAGCGAGTAACTCTGGAGCGTCGTAACACCAGCGAAAGTTCGCACAAGTGTCCTTTGAGGACTCGCCGCCTCTGGAGCAAATTTCAAGAGAACTGCATATGGATTGTGGTCCAGTTTTGGATTCTCTAGTAACGCCTTTGAAGCCTGGCGGTGTGTCGATTGGGCTAAAGTCGAGTTGACATCTTGCGCGTGTGCAAGAGATGTAGCCAACAGGGGTAGTAATAGTTTTAGTATAGTCTTCATAGTCCCTCCACTAGATATGACTAGACCAATGATAACACAGATACCAGAAAAATCTACTACTTTATTAGTAGATTGACAATCTACATTGACTGCAGTTTGCTGAAGGCAGAGGTGGCGGCTTCTGGTTCAGCCTGGTGAAGCGAAGCGCCCTCGTCCGAGCGTCAAGGCACCCTGTGGGTGTGGCGTACGAAAAGTAACGGGGTGGTCTGAGCGAAGCCCGTGCTCGGCAAGAAGCAACTTATGCGGCGTCTGAGCCTAGTGACCAGAAGGACAGTTGTCATTGTGGAGCATGTTGCATGTCCAGCCCACCCTTGGTGGCCCGTCGAGCGCGTGCAAGTCCTCTCAAGGCCTTGGAATGCGCAATTGTTTGGGCCGGCTGCAAAGGTAAACCTATCGAAAGTTAGGGTTGAATCCAACTGACCTGATGTACAGTTAGTGGCATACCCATGCGCATTTCAGCCTGTTTTGCAGCAATCCTACTCGCCAGCCTGATCATTGGAGGAGCCACGGTCACAGCCGGGCAAACTCCTGCGGTCTCTTTGGTGCGTCTTCAAATGGTCTCTCCTGGCATCGCCCAGAACGGCCACGTGAACCTGACTGGCAAGGTCCTGGCCGGTGGTTTGAGTGTGTTTGATTCGTCGAACTCTGGGATCAGACTAACAAGTTCGTCCCTCGCTTTTGCAGACGCGACTACCGAAGACATAATCTACACGTATTCAAGCGTCGCTCAACAACACTCGTTCGCAGTGAACGGTAGTCAGAAATTGATCATAAGCAATAATGGTATCGCTGGTCCAGGTTCCGGCATCACGTCCCTGAACGCTTCGTCACTGGCGACGGGCACCGTAAATGATGCAAGACTCTCCAGCAACGTACCAAAGTTGAACGCCAACAATGTGTTTTCTGGCAATATCGGAGTCGGAGTCGATCCCGGTGCCAGTCGACTAAGGGTCAACGGCAACTTACACGCGACCTCCCTGTCCATTGAATCCGAAACACGTTACGTCACATTGCATCCAGCGGACTTTGAAAGGACAAGTACGGGAAACATCACAACCACGGAAGATTTCGTGAGCAGCGCTTCGGTCGTTACCCCTGCACAGGCGATTGCACCGCTACACTTGCCTCAAGGAGCGGTGATCGGCGAGGTGCGGGCCTATGTTCTCGATATCGATGGGAATGAAGATGCTCGTCTCGAAATCTGGGCTAATCGAATCGACAACACAAACCGTACCAACGTTACCTTAATGCCCATCTCCGCAAACTCAGCGCAAATCGTATTCGAGTCCCGGTTTGCTTCCTACACGGTAAACAATGTACTGTTCAGCTACTACGTTAGAGTAGACCTTCCCGCATCCAGTCAAGTCAAACTCCGAGCGGTACGCGTAGCCTACGTGATATCGCAACCGCTTCCATAAGCGGAAACGGCTGTTCGTCGGGAACGTGACCGATCCCATTCATTGGAATACTAAATCATGGCGCCCCGGGCGAGACTCGAACTCACGACCCACTGCTTAGAAGGCAGTTGCTCTATCCGCTGAGCTACCGGGGCGGGACAGCATGAGAATACCGCCTCAGGCGTGAGGCAGGTCCGAGCGGTGCGAAGTCGCGATCTGCTCTAAATTCCCCGTCACCATGAACGAAACACGCTCGGCGATATTCACGGCGTGGTCCGCAATGCGCTCAATGTGGTGGATTGCCAGTAACATCCAACTCGCCGCAACAACTTGGTCAGGGTCGGTTCGCATCTTCTCGTGAATCTGACCGCGCAACTCACGGTAGAGGTTGTCAACCTCATCGTCCTGCGCGCAAACCGATTTGACCAACTCGAGGTCCCTTCGGACGAAGGCTTCGAGGGCACCGCGGAACATCGCTTGCGCCAAGCCAGCGATTCGCGGCAAGTCAACGTAATCCGTGTGCCCGAGTTCCTTGTCAATCTTAAGACCAATCTTGGCGATGTCCACGGCAAGATCACCAACTCGCTCGATGTCGGTAATCATCTTCATCGCCGTTCCAATGACCCTGAGATCACTGGCCATGGGCTGCTGTAGGGCCAAGAGTCGAAGGCACTTCGATTCAATGGCCAAATCGCGCTCGTCAATTTCGTCGTCGCGCTGAATCACTTCGAACGCATGGGCGCTATCCAGCGAAACCAAGGATGAAACGGCACCACCAATCATTGACTCGGCTCGCGAGCCCATCTCAAGGAGATCGTGTTCCAATTCGCTCATTTCCTGAGCGAACCCATGTCGCGCGTAGTTTGGCGATTCCATTGCCGAAAGGTTGGCCGCAAATCCTTTGCGGTCTTAACATTGTACTACACGGCTATCAACCAACTGCGATGGCTTCAACATCCCTTAACGGATGATGACAATAGAAGGCCCGAATCGCCCCATCGCTCGAGGATTCTTCGGTTCTCCCCGGATCAGTTGCGCACAACTCAGAAGCAAAAGCACACCGCCCAGCGAATCGGCAGCCTTCAAAGCGGGTTCTGGGATCAGGAATCTCGCCTGGTAGGGCATCAGGAAGATGGTGAAGCACATCAAGCGTTGGTGCCGAATCCATAAGTGCCTTGGTGTAGGGGTGACGTGGTGAGGAGAAGATAGCCTCTGTCGGACCTTCCTCTACGATTCGTCCAAGGTACATCACCGCAACGCGGTCAGCCAGAAACCGGACCGTCATCAAGTCGTGCGAAATGTACAAAAATGAACATCGCCTTGACCGCTGAATGTCCTTCAGCAAGTTGAGAATCTGAGCCCGGATGCTGAGGTCCAACGCTGCGGTTGGCTCGTCGCAGATCACCAGTGGCGGTTTTTTTTCCAAGGGAAGGCCAACCCCCGCGCGCTCGCGCTGCGCCCCCCTCCGTTGGTGCGGGTATTGGTCCAGGAATCGGTCATCCAGCCCCACCTCTTTGAATATCTCGCTGGGATTGACCGACTGGCCAATAACCGAGGCTGCCTCAGCCACCGCGCGGGAAACTTTCCACTTTGGGTTCAAACTAGCGTAAGGGTCTTGCCAAACCATTCCTACCTTGCTTGCAACCCCGGCGGAAACTCCATCAACGCTCTGTCCTAGCAGATTGATCGTGCCTGCTGCCAACGGTTGTAGTCCGAGAACGGCCCGCGCCAAGGTTGTCTTGCCACACCCAGATTCGCCCACGACGGCAACGATTTCGGATTCATGAACATCCAACGAAACGCCATCAAGTGCACGAACGACCCCTCCCGGCGACTGAAACTCCACGCGGGCATCACGGACTTCGAGAACATTCACGCTTCCCAGTTTCCCCCAAGCCCCTGGCTCCAAAATAGTCTCTCACCCAGTTTCACCAGAAAATCATGGCTGTCGACGCTTACCAAGGTGGTCACTCGTTCTGATCGGGTGATGCTCAAAACGTCGCCGCTGAGAAGGTGTAAGCGGCTTTGACCATCCGCAGAAAGGACGGCATCGCCCATTGCTTGCACGGTCAACTCAATCTTCGCGTTAGGGCTTAATACAAGCGGTCGCGCGCTAAGTGTGTGGGGCGCAATGGCTGCGACGACGATCGCCTCAACATGCGGATCGAGAATGGGACCGCCCGCCGAAAGATTGTATGCGGTCGAACCCGTTGGGGTTGAGGCAAGCACTCCGTCTGCCGGGTAGTTTGTCAGTTCTCGCCCGTCGACGACCACCCGAAAACTCAGCATGCGTGCGGCGATGTCGCGCTGGAGCGAAATTTCGTTGAGGGCGTGGAGTGTAGTGACCGTTTCGCCAGCCCGAACCAAATCCGCCCTAAGCATCATCCTGTTTTCGAACTTGCTTTTCCCGTCGAAGAACTCGCTGAGACTTACCCCAAGTTCACTTGGTTTACACTGCGTAACGAACCCGAAGCGCCCAAAATACACGCCCAAAATCGGCGTTCGGTGCTGAGCACACATGTGAGCCGCGCGAATGAGCGTCCCGTCGCCTCCAAAGGAAATCATGAGGCTTGCGATTCCGAGTTCATCGCCCGCCAAGGGAGGTAATCCAAGAAGGTCTGCAGATTCCCGATCCGCGGCCATGGCCACGCCTCGAGCCCGAATCCACTCGGTACATTCACGGGCAGCCTCAACCGCATCCGCTCGATGCGTGTTGACCACTAAGTGAATGCGCACGCTAGCGGTTTTACCCCGCCGCTTTCATTCGCTCAAGGTTTGCCTTGGTTTCCTTGTTCGTAGGATCAATCTTCATCGCCTGTTCCAAAACCTTGATGGCATCTGGACGCTTGTTCAATCGCTCTAAAGTGACCGCCAAGTTGTTGTAAGCGGGGACAAACCTGCTGTTCGAGGCTATGGCCGCACGAAAACTCGCTTCGGCCTCGTTCAACTTCGACTTTGAAAGATGGTAGAGACCCATCCCGTTCAAACCGTCAACGTTTGTCTTGTCCGACTGAACTACCATCGAGTAGTGGTAACGGGCACCCTCAGAATCGCCCCGCTCCCAGAGCATGTTAGCAAGGAGGATCCGAATTGGGATTCGATTGGGCTCTGCGCGGATAATCTCTTTCCAAAGTTCAATCGCGCGATCTTCTCCCCCAGATTTGCTTGCTGCCGCCGCGAGATTGACTTTCGTGTTCACGTTTGTCGGGTTCAATGCCAACTGCTTTTCAAAGACCTCGGCCGATTCTTTGAACTTGCTTCGCTTGAACAACAAGAGCCCATAGTTGTTCAGAATGTCTGGATCGTTTGGGTTGAGTTCGTACGCTTGCTTGTAAGCCGCCTCCGCGCCATCGAAGTTTTGTGATTGGCTTCGAAGCACGCCGAGGTTAAACCAAACTGACGCGTTGTCTTTTTGTGCCTCGGCCACCGACTCGTAAACCCGCAAGGCATCCGCATTCTTCCCAAGTCTCGCGTAAGTGTCCGCGAGGTTCGTAAGGACCGTCTGATCCTTGGGGTCTGCATTCAGCGCGCGCTCCAAGTACTTGGCCGCGTCCGGCAACTTCTTAACTCGGATTAGAGCCATTCCGGCGTTTCGAGCAAAGACCTTATTGTCAGTGCGAAGGTCAGAAGCCTTCATGAATGCCGACGAAGCGCTCGTATGATCGTTGAGGCTCTCGTACGCCACCCCCAGGTTGTTGTGGGTGAAGGCATCTTCGGGCTTAAGTTGGGCAGCCTTAATGTAAGCAGGGACGGCCTTGTCGAACGCCTTCTTTCTCAGGTGGACCGTGCCGATGTTGTACCAAGCCTCGGCCATGTCCGGCTTAAGTTTGGTGACCTTCTCGTAGGACTCGACCGCCTTGTCCAAGTTCTCGACCGCTAAGTACGCGTTGCCAAGGTTGTTAAAGACGTCGGCATCGTTCACTTTCTTCGTCGCCGCTTTCTCCAAGATCGGCAACGCATCCTTTGGTCTATCGGATCGCAAGTACAAGAATCCAAGCCACGAACACACTTCGGCGTGCTCAGGGTGCGTTTGATAAAGAGCCTCGAAGAGTTTCAGCGATTCGGCAAGTTTGCCCTGCTTGTAGACACCCACAGCATCGACAACCTTCTGTTGAACCTTGGCATCCTCTGCGGTTTGCGCCATCGCGCTTCCGGCGAACAACGTCGCTGCCAAAACCACTGCGAAAACTCTCATAACCTTAATCATCGGTAGAAATCACTGACTACGACGCCAAAAGGCGCGTTCACGTTCCTCAATTTGATTAGACGGTTCATCCGGCCATGATGGACGGAATCGAGTTCTCATAGGCGCTCCTAAGATGATCAAGCGTCCAACTGGTTTCGTTGATCGTCAGCGTTGAGGCGCGGCGGCTCCAAGTGCCTATGGCTTCAAAGGTAAGGCCGTGCCGTTCTGCCGATTCACGAATCCCGCTATCTTCCTCCGTCATCCCGATGAGAACCCTGCCGGGTACTTCTCCGAACAAAAGCGAATCTTGCCGGACCTGGTGAGAGACTTGTAGGTTGAGACCGCATTCTCCTGCCAAAGCGACCTCCGCCGCCGCAACTGCCAGACCTCCATCGCTAAGATCATGGGCAAACTCTAAGTTCCCCGAGGATGCTGCAAGAACTAGAAAATCGCAAAGTCGCCTTTCACCCTCAACGTCTGGTGCCGTTGGTACGCCGTTGTCAATTCCGTGCACCTCATGAAGAAATTCCGTGGCTCCAAGGCCACCTTGGCGTACCTCCACACTCATAACAGAGACGAGAAAGATGGAGCCTGACTCCGAGGTTGGTGCGATTCCGACTGCCTTGGATGAGTCGTCCAAAACGCCCAGCATTCCAACCAACGGTGTTGGCAAAACCTCGCCTAACTCGCTCTCATTGTAGAAACTCACATTCCCGCTGATTACCGGCGTGCCCATGGTCTCGCAGGCGTCGGCAATACCCTTGACCGATTCGCGAAACTGCCAGTAGACATGGGGTCGCTGCGGATTGCCATAGTTGAGCCCATCCGTTACGGCAACGGGTCGTGCCCCTGTACAAGCCACGTTGCGGGCCGCCTCGCAAACCGCAAGTTGACCGCCCACATAAGGGTCAAAATAGACCTGACGACCGTTTCCATCCACACAAACGCTGATCCCCTTCGTTGTGCCGCGGGGCGCTAGAACGGCGGCGTCGCCACCGCCGGGCAGGATCACCGTTTGGGTCTGAACTTGCTGGTCATATTGTCGAAACACCCAACGCTTTGATGCAATGTTCGGAGATGAGAGCAACTTCAGGAGCGCACCGTGTGGCTCAGCCACTGGCAGTGTGGAGATATCAAATGCGACGGCACTTCGATAGTAGTCCGGCACAACCGCCTCGGGGGTGTAGGTTGGACAGTGATCGGTCAGCAACGCCGCTGGCACAGACGCTTCAACCACGCCATGTCGGGTTACCTCGGTGTTGCCTTCAGACACATGTCCGATGACCTCTGCCTTCAGACCCCACTTCCTGAAAATGTCAATAACTTCGTGCTCGCGTCCATTCGCCGCCACTGCCAACATTCGCTCTTGGCTCTCGCTCAGCATGAGTTCGTAACCCGTCATGTCGTTCTCACGCATCGGCACGTGGTCAAGATTGACCTTCATTCCCACTCCGCCCTTGCTGGCCATCTCAATCGTGCTGCATGTTAGTCCAGCGGCACCCATGTCCTGAATCGCCACAATCGCCCCCGTTTTCAGCGCCTCAAGCGTGGCCTCAATCAGCAACTTCTCCGCGAACGGATCGCCAATCTGAACGTTCGGGCGTTTTTCCTCGCTGTCCTCCCCCAAGGCATCCGAGGCGAACGTGGCTCCGTGAATCCCATCTTTCCCAGTTGCCGAACCCAAGTAAATAACTGGGTTACCTACACCCGCGGCTGCGGCGGTTGTCACTTCGTCCAATCTCAACAGGCCAACACACATGGCATTCACCAACGGGTTGCCACTGTAACGACGATCAAAAACAACCTCGCCGCCAACGGTCGGAACACCGACGCAGTTTCCATAACGCCCAATCCCTTCAACAACGTGCTCGAACAGATAACGATTTCGCTCGACGATCGACGCATCCTCCTCACCATCTCGAATCGGACCAAATCGTAGCGAGTTAAGCGATGCTATTGGGCGGGCACCCATGGTCAAGATGTCCCGAATAATGCCGCCCACACCCGTTGCTGCACCTTGGTGCGGTTCAACCGCCGAAGGGTGGTTATGGGACTCAATCTTCATCGTGATCCCAAGGCCATCCCCGATATCGACGATGCCAGCATTCTCGAGGCCTTCTCCCTCCATCGCCTCCTTGTACTTCTTGAAATAGGCAAGCACGGGCCGCGAGTATTTGTAGCCGCAATGCTCGCTCCACATCACCGCGAACATTCCCAACTCAGTAAGGGTGGGCTCCCTGCCCAGCAACTCAAGAATCCTCCCGTATTCGAAATCATTCAAACCCATCGAGGTGTAGACTTCGGGAGAAATGGTCGGCATTGGCAAAATTATATCCGGGAGCCTTTGCCTCGTATTCTTGTTAGGCTGCGGAACCCCTTTTCCGTACCAAGGCCACTGGCGTGGGAGTCGCAATATTCCCTCGCCCGACGAGGCCAGCAGAGATATCGCCTACCAGTTGGGCAAAGTGGATTTGGTGGTGAAGCCCAACGGAATGTTTGACCTGGTTGAGGGGGGACTTCCCAAGTCGGGCAGAACCCGAGTAGAAAATGGTGTCCTCAAGTTGATCGTTACCCATGTGGTGGACCAGCCGCTCCCACCTGAGAGAGAGCAGGTCATTGAGGTGCGTGCCTCAGATAAAGACACCGTTGTTTTTACGGATAAGGCGGGTATCGATCCGAATCCTGTTACACTAAAGCGAATCGCAACCCGGGTGGATAACCGTCCGTAGACGATAATCGGAGAACATTGAACCTATGATGTACGTAGTCATTGGCGGCTTGGTCCTTCTGTTGGTCCTGGCGATCGGGATGTACAACTCTCTCGTGTCGCTACGCCAACAAACCGCAAACGCCTGGGGCCAGATTGACGTTCAGTTGAAGCGTCGATATGACCTGATTCCGAATCTTGTGGAGACGGTCAAGGCGTACATGAAGCATGAAGGTGACACCTTGGAGCGCGTCATCCAAGCCCGTAACATGGCATTGCAAGCCAATGGGGTCAAGGAGAAGGCGCAAGCAGAAGCCGCTGTTGGTGCCGCGCTAACCGGTATCTTTGGGCTCGCTGAAGCCTATCCTGAACTCAAGTCCAACGAGAATATGTTGTCGCTTCAGGAAGAACTGAAGAGCACGGAGAACAAGATCGCGTTTGCTCGACAGTACTACAACGACATCGTCACGGCTTATAACACCAAAACCGAAACCTTCCCGTCAAGCATCTTCGCTGGAATGGGTGGTTTCAAGCCCAAGGAACTTTTCGAACTCGAGGATGCGGCAGCACGCGAATCCGTCAAGGTCCAGTTCTAACTGTCAGACTCGATGGGCGAGCCTCTCCTGGCTCGCCCATATCCACTAGCGGGGGCGACCGCCACCCAGGGTCCGAACCGTCAGCACAGCAATCCCTCGACTCGCGCAACTCATCCACAACTCGTAGCCAAATCGTAGTGGTTTGATCTCCATGTCAAGAATGCCAGCGTGGGGAAGTCCGCCCCACTGCGGGTCGCCAAACGGAGGTGCTGGATAGAATCCGGATCGCGTACCGTCAAACCAGCAGAGACCCCGCAGAGCCACCAAATACTCAGAGTCGTACTGCATCCAAACGCGACCATCTGGTGATACGCCTAGAGGCATCACGTATTGCCCAGGGAACAACCAGCCGTCTGCTTCACGAATCATCGTATAGGCGCCAGTATTGGTGTTAAGCCGAATCAGAACGCCTGTTCCAGGCAGGCCGATGGTTCCCGCACCAAGCCATACGATGGCATTTCGGTCAACCGCCATACCGTGAAACTGGTCGCTTTGGTCGTCAAGTTCGGGAAAGTCTTCAATCGAGCGAGAAAACGAAATCGTCCCGTCGGTACGCTTGATCTCGTTGCCGGTCAGCGCGTAAACCGATCCGGGTCTATCCGGATCGCGAACGAGCTTATCCGCCCATCCCGCGATTCCAACGTCAACCCAGGACGACCCGTTGTAGTACGCAAGGCTGTAGTATTCTCCCATTGCCCACAGTCTGCCAAGCGAGTCTTCAACCATCTCCTCAGCACCGCCAAAATCCGGAAACGGCTGAAACTGGGTGCCGTCCCACTCATGAATGCCGTACGACCAATTCGCCGGCGACACGACGACCCTCCCATTCGAAGTTCGGCTTGCAAGGCTCTCGCAGTTATCGTTTAGGAACGGCCAATCGAAGCCGAGGCCGTAGGTCGCCTGATTCCAACCAGTCCATCGGGCGCCATCAAACTTGGTCATACCACCGATTCCCGACCCGGCATTTGCAGCGGCGTAAACCGATCCATCCATTGCGATCACGAGATCGTTATTGAAGAAGTCAAACTGCGAAGTGTTGGTGATTCTGTATCGTTGCCACTCGCCCGAGAACGGATCACGCCGGGCCGCACCACCGATTCCGCAAACCCAAATGGTGCCACTGCTGTCTTGGTCAATGTCGTAACTGTACGTTGTATTGGTCCAGGTTCCCAATGCCTGCCACGCAAATCCGTCATAGCGCCAAACGGAACCACCACCGTCTACAAATAGTGCCTGCGAAGGACCTTGGCCCCGAACACTGTTTGCCCCGTTGAACTGCGTATCAAAAGGCGCACGAGGGACATTTGCCCACGTTCCGTCTGGTCGTCTAAGGTCCAGAACGGTCTCATGCAGGGTAGCGTTGGTCCACTTGACCATCCACATGTTTCCAGCAGAGTCCGTGGAGTTGTTCCCCAAAACGTAAGCTGGGCTACCGTCAACTTTGGGTAACACCGTCCAGGCGCCGGACGTGCTGTCAAACCTCACTACTTCTGGTCCCAAGTGACTCCATATGTAATATCCGCCATCGGGCTTTGGCTGAACCGCCAAAGAACCGCCTCCATAGGCCTCCCAAACTTG
>CALMEF010000258.1 GCA_937862825.1 uncultured Armatimonadota bacterium
TCCACAACATGTCGCCCCTAAATGTTGAAATCATTAGGTAAGCGATAAACCATCCAAAGAGGCAGAGTATAAATCCATTCCTCAAGATGAACAAGACAATTGCGGAGACTAGCAAGGAGCACACTCCGATGGAAAGAGGGTATGTGCTAGGCGACACTGACGGGAGGCGCATTGCCCACCGAAGCTCCATTTCAAGCAGATGCACTCCCGCAACCGAGAGGCTGGTTGCGATCAACAAGTCAAGAATCGGCCCGAGGTTGTAGAGGTCCGGCTTTTTCACTTTAGCACCTCGCGGACACGCCGGAGCGACTCCTCCGTAGACTGCATTGGATGTTGAATGAAAACTAAACGTCCATTCTTCAAGACATAAAGCCGAGGAAGAAAGGAAAGGTTAAGCGACTTCGTAAGTTTGTCAAACTCAAAGGTGATCCTGACTTCCGGAAACTTCCTTCTGTAAGCGGCAAGAACTTCAGAAGGCATTGGCGTCTGAACCACGACCATAAACTCGTAAGCCTCGGAGCTCCGCGACGAAGAGCACAACTGGTTCAGTAGAGGCTCAGCGCAGGGTGCACACGAATCAATAGCAGCGATCACCACGGACTTCTGTATGTCTGGCACTGACACGCCGAGGGTCGGATCAAGTGCTGTTAACGTTTCAACGCTTTGAACCGGGTCCTTACGCTGGTAGCCATTTTGAGCCATGGGTGTTACAGCACGATTGAGCAACAAAAGGAGAGCGACTGCGGCGCCGAAGGAGTTCACCTGGGCGAGGGTACCAAGGGAGACAGGCTCAGTTCCCACTTTCTAGAGCCTCGATTAGGTCGTTCCGGAGGTCTACTGGTGTGCCGTTTCCTAACACCTTTCCATCAAGCAGTAGTGCTGGACAGTAGGTGACGCCATGTGTCTTCGCGAATGCACCCACTGGATCAGATTTGGCTTCGTTTGGTAGGTTGTGATCCTTTGAGAACTTCAGGGCATCACCCGGACCTCCCCTGAAGTAGACATCTAGTTGGGCAAGTTGATCCTTACTCAACTGCAGCGTAAGATCATGACATGGTTGGCAACCACACACGAAGAATAACCTCGCCCTATTCCCTGGGGGGGGGGGCGCACGCCAACGCCAGCAAACCTGCAGCAAAAGCACCGATGAGGATCGTTCTACCCCTCATAAACCAATAATAGCATACTATCACCGATCAGTCAAGGTTTTACAATAAATTTTTATGAAAAGCACTCGGCGATCTCAGTGCCCAGGTTCTGGTGAAGCAGGAACCTTAATTCTCTTTTGACGCGTTCTAACTTAAGGCTTGTACGCCGCCTCGGTGTAAATGTTCTTGCCATTCCATACGAGATACTCGTTGTATCCAACTTCACGCGCTGCTTTGATCTGCGCCCTCACTTCAGCCTCGCCGTATGTTACGCCGAGCGAAAAGTCCTGGAGCCAGGGTCTCAACTTCATGTTCGGTAGCCGCTTAGCGTAGTCTCGCAGGCTCTTGAGAACAACTTCGTATGGTGAAGCGTTCGGGTTCTTGATGCCATATTCGCCCTTGGCAAAGTGTGACGGATAGACCATTGGGCAAATGAGGTCAAAGGGCTCGGCAATGGACTCTAGTTCTTGTCCAATGCCCTGATCCGAAGTAGACGAACTGATGATGCCGAATATATCCGCGCTGTAAACGGCGTTCTTGGCTCTGACTCGCTCACCAATGAACTTGGCGAACTCGGAAACGACCTGAGCGGGCTTAGTTTCGGCTGGCCAACCTTTCTTGCCTGGAAAGAGCTGGGTGTCGGCGCGCCCTTCGCTGGGGAACCGCACGTAGTCCAATTGAATCTCCGGGAATCCCATATCCAAGGCGAAGTCCACAATCTCCCCGATGTAGTCCCAGTTCTTCCTGTTGTAAGGATCGAGCCAGGCATATCCCCCGCCATCCTTCCAAACACCACCAGTCGTCTTGTTCACCGCAAGTTCTGGATTCGTTACTGGAACAAACTTGTCTCGGAAGCAAGCGATCCGGGCGATGGGATAGACACCGCGCTTCTCAAGCTTGGCCATTAGTCCTTTGGGGTCAAGAATGCCGACGGTCTCGGCTTTCGCTGCCTTCGCGAGTGGGATTCCGGTCTTGACGTAAACATGACCGGCGTCGCGAATGTCAATCACGATGGAGTTGATCTCGGTTCGCTTGACCAGGCCAATCGCCTTGTCGAGCCTTGACTTGCTCCCGGCAGACCAGGCAGTTAGATAGATGCCCTTAACGTGTTCGGGCTTTGGGAAGCGAATTTTAGGCTTGGGGGGCTCCGTTTTGATGGGGATAGGCGCAACCGACTCGGCGACCTTCGGCTCTGAGTTGCACCCAGGTAACGCCAAGATCGCAGAAACGTAAACTAGTGTTAAGTGCGCTGTCTTCAAGTCCTAACCTTTCTTTGTGTGATAACCATAGCCGGCTGCTCAACGGGCAATCCGGTTGCCCACGTGCCTGCAGCCGTCCAACCAGAGCCCGAACCTGTTTCGGAGCGCGTCTCCGAAAGGCCAGGAAATCCTCGTGGCAGCGTCTTTATTGTGGAGTATCACCGTATTGCAAAGGAAGAGGCTCGGTGGGATCGATCAGTGAATCGGTTTAAGAAGGACCTTGAACGACTCCATGCGATGGGATTTCGTCCGGTTAAGTTTGGCGACTTCCTCACCAACAAAATGAACCTCCCCCCTGGGGCTTCTCCTGTGATTTTTACCTTCGATGATTCCGACCCTTCGCAGTTCAGAATTCGGGAAGATGGCTCCATTGATCCTGACTGTGCCATCGGAATTTGGAAAGCATTTTCAGAAAAGCATCCAGACTTTCCAATCCGGGCAACGTTCTACGTCCTGCCTCCCGTGCCTTGGGGTCAAAAGCAACACCTGGATAAGAAATTGACGTTGCTGAAGGAGTGGGATTGCGAACTGGGAAGTCATACGATGACTCATCGTTCACTCGCAAAGTTGTCCGACGCCGAAGTGAAGAAGGAACTCGCTGACTCAAAGAGACTTGTTGAGGGCTATGGGTTCGCGTGTGAAACTCTGGCTCTTCCGTACGGAATCGCGCCAAAGAACGAAAGGTTGATTCATGATTCCGGTTATAAAGCGGCCCTGTTGGTCGGCGCAAACCCATCTGACCCGCCCACGGCAAATCGGTTCAATCGACTTCGAGTTCCTAGAATTCAGAGCATTGAAGGCGACTTTGGAATCACGTACTGGCTCGATCAAGTTGAGGCTGGCAAAGTGCAACCCTATGTGGAACCGTAACTCAATCCGCTCGAAACCGTTAAAATGCATACCGTGAAACGAGTCGGACTCTTCCTGATAGTGTTGCTGATCGCCGCGTGCGGCGGTGGAGGCCAAAAAGAAGTCGGCCAAGTTGCCGGTCAGATTTATGATGCAAACGGCGACCCGGTGCGGGGAGCCCGCGTTTGGACCGACACCAACGGACGCCGCGAAACGGTTTCGAACTCTACAGGTGCCTACGTGCTCACTGATGTTGGCGAAGGAGATATCTACGTCCAAGCGGAGGTTGATGCTGGTGGTGCCAGGTTCATTGGTCAGAACGTCGCGCGAATCTTCGGGGGCGAACGCACCAAGAGCACCAACATCGCGGTCTATCGAGACAACCAACTGGCGGGGATCGAAGGCTACATTCGAGACCGTTTCGGCAACCTCATCGGAGGCGCAAGAATTTTCGCGGCCAGCGGCAACTCTTTGAGCGGAGCCATGGCCATTTCGGATGACGAGGGCTATTTCTTTTTAGGCCGACTACAAAGTGGCGTTAACTACGACGTTGTTGCCTCTGGGCGAGGATACGATTCCGACAGCGATCGCGTCTTCCTTGACCCTGACGAGGTTCGCCGAGCCGACTTCATTTTGGGTGACGGTGGCGATCCACTCTTGCCTCCCCCAAACATCGTTTCGGCGCAGGCATGGACGACACCTGCCGAAGAAGTTACCAATCGGACAGCAGTGCAGCAAACCCTACCGAATGTAAAGAGGTTGTGGAACAAGCGCAACCCCTTGTTTGGTTCGAGCCGCACACCTAAGTTGAGCCTCGGCGGAAACAACATTGAGGTGGACCTTGCCTTTGACTTCAACTACAACGACTCACTGCTCGGGTTTGGAATCTACCGAGGACGCACGACCAATGGTCAACTCACCGGCATTGACTTCCTGCGTGATCCGCTGACCCGGTTCTATCAGGACATGGACGAAGACCTCATCGAGTCCACCAACTACTACTATGAGGTCACTGCGCTCAATGTCCTTTACCCGGACACGCCGGATAGCGAAAGCGACCCGAGTAACCGATATGGGGTGCGGACGTTGGGCGATCTTGAACTCAGGTCGGTCGTTCAAACTCCGTTAACGTTCCGATGGCAAGCGGCGAACGGGGCCGACCAGTATGTCGTCTATCTCTTTGACGAGTATCCAAACCTGGGTGTTGACCCGATTTGGGACAGCACCAACAACCGAACTTCGAATACTCAACTGGTTTACAATGGCCCGTCGCTTACGCGAGACCGAGGCTATTTCTACCTGGTGGTCGGAGTGGCGAACAATGATGAGAGCCTTACGGTGAGTCGTGTTGGGGAGTTCGTCAAGAACTAGCATGGTCAAACTCCAATCTTTGCTACTCGCCTTGGGGTTGGTGGCGACTTCCTCGGCGGAAGTCATCGTCATTGACGCCAATCAACCTCGAACGACGGGCAACTTGTCCAACCAGATTGAGAGTGCTGCGAAGCGATTCAACCGAACGTTTGCGGCACTGACCAGAGAACATAGGAAGCGTCAACGAGTACAGGTCTCGATGCCTGTTACGGTGGTCGTTCGAGGCCGCGAAACGCCTTACGCTGGTGGCACGTTTAGTCTGCAGTTTGACGGCAGTGGAAGCCGGGCCTTTCCTCCGGCGTACCGCGACCTTCTGCAGAGCGTCTGCGACTCGGCCAGCAGCACGATGCTTGCCGTGTTCGGTCAGCCATACAATCCGACAACGGTAAACGTAAAGAACTACGACGCGGATATCCAAGATCGCTATGCAGTAAGTGGCGGGATCTTTGTGGTTTCGGGCGGTACCCGTGAAATCCGATTCCCGGTTTACGCAAGCCCAGAGGCGGCGGCCGTCAACTTCGTCCATTGTCTCCTCCTTGCGTTTCAAGGCGATCACCAATGGCCAACGGATGCACTTCAGGAGGGACTCGTCAGGGCAGCCGTCATGCGAGTGGTACGAACCCCGGGTGCGATGCCCAACACCCTCGACGCCCAACTTCTTGAGGACGTTCTTCAAAGCACTTACGACATTGGGCCGACTTATGATTGGGTCAATCAGCCGGGGCTCTCCTCGGTCAAGTTCATCGCCCCAAATCTGCGCGATACCGAACTCCCCGCTGGGGGAAGCGTTGGCGGGCCATACCTCTTGCGCTACCAAATGGCGGGTTCCGCTTGGCAAAAGGCACTTACCGAAAACACAGGGTTTATCGCTGAACTGAACCGCCGCTTCTATCTGAATCCATCGATTGCGACTGGT
>CALMEF010000259.1 GCA_937862825.1 uncultured Armatimonadota bacterium
ACAGACAACATATCCCAGGCAAAAACAAAAAAAGGAAAAAATGTGTAGGCCTAATGAAAGGGGCGCACGCCAAACCCGCCGTTAAAGTTAGGACACCTATCAGTTGAAGCCAGGCGAACCGCGCGGAATACCCCTGCTCCTCGGACTTGTTCTCAAGAAGCGCTTCGCCGGCATAGATTCCTGGGATGACGATAAGGAGGTATTTCAGAAACTCAGCGTTGTACACCCATTTCACTGGCCAGTTCCATGCGAAGAACTCCTTAACCCAACCAGGCTCAAGCCGAGCAATCACCAAGGCGGTCCAGCAGCAAAAGAACAGAGCACGAACCAGCCTGTTCTCACGTGTAAATAAGAAAAGTAAGCCGCCGAAAAGCGCCACATTTGCAAGCACCAGAAGGATGATGTCGTTCTTCGCGAAGTCAAACTCATGCCCCCAAATCCACGCGCTGACACCAATCACTCCAGCAACTCGGATCGGAATAACTGGCCACCTTGGTGGCAACCTCAAGTAGAGAGGAGCCAAGAGTAGCATGGGTAACAATCCTTGGGTCCATGCTGGTGCTGACGGTTTTGTGTTCTGCAGGAAGATGGCGAAGAAAGCGATCAGCGCGAATCGCACGAACATCTGCGCGACCTCACGGAAGTTCTCCCGATTTCGATTCCGCATCGCAATTGGAATCGCCGCGCCCAACGAGAAAAGGAAGAAGGGGAAGACAAGGTCAACCCATGTGATTCCTGGCAAGGCTGGATTGAACTTGTGATCCGGTGGTGGAACCTGCGCGTGGTACATCCATGGCGGCAGGATTGAGTGGGGCACCATGCCGCTCAACGCCATGCCCAGAATCGCCAGTCCGCGCAAGTAATCCAGGCTTGGGTAACGCAGGACTACCGGGGCCGTATCGGGATTTTCGTGTCCCCCCATGCCTCCAAATACCCCTTGCGTATCTTAACTCCCTTTACCTTGACTGCGTCAAGCAACTTCAGGTCTTTGTCGAGTTCCACAACTGGGTTCAAGGTATCCAGCAGCACACGAGCGGCGTTGGCTTCTGCTTGACGACCATCGAACCGGATATCACAGTTGGTGAGAATGAGATCAGAGCCGTCCGTCGTCCCAAGTTGGGCCTCAACGTGAAAGTTGGTATTGATGATGAGGAACTCGCCGTACCCTTTCACCACTGCTTTGTCTGGTAGGAGTTGAACCGAGACCGTTTTGATTTCCTTGAACTTGCGCAGGATGAATGCAGCGAGGTCCTCCTCAAGCAACTTGACCGTCCCGGTTCCGACTCCGCTCTCGCTAAGTCGAATCTTCTTTTGTCGAGTAGCAAGTCCGTAATCAAACCGACAGTCAGGAATGGATGCGACCAGACTTTCACACCGCAACCCGGCAAGGACAAAGTCCTTTAGTTCGATCCTTAACTCGCGAACCTTGCCAGATCGCGAAAGGTCCGGTTCAGTGTAGAGTGGGAGAGTGTCGGTCTTGAAGTGGCTGGCGGCAATCGTAACCCTGGAGAGATCGCCGAGGGCTCCGCCGATGACCCCGTTGAGTCGAGATTTTACTGATACAACCCTGGATTCACCCTGAAGAATTTTGTGAATGTCATCTGCAGCAAGCCGCTCGAACGTCCGGACCTGCCCTGATCCGATACCGAAAGCTATTCCAATCCCCGCAAGAACGATGGGTAGTGCCATAAGACCGCGACGTGAGCGACCTGAAAAGCGTATCCTAATTAGGCAACGCGACGTTGCGGTGCTCTCCCTCAACAGCGAGTTTGATTGACGATGACTCCCTCACACCTAGCCGAGTCAAAAACGGCTGAATACGATTTGTTACGCGAAGATTGTGGGTTAATTGAACTCACGGACCGACTTGCGCTCGTCCGGCTGACCGGCGACGACCGAAAGGCATGGTTGCAAGGCCAAGTGACCAACGACGTGCGCGCACTCCAAGTGGGCGGTTTTCAATCGTTCTGTTTCCTGACGCCGACTGGCCAAATCCTCGCGGATTGTTCATGCTGGCGAACCGAGGATTCCTACCTGATCGCCGTCGATGTGAAGGCTCTGAATGCACTCATTGAGCGCTTTGATGCGATGATCGTCATGGAACAGGTCGAATACAGCGTTGTTTCTGGGGAGTATCGAATGTTCAGCCTACAGGGCCCCAGCGCCAGCCAGAGACTTGGAGAACTGCTCGACCTTCCAACGCTCGACATAGGTTCGGCCACATTGGGCAAGGTTGAGGTCACACTGCTGAGATCAAACAGGACAGGAATGGGCGGCTGGGACAGTCTGGTACCCGCCTCGTCAAAGACGGGTGCAAAACCGATAACCAGCGAGTTTACGTCCGTCTCTGAAGGTGCGTTCAACGCGGCTATGTTGGAGGCCGGGATACCTAGATACGGCTTTGAAATCGATGGCAAGACGTTGCCGCCAGAACTCGGACTGGCCTTCATGAACCGAAATGTCAGCCACAACAAGGGTTGCTACACGGGCCAGGAAGTAGTCCATCGGATTCATGCTCGTGGGCACACGAACAAGACTTGGGTTGGAATCCTAGCCGATGACATGATGGTTCCTGGAGACCAGGTAGTTCACGGCACAAAAGAGGTCGGCACGGTGATATCCGCGTTTGATTCACCTCGGTTTGGCTATATCGCCTCTGCATTTGTCAAGAACGATGTAATCAACGATGGGGAAGAGGTGGAGATTCGTCGCGAGAACGACGCGTTTGGCGGCGAGATTCGAGAACTGCCTCTACTTCGATTCTAGTCACTGACTACGGCATCGGCCTCGATTTCGACAGTCCAATCGTCGCGTAACAGGCTCGCGACGACGACCATTGTCGCCGCTGGACGGATTTCGCGGAACACGTCCCCGTGAGCCCGTGCGACTTCATCGGCATGTGACCGATCCGTAATGTACATGACCGTGCGGACGACGGATTGGATGGATCCACCGGCACGTTCCACCGCGTCTCGAATGATCCTCAAACAAGTCAACGTCTGTTGATATGGGTCGTTTGGGTGGGCTGTGCCGCCATCAGGGGCAATAGGAGCGGTGCCGGCAACGAATATGTGGTTTCCAATACGGACAGCGCGACTGAACCCAGTCGTCGCTTCGTAAGGAGAGTGCCCGGAGATATTCTGACGGATCACGAGATGTAAAGAAGTGGATCGCCCGGGTTGACAATCGCGCCATTGTCGGCCGCGATGAGGGTGACGGTACCAGAGATAGGAGCGTTGATCTCGTTAAAGACCTTCATTGCTTCAATAAGACCAACGACTTGTCCGGCGGTTACTGGTTCGCCTTCCTTGATAAAGGGAGGAGCGTTGGGGCTTGGTGCCGAGTAGAAAATGCCAGTCATCGGGCTGGTTACCGGGGTGCCTTGAACGGAGGGCTTGGCTTCAGGCGCAGGAGAGGAGAACGTTGAAGAGACTGAATGTCCAGTGTCTCCGGCAGCGACAACGTTCGATGATTCAATGAGCCGCGTCTTCTTGAGTGAGATTTTCCAGTCATCCGAGCGAAGTTCAGCCTCAGCGAGCCCGAATTCGTTCATAAGGGCTGCGAGTTCGTCAACACGCTCATTCAATCGCTCGGATGACATCTCTGGAGTTCTCCGCTTAGTTGTAGTAAACGCCGTCGAGCGCGCTCCACATCGCCGCGCAAACCACCGCGCAGGCACTCTTTGCTCGAGCGAAGTCCTCGTCGCTCATCTCGGCAACCACTTTGCGCAGGTCCTCAGCCTCGGCGAAATCATCAGCATGGACGCGGAAGTACTCTTTGCCGTCTTCCGAGATCGAGTAGTGCTCGTTAAGCCCGTCAAGTTTGCTTCGACTGGTGTTCGGTTGCTGGGCCTCGAAGGAATAGAGGGCCCCCACAGCCTCCGGTGCCTGTGTGAATGCGTTGCGGGCGGCAGTAACCAGTGTTTCGGTCTGAGGCCGGCGTGACGGTGCACCTGAGGCAATCTCAAGTTGAAACTGTGCCCATAGCTTCTCGTGAACGCGCTCCTCCTCAGCGTAGTGTGGGAATCCGATGCGGTCCCAACCCTCGTCGATCGTGCCGATGAACTGGCCGTACTCCGACGCGTAATCCCGGAGTTTGTCCACCGGTAACGTGCCCATTCGCCAGTCCTGGTAGAAGGGATGCCCGTTCAGGTCATACTGCGAAACGATCTGGTCAAGTTGCTCGATTCTGGTCATGGTTCTTATGCGCTCCAGGATCGAAAAGGATACCAGAGCGGGGCAAGATTGGTTAGAATGAGCCCATGTTGACACTTCTAGCCGCGTGCGTGCTTTCGTTGCCAGTTGCTGACAAGGCCCCAAAACTCACGTTCACCATGAGTGGTGGCGGATCATTTACGATCACGACCAATCCAAAGGCATCGCCAAAGACGGTTGAGCACATTGTCAAACTGGTCAAGTCAGGCTTCTATGACCGTCAGCGAGTACACCGTGTTGAACCCTGGGTAACCCAATGGGGCGCACCTGCAAGCCGAGACCAGCCGATGGACATCGTCGGTTCGGACGGCAAAACAGTCCAGAATCCAGCGGTCGGCGACGGAGGATCGGGTCATCAGTTGCCCTTCGAAATGTCGGACATCGATTTCACGCGCGGGACTGTCGGCGTCGCGTCTACCGGTCTTCAGGTTGGCGGTGACTCGCAACTGTTCATCCTCAAGAAGGACACGCTTCGTCTCTACCGATCCTACGCTGTTGTCGGCACCGTAACCGAAGGAATGGACGTTGTCGGCCGGATTTGCCGAGGGGATCGCATTCTAAGGGCGAGCGTCAACTAAAGGTAAATGTCCTTCCGAGATGAGAACCACGATCGCTTCAAGCCGTCGTAATGAACTCTTTTTGCCCGACCGTCCGACCACAAGGTGTTGGCACCTCCCCGGTGCAAAAAGTGGAAGTGGTCACGCAGGGCCGGATCATTCGGCGGCGAGTTAAACCAGTCCGGGGATTGAAGGAAGTTGCACATCGGTACCCGGGCTAAGTGCTCCCAAGCCACAAGGGTCTCGCTTGACTCTTCCACCTCCGAGTTCTTGGCAGACACCATTGAAAATGCGCCGTTAACAAACTGATACTCCTTGTTGCCAGGTCCAAACTCGTTGCCCTGTGCCCTCGGATTTCGGCTGTAATACGAAGAACCGTAGGCAGGGTTGAAGAAGTTGTAAGCATAAGCGCTCTGCCACTGCTGGGGCATCATCGGACAGCGCTTGATCCCGTGATTCTTCAGATAAGGATCTATTCCCCCGGGTCGCACTGGGTTCCGTGCAGCCTCATAAACATGACCGAAGAATCCTCCGTCAAGACCGTAGTTGTTGTTGTCGTAGCCAATCCAGATCTGTTGCGAGGCGAACCCGGTCATCGGACTCCATGTAGCGCTGGGCACCCATTGATCATCGTTGTCCTGCAGGTACATGATCAGCCCCATTCCAAGTTGGCGCATATTGGAGGCACACACAACTTGCTTCGCAGAAATCTTCGCTTGGGCAAAGACCGGAAAGATGATGGCGGCCAGAATCGCGATGATCGCGATAACGACC
>CALMEF010000260.1 GCA_937862825.1 uncultured Armatimonadota bacterium
CACCGGAACCGGGAGGAAGGCCATTTTCGCGGTGCTCGGCATCTTGTCCTTCATCTCGGCGTAAAGCCACGAACCGCAGGGGATCATTGCCGCACGGCCGTTGACGAATTCCGTTTGGCTTTGCGTGTGATCCATGCTGGTTGCGCCCTTCTGGAAGTAGCCGAGGTCGCGCAACTGAGCGATCATCTGCGCGGCAGTCAAAACTGCGCTGGAATTCCATGCCCCATCACGAAGTGCCTGGCAATCATCGAGGGCCTGCATGCCACCGGCCGAGATAATCCACGGAACCAGGAAGCCTTCGAGCATGTAATCGGGGTACTTGCCCTGAAACGTAATAGGCGCGAGGCCTTTCGCCTTGAGTTTTGCTCCGACCTCCAGCAGTTCTTCAAAGGTGTTTGGCGGGGTCAGACCCTGTCGGGCAAACAGACCTGGGTCGTACCACCAACCAGTGACGCTGACGTAGTAAGGCAAAACATACTGCTTGCCGTCGTATTCGCCGAGCCTCAGAATCGAGGGGATGAACGCATCCCGCCACTTCCCTTCACCGCTAAATGGCTTGCCATCCAAGTCGGCGGTCAGATCCTTCAGTTGGCCCTCATAAGCCGCGGTCCAATGGTCAAATCCCCAACCTGGGAATGTCACGTCGGGAACATCGCCAGAGACAAACCGCGGCTGAAGTTGTTCCCAAACCCGAGGCCCCCCGTCAACAACGACAGTTACACCCTTCGTAACCTTCTCGAACTCAAGGCCCGCCTTCTGATAGAAATCGATTCCGTAGCCGCCCGCAAAGGCGGCAACTTCAACCTTAGACCCCCCTGCCTTGCCAGTGGAGCCCTCGGGCCCTCCGCACCCAGCGAGGAAAACTGACGTCAATGCGAGTGCCGCAAGCTGCTTGATCATGCCAACGACTATAGACGATTGAGGGACTAAAGATTCATCACGGCATGGCGCATCACTTCTACCGGAGCGGTAAGACCGGTCCAAAACGTGAAGGCAACTGCACCTTGTTCAACAAGCATGCCCAAACCATCGGCTGTTTTCCACCCGTGAGCTCGCGCGCGGCTCAGGAACGGTGCCGCTGCCTCCCCATAGGCCAAAGCATAGGCCACACCTGGCACCCCACTCCACTCAACCGGAAGGGATGCACCTGACAGGCCTGCAGATGTGGCGTCTACGACCAGGTCGAACCCGTGAGAAGACGGGAGGTCGGCAGCGTGTCCTCCAAACTCTTGCGCCAAATGCTGTGCCTGATTGGGCCGCCGTGCCCAAATGGAGACTTCGATTGACTGTCCTCGAAGGGCGTGCACGATCGCACGAGCAGACCCGCCTGCGCCGAGCACCAGGGCGCGATCAAACGAGCCGAGCCGCGTTAAGTCAGCAATGAACCCCGGTCCATCGGTGCTATCCGCAACAGCATCAACGAGGTCCAGCGTGTTGGCACTACCGATCCTTGCGACTCGATCCGTGACCTGCCGTGCCCACATAGCCGCCTTCTCCTTGAGAGGAAGCGTGACGTTCAGGCCGCGGTAGCCGAGTTCGACGAGGTGCATGATCGCCTCATCGAACTCGGATTCTGGGACGCGGATCGCTATGTAAGACTCATCCAGTCCGACCGCCTTGAAGGCGGCCGATTGCATGATCGGGGACCTCGAATGCGCAATTGGATCTCCGATGACCGCATAACGAGGTCCACGAGGAGCATCACGCCAATCGACCGCGCTCAATTTGCCGGATCAATAAAGTCCGCGACAAAGATGTTGGTTTCGCCGCGAACGGAACCGTATCGGTTGGAAGCGAAGACGAGTTTCTTGCCATCACGAGAGAACATTGGGAATCCGTCGAAATCGCCCGTGTAGGTCACTCGGCGTAACCCAGTTCCGTCAACGTTGATCAAGAACAAGTCAAACTCCCGTCCTCGCGGGTCCCCATAGTTCGAGCTAAAGATGATTCGCTTGCCGTCTGGATGCAGAAATGGAGCAAAGGAAGCGCACCCGAGGTTCGTGACCTTCTGCTTGTTTGAACCATTGGAGTCCATGATCCAGATCTCAAGTTTCGAGGGTCTAACAAGGTGCTCTTTGTGAAGTTCGCGGAACTTAGCGATGTCATCGTTCGAAGCAATCGTGTCACGTCGATACACGATCTTCTTGCCATCCCAACTCACAAATGGTCCACCGTCATAGCCCACATCGTCGGTTAACTTCCGCACGTTTTTCCCGTTCAGGTCGGACCGATAAATCTCAATATCGCCTTCAAAATCGCCAGTAAAGGTCATGAAGGAACCGTCAGGAGATATGGTTGTCTCGGCAATGTAGCCATTGCGAGTAAGAAGAGGGCGCACGTTACTGCCGTCCAGGTCGGCTCGGTAAAGGGAGAACTCAGGGTTGACCATCCACACGTAGCCTTTCGACATATCCAATGGCTTCTGAGCGCCCTTGTTCTTTTCGTGGGTACTTGAGAAGACCACTCCTTTTCCATCCGGCGTGAAGTAACTACACGTGCATCGACCATGCCCAGTGGAAACCAAGCGCTTGTTCGTTCCGTCGGCGTTCATCGTAAAGATTTGTTCATCAGGAAAGCCCGGTTGCCTGGACTGGAAGATGATCTTCGTGCCAGTTGTGTCCCAATAGGCTTCAGCATTCTGTCCCCCAAATGTCAACTGTCGAATATTCGAGAGCATTGACTCGCGACGATGAGGGGCGACGGGTTTTGACGCTGGCCAATGCGCCATAGGGTTCGCTTGAGCGACAATCAACAATGAAACGATCATGCAAAGTTACGTTACCAATCAAATGCTGACCGCAATTTGTGAAATTTGATGAACCCGATGCATGATTCTCGGTTCTCTGTATCAGACTCGAAACTTGACCGGAGCGCCGAGTTCTGCCAATAATCTACTTATGCGGGTGACGCCCTGATCAGTGTTCGTTTGCTCGGCACCCTCAGCATCTTTGATGATGGGGTCGAAATCGAACTGGCAGGCAGGAACGAGCGTCGTCTCGTTGGCTTGCTGGCGCTCAGTTCAGGGCGTGTTTGTCAGCGCCGAGACGTCGCGTACAACTTGTGGCCCGATGTTGACTTCGAAGTAAGCGGTAACCGCCTACGCACCACCTTGGTTGCCCTTCGGAAGGCAGTTGGTGACCGAGACTTCATCGAATCAACAGCCTCGACTCTTCGCCTCGTCGGTTCCGTTGAGACCGACCTTGATGCGGTGCGAAGGACCTTGGAGCGCGTTCGCCTCACGTCCGAATCGCGTGTTCTTGCCAACCTCTACCACGAGCTCATCGAATCGCTACGTCCAGGGCTCCTTCCAGACATCCATGACGAGTGGATTCACGGATTCCAGGATCACTGGTCAAACCTCCTGCAAGACGTTCTTCACAAAGCGGCAGAACTTGAGTTTGACCATGAACAGTTCGAGCGTGCAAGTGAGTTGGCTGAACTTGCCACCAGCCGACAATTGGACGACGCAACGGCTTGGGAGATGTACCTACGGGCTATGGCCAAACTGGGACAAGGTCGTGAAGCGCACCGAAAGTTCACCGCGGCACGAAAACGTGTTCGTCTTGAAGGTTGGATTGAGTTTGAACCCAGCCTTGTCCAACTGGCGAAGGAAGTCAGAGACGGGGACCATGCCACGAACCCCGCACTTTGGCCATTGCCGCCTGGCGGAGACTCCGTACTGGTTAGATCCTTCCAGAGGCTTGCCCAACTTGATTCAGGCTTGGCCGCTCAATTTGTTGCCAGCGATGCATTTCGGCTTGAGGCATTTCGAAGTCCCGAACCCAGCCTTGGAATCGCCGAGTCCTTGGTCGAGACGCTGCCCGAACGCGATCCGAATCGCCCAGCAGTCCTGCTGATGACCATGCGGATTCATAGCCTCCTCCACAATTCCGAACGGGTCGTCGAACTCGGCAACGGGCTACCCACCGAAAACTTGTCTCCCGCGCAGCAACGATTGGCGCTAACGATAACCTCTTTTGCATACTTTCAGATGCGACAATTCGATGTTGCGATCCGGCTGGTTGACCAAGCACTCGAAATCGCAAAGAGCCACCTCAAGCCATATCAAATCCAGTTGACACACGCTGACAAGGCACACTACCTTTGGTATTCAGGCGACCACGATGCAGCAATTGCCACCTTTGAATCGGTGCTCAAGGAGATTGCCGACGAACCAGAGCCGCTCGTCTCTTACGCTCCCGCTCTGCTCCACGGCAACATTGGCGCGATCTATGCCCAAATCGGGCGATTGGGCGAGGCGATTGAATGGCTTGAGAAAGGATTTTCGCTCGCCTCTGCTGGACGATACCGCGAACAAATTCATCAAATTGAGGCCCCAATGGGATATGCCCTGATCGCTCTTGGCAGACACATAGAGGGACGCAAAGCCCTCCTCTCTGCCCTCACTCACTGTTTTCGAACCCGAAACCAGCGGGCATTGGCGCTTGGACTTGACTACACTGCCGCAGCCCTACTGCAACTCAAGAAGGCCCATTTGGCGGACGCGCTCTTTGACTGGGCGGATGGATTTCGATCTACGATTAGCCATCAACGGACGAGGCCGGAGGCCGCGTTTGCCGACCACCAGCGAGCCAAGGCTCGAACCCTTTCCCACGGGTCGGGACTGCGGTTAAAGGCCAACGATGAGCGAGCCGCACTTGAGGTTATCTTCGAAGCAATGTCCGACACAGGAAAGTAAACTAGACTCATGGCATCGACCCATGAATATCCCGTCACCGTAAGTTGGAGCGGAGGGCGCGACGGCTCTGGTTCAGTAAAGGGAGATCGGAGCGGAGTTTCAAGCCCGATCAGTGTTCCGCCCGAGTTTCAAGGTCCAGGAAACGGGACCAATCCGGAAGAACTGTTGGCAAGCGCAGTTGCCGCCTGTTACAGCATCACGTTCGGCATTATTGCGGCAAACCGCAAACTCGCTTACACGAACCTGACGACAAACGCGACCGGTTTTGTTGAACAGGCAGGTGCCCAGTTCACTTATACGCGCATTCTTGTCAAGCCGACCATCACCTTGGAAACCGGGGCTGACGATGCCGCTGCTGCCATGGCCGAGGATATCGCTCACAAGGCAGACATGTACTGCATCATCACCAACGCGGTTCGGGACAAAGTGAAAATCGAGATCGAACCCACGATTCTCCGCTAAACTGGGAGCATGCGAACAAAACTCGTCGTCGGCAACTGGAAAATGAACATGACCCAGGCCGAGGCAACGGCTGCCATCGAGACGTTCATGAAGACTGTCGAGACGAGGCCTGACGTTGATGTAGCGGTTTGTCCCTCGTATCTGGCCTTACCACGGGTCGCAGACTCGCTGAAGAACACCCATGTCAAGGTTGGAGCACAGGACGTGTTTTGGGAGCAAAAAGGGGCGTTCACGGGAAAGGTGAGCGCCTCGATGCTCAGCGAGTTCTGCACTTCCTTCTGCATTGTTGGCCACTCGGAAACCCGGGGAAGGTTTGGAAAACTCGAAACGTCCGATTCAACGGTGCCTTACTTTGCCGAAACCGACGAGACCATCAACCTCAAAATCCGCGCCCTCTTGTTCCATTCAATCAACCCAATCCTATGTGTTGGGGAAACGCTCGCTGAGCGCGACGCAGGGCAGACTGACAAGGTAATTCAAGGTCAACTGGAGCGTGCCCTCAACGGTATTGATTCCGCTGAACTTTACTTCAGTGTTGTGGCCTATGAACCAGTCTGGGCAATTGGAACTGGCAAGACTTGTGACAGTGCCGAAGCAAGCCGTGTCTGCGGCATGATCCGTTCATATTTGGCATCATTGCTTGACGCTGATGTGGCGGGGGAGATACGTGTATTGTACGGAGGCAGTGTTAAGGCCGCAAACGCGAGGGAACTTTTCCACATGCCGGATATTGACGGTGGATTGGTCGGTGGAGCGAGCCTGGATCCGCGTGAGTTTGCAGACATTGTTAAAAGCGCCCCTTAAGTAACCCGATAAGCCACGTGGAACGGGGACCCAAGCCAAAAGGTGAGCACACCTCCCCTTAAGGTGTCATCTATGCCGGGTCCCCGGTTCTGACCAAGACCCTCCCAAGGCCTCGTTCACAGAATCAAGGTTAGCGCATCGCACCAGCGAAGACAAGAGGGCTTGGGCCTAAAGACCTATCGAAAATCTGCAAATTTTTCTGTCACACTTCACAACTGGAGAAAAATGTAAATGAGCACAGAAACCGAAGGAACTGGAATGGGCACCAAGGCAACCGAACAACACGCATGGTTACATCGACTCGTGGGCACCTGGAACGTAACCTCCGAAATGCACCTGGGGCCAGACGAGCCGCCAATGACAGGCACTGGAACCGAAAAGGTCACCATGCTTGGCGATCTGTGGGCGTACGTGGAAGGGGAAGGCACCATGCCAAACGGGGAGACGATGAAGTACAAATCGGCAATCGGATACGACGTAACCTTCAACGAGTATCGTGGATGCTGGTTTGCGAGCGTGTCATCGCATCTGTGGAAGTATCATGGCTCGTTGAGCTCGGACGGAAACACGCTGACCCTGAACTGCGAGGGGCCACACATGCAGAAGGACAACGCAACAGCCAACTATCGCGACGTGATTGAATTCATCAACGAGACCACCCGAACCTTGACGTCATACGGGCAAGATGACGACGGGAACTGGCACCAGTTTATGAGGTCTACGTTGACGAGAGTCTAGAAGGTTATATTTAAGTGCACTTACCTTAACTTCTCGACTCTTGTTCCTCGCTTGAGCAAGACGGGCATTCGTCTAAGTCACGCTACGGCCTAGATTTCCTTTGAACCTAGATATACCACCAGCACCTAGTATATATACTAGTTTTGCCCCCCCTCTTGCTTTTTCCTAATCTTACGGCGATAATGACGTTGTGTAGGTTGAAATGGTACCGAGCGCAAAGTACATCTGCGTTGTAATATTTGGACTAGCCGTGTTCTCATCGGTAGCCTCGCTCGGCAGATACCTGATGGGCGAAGTGCCTCCCAAGGCTTCGGGAAAACGCCCAGTTCCAACAGTCGGTCATGTGCTAAATGTTCCTGCGAAGTTACAAGACGCCACGATTGTTTACATGGGAGGCTGTGGCGGCTGTCAGAGGGATCCAGTTAACTGGTCCCGTGTTAAACCAGTTGCAAAGGTGAACTTGCACTTCTTATACGATGGTCACCCAGCTGCTTTTTCGGACTTGCCGACCTCTGAACGCTTCCTTTTTTCGCATGCCTCGCCTTACCTTCGCATCCTGACAAATAGTTGGTACCCGCGCGCCTTCAAGTTGAGAAATGGTGAGATTTACGATGCGCAGCGGTCGCCAGATGACGTTTCACTCATCAAGGTGGTCGCCAAGTGAAGCGTTGCGCATTTACCTTGTTAGACACCCTTATAGCTATTTGCATCTTCGCTATCCTTGGGGCGATTGCCACCCCAGTTTTCCAAACGGTGAAAGCGAGCACCGCACAGACAGAGTGTTCAAGTCAATTGCGCCAAATATGGGTCGGCCTTCAACTTTACCGAGAAGAGCAGGAGTGGACGCTTGCTCATGGCGATCCTTATGCTATGGGCTTACCATACCCTCTTATGCGAGCAGTGCTCACTAAACATGTTGATGCGCAACTTCTGAAATGTCACGGACAAAGTATTTTTCACCACTTTGGCTATATGGAGATGGTCGCCCCAAGATCAGAAGACACTCGTAAGCCAACTTGGGAAGAAGTTTGCGTGACGCTGGGCGATTCAGCCCCACTAATGATTGACCCGAACCATGATCATTCCCTGAAGGGGAGAACCTCTCCGCTCATGCGGCATCGAACCCTCATCCTCACCGTAGGTGGTTCGGTTTGGGTACGAGACGCGGCGGGCCTCCCCACCGACCTGGAGACCTATTTCCCATGAAACATATATTGACACTCTGCTTCCCCCTC
>CALMEF010000261.1 GCA_937862825.1 uncultured Armatimonadota bacterium
TCTCGTTGAGCCTCAGCAAGTACTGTTGATACAGGTCGGTCCTCGAACGATGGTTCTTTCAAAGCAACCTTCATCGATGGTATCTCGTTCTTAGCTACCACGACCGGCTGTTCAGGGCCTGAGCCTGATCTTAAGAAGGCGAAAGCAAACGCTGCCGCACCAACCAAGGCTGGTCCAAGCGTCCAAGGTAAGTTCCACATTGGGCGTTTCGGCTTCAAGCCTTCTTCGAGAATTCGGGCGCGCAACCGGTCTGCGCTCAACTGCGGTTCGGGTACCGATTGGAGGCTACGCAAGTTAAGGGACATCCCCTGATACGCTCTTGAGACCTTCATCGCCTCAGCATCATCAATGAGAAGCGCTTCCACTTCCGCCGCTTCGGCTGACGAGAGTTCGCCAAACGCGTATTGGGCAATCAGTTCATCATCAAGTCGCTTCATCGAATCTCTTCTCCAAGCAGGGGAGCAATACGGTCTTTCAAAGCCCGGCGGGCTCGCAGAACCCTCAACTTCGCACCACCAACGGTGCAGCCGAGAATCTGTGCAATGTCGGGATACTCACGTTCTTCTATGTCTCTCAAAATTATCGCAGTTCGGTGGTGAACGGGAAGAGCGGCAACCGCCTTGCGAATGGCCTCAACTTTGCGTTCGCTCTCAAGGTTCTGAATTGGATCGTCGGTCGCCCCTTCTGTCATCCATAGAAGACCTTCTCCTGCCTCTTGTTGTTCGAGTGCTTGCCGCCGAGTCGACATCCTGGCCTGGTCAGTGCAAAGGTTGCTCACGATTCTCAAAAGCCATGTCGTGAACTTGGCCTCATCGCGATACTTGTGTAGGTTCTGGTAAGCCCGAACAAAAGCCTCCTGCACGATGTCCTCTGCGTCGTCTCGCCGAGGCACCATTTGGTAGGCAAAGCGGTACACGAGCATGCGGTGCCGCTCGAACAATGTCTCGAAGGCTCCATAGTCGCCCTCGCGAGCCCTTCGTACAAGGGCATTATCGTCCGTTTCAAAAGTTGAACTCAACGAACGATTATGGATGGCAAGCCCGGCGCTAGAAATCATTTCTTCAGTGGCCTCAGAATTCTCACTCATCTGACGCCGAGCTGAAGGAAGCGTTTCACTGGAACCGTACCGGTTTTCGGACTTCGGACTCACAACCACCAATACTGACGGAAAATCTCGGCGCTTAAGTGCCCTAGTTGATGACTTTATTGCTCACAATCACCGATTCGCTGATCACACGAACTTGGGACCAGCCCCCTTTTCGCTTCTGGATTCCGCCGCCTTTCACCTGCCCACTAGGTCCAGTCGGAAGCCAAATGTCCTTGCCAATCCAATGCTTGGGAATACCTAACGTAGTCATCTCGCGTTCTGAGACGGCCATCGCGATTGCGTTGGGAATGTCTTTTGCCGATGTACTTCCAGTCAACTCCATTGATCTGGACAGGACGCGCGGGCCCAGAATCTCTTCAGCCCACAAAGTAAGGCCGGTATAGGCATCGATTCCAGCCCACCCTTCGCCTTTCAGCGCCAGCTCATCGGGACCAAACTGAGCGACTCGTGAGACATGTGGGTTCACGTTCTTCTCAACCCAAGCCTCCACTTCCCTTGCCTGGGCGCCCATCGCATCTAACGGAGCAAAAACATTTGCTTTGAGGTCCTTCGCCAGCCACTTCATGTAAAGGCGCTCTCCCAAGTAACCGTTGCCCCAATCTTCAGGTTCCTTGAATCCACCGATTGGCGGCAAAGTGGCATGACCGTACTCATGGGCAACTTCGCGTGCCATTTCTACTGGATTCGCAAAACTGGCCAGATCGTAAATGTAGATCACGTTGGCGGTGCGAACTCGGTCGCCCTCGCGGTCTTCGGTGAACAACTGCTCGCCACCCGCTTTGCCTCCCCAACTCAAGTAAACGTCCACGAGTTGTCGGTATGCCGTTGAGTGCTCAAATCGTAGCCTAGATTCGTTGTACTTCCACAGTCTGAGCAACATGCGGCAAACTGCGACCGCAGGGTCGTTCTCCTTCTTTTTCACCTGACTGAAGACCCGAAACCGTATTGGATGGGTGCCGGGCGCGGTTGCTGGAGATGACGCGTAACCCGTAACCACATACTCGTAGTCCAGTTTGTCCTTGGGTCCGACTTTTGGAGGCTCTATTCGCGTATTGCGAACATCAATGATCATCGCCTCCGACGTTTCCGGAGTGCCGAGATAGAATCGCATGCCCTCTTGGGCAAGAGTTGCGACGGCAATGGCTGCTGCAAGCGGCATGATTTGTATAGACGCTCTGGGAAGCCCTATGAACTCACAGGCTCGGCAATTGGGTGCTCGGATAGGTATCGCTCCGCATCTATTGCGGCCATACATCCTGTCCCAGCAGCACTAACCGCCTGCCGGTACACGCTATCCGAAACATCGCCACAGACGAAAACGCCCGGAATCAAGGTTCTTGTCGAATCGGGTTCATGTTTGAGATACCCAACTTCGTCCATGGGAAGGACACCTTTGAACAGCGCACTGTTAGGTTGGTGACCTATGGCAATGAACACTCCATCGGTTGCCATTTCAGAGACTTCACCGGAGACCGTATTCTTAAGGCGAACTCCAGATACCTTCCGTGGCTCGGCCGTCCCAAGAATTTCCTCAATCGCAGTGTTCCAGAGCACCTCGATCTTTGGGTTGGACAGAACCCGTTCCTGCATGATCTTGCTGGCCCGAAATTGATCCCTTCGATGCACTAGCGTGACTTTCGAGCAATGTCGCGTCAAGTAGTGGGCTTCCTCCATGGCTGTGTCGCCTCCGCCAACCACAAGGACTTCCTTGCCGCGGAAGAAGAAGCCGTCGCACGTCGCACAAGCGGAAACGCCGTAGCCCCCAAAAGTCACCTCAGATTCCAGTCCAAGCCACTTTGCAGACGCTCCTGTGGCAACAATCACCGAGGCGGCCAAGTGAACTTCATCGCCAACAAACACCTTGAACGGCCTTGTTGAGAAGTCAACCGACGAAACTTCTTTGTACTCGACCTGCGCCCCAAATCTCTCCGCCTGTTTGCGGAACAGCTCCATCATTTCCGGCCCCATGATTCCCTCGGGAAAGCCGGGATAGTTTTCAACATCCGTCGTGATCATGAGTTGTCCACCAGGCTGGAGACCAGCGAAAATGAGCGGCTGTAAGTCGGCGCGTCCAGCATAGAGAGCGGCGGTATATCCCGCAGGACCCGAACCAATGATGATGACGTTGTGAACCCGGGAGGAACTCATGTGAACACCAACAGGTTACCTTCCGGCCGGGTTCCGTTCAAAATAGGGATATGGCTGAATCTGCAAAGGAACCCGCAAACATCCACGACATCATTCTCGTCATGCTAGACCAGGTGGCTGGTATTGCCTGGCAGAAACTGGGCTTGCAACCCGATTTCATTACGGGTCAGATACACCAAGACCTTCATCAGGCCAAAGTGGCGATTGATTTGGTTGCGCACTTGAGCGGGATCGTTGAGCCTCAACTTGATGACAATGACCGGCGAGAACTGCAGAACTTGATATCGAATCTGCGCCTTAACTATGTTGAGAAGAGCAAGTAGTTTTGCGAGTATTCGCCTAGTATCGGAACCAGGTTTGTTCATAAACGCACTCAAAAGCATGAAACATGCGACTATCCTGTGTTGATGAAGCGCCATTGGCGCGTTCGCACTCTTAAGGAGAGGTATGTTATGAATAAAAAAACTCTTTTAATCGCTCTCGCGACCGTCGTCGGCGGCGCTGCTCAGGCAGATGTCGTCATTATGGACCAGATCACTGGAAACACTTTCCAGCTTGGTGCTGCTTCGCAAGACTTTGAAACAGTCAACGACGCATTTGACATCGCCGTTGCAGACAACTTCACGACTGTAGTCGGTGGTAATAATCTCACCAAGGTGACCGCATTCTTGGGCTTGTATGGTGGTACGGCAACCGTTCGCAACTTCAACAACATCACGGCCTACCGTGTCGAGATCTATTCTTCGACAGCTGCTGCTGGAGCAAGTTTGACGGGTGACGCAGGTTCAATGACCGTAGCTGCTGGCAGCGCCAGCCGCAACGACCTTTCCGCAACAGCTTCTTTGGTTACGATTCCCGTGTCAATCGCGTTGATGGAGAACACCAACTACCTCATCAGCGTTATTCCGGTGATGAACTTTGGTGGCGGATTTGGTCAGTCAGCAGTCTGGACGACCAACAATGGTACAGGAACGCCGGGCGACAAGAACGCAATCCAAGCCAATCCTGGCGGTGGCTTTGGCTTTGGCCCCACGCAGACCATTGTCAGTAGCGGTCTTAACGTTGACGCCGGATACCAGATTGAAGCTGTTCCGGAACCCGGAACGATCGCTGCTCTCGGCATGGGTGCCCTCGTGCTCCTTCGCCGACGCAAGAAGTAAGCCTAGGCTTTCTTCAAGGCTAAACGGGTAGGCGATTCCGCCTACCCGTTGTCAATTGAAAAAGAGCCAGAGCCCTTTTAGCGAGGACTCTGGCGAGAGGAGGAATTCTGGCAGTTATGGCTACCGCCTGACTCTATTCTCGGAAGGCCTTTCAAAAATCCTTAGAGCGACACGTCTATAGTTTTCTCGTGGGTGTATAAGACGCTTCCTGGTTTCGAACCACGAGGCTTTCGCACGTACTTTTTCAACGTATAGTCAACGGCAACCAGGCCAGAGTGCTTGCTCGGACTATTGCGGACCACGACCTCAGCCGCGAAGCGCAACGCCTCTGGCCCGATTCGACCTGGCCTTCGATTAGTCCTGATGATTGCGTGAGCAGAAACGGCCCCGCGGACATGCAACCAGATGTCGTCAGGCTTGGCCATCTTCATCGTGACGTAGTCGTTGGCCTCTGCGTTTTCGCCGTAGATCACCTCAACGCCCCCTGGACCAGTCAACGAGCGAACCCGTTTCCCCTCATAGGGACGATCAGTTTCCTTCGCGAAGTGATGTTGAACTCGCAGGAAGCCCTTGGACTCCGCCCACTCTTTGATCTTGCGAATCGTCTCCAGATCCTCAGCAGCAGAAACCTGGGCTATCGCTCGCTCGAGCAAAACGATATCCGATCGCACCTGTACCAACTGGTCTCGTAAGACCTCAAGACCGCTT
>CALMEF010000262.1 GCA_937862825.1 uncultured Armatimonadota bacterium
CGACGACGTTCACGTTTGACGTCCTTAACCGTATGACGGGGAAAACCGACCCCGGGGCCTTGAGCCAGGGCTACCTTTACGATGCTGGTGGGCAAAGAACAACGCTTACCGATCCGGATGGTGGCGTCTTCTCTTATACATTCGATGACGACGGGCGGAACACGCTCGTCATTGACCCTGATGGGAATCGGACGACGATGCAATACAACAGTGCGGCTTGGCTTTCAGCTATCGCCGACCACTCAGGAACAACGCTCACGTTTGAGTACAACGTGCGGGGTGATCTGACCACTCAGATTGAAAATGCTTCTGGAGTCAAAACAACGATCGTTGACGGATATGACGGTGTTGGAAACAGGGTGTCAAGGAACGAGGACGGAACCACTTATGACTGGACTTACGATGCCGCTAACCGTCTGGTAAGTCAAACGAGTTCGACCAGTGCGCGGTCTACGTTCGTGTACGATCCTGAAGGGAACACGCTCGTGAATCACGAGCAGGGATTGAGTCCCCTGACGATGGCGTATGACGCGGCAAACCGGTTGACGGCGTCAGCGTTCGGTTCGATAATCACCACCTTCACGTTCGACGCGAACGGAAACCAGACCGTTGAGAACGTGAACGGAAATCTGACCACTAACGTTTATGACAAGGAGAACCGTTTGCATACGAGCAAGAACAAGGACGGAGAGATCACGACTTCAACTTATGACGGCGACGGCCTTCGTCGCTGTTCTATGCTGCCAAGCAAGACGGTTACCACGTTTGTTTGGGATGGGACAGACTATTTGGGTGAGGTGATTTCGTAATGGCTATGAGCGTTCGAGTTACTACGGTGAATGGTCGTATTGTTGGTGAGAAGCGAAATGGCCAGCACCGCGTTCTGATCCCTGACCCACAAGGGAATGTAATCAAGGTCCGGGATGGCTCTGGCACTCTCCTCGCATCGTATAACTACTGGCCCTATGGTGGGCTTCGAACGAGCACGGGCAGCATTGTGAACCCATGGCGTTATAGCGGAACGTGGGGTGCGTACTTTGACGGTGAGAGGTATTACATCCGTGCGAGAGACTATCGACCGGACTTGACGAGGTGGATGACCGTTGATCACTGGGTGTTCTCCGCGAACCCATACTTGTACTGCGAATCAAATCCTGCTACTCGATTTGATCCTTCTGGTAAGGAGTCTCTGCATGCAGTGGGTTATGTAAACGAACACAATAGCGACTTCGTTTCTTGGGCTTATACTAGTTGCGGCGTAAGTATGAGCTTTATACAGTGGCGTGGATGGAAAACTCCGGTAAGGCAAGGATGGATCATTCAAAAGGTTGAGGTGATTCAGACCCGTTTTGACTGTTGCACAGATAAGCCCGCGACCCAGACTGAGACGTACTTTGAGGCTTGGTGCATTGCCCCCACGAAGACAGGTGGCAGTGTCAAACTGTTCGCCGGCGATTGTGTGAGATTCAGGGATATGCCTAAGGACATAACTTACGATGCCCATGATAGGTGGATTATCGGCCCACGTGGCTTCGCTGGTCCATTAGGACGCTGGGGCTCGATTACTATCAAGGCGTGGGCTTATATTGTAGATGGAACGCCAAAGGATTTCTTTACCCACTTCAGGAAGGGAGGACACCCTGCTGCAGGAGACCTGTTAAGTACTAAGAGCTATCCGGGTTGGAATCAGGGTAGAGCGCGACTTGTTCAATCTCTAGATCATTATTGGGATTGCTGTTCACAGCCTTGTACTAAAAACAAGCCAATAAGGGTTCCAGAACCTCCGAAACCGTGGTACTTTTACGACGACTGCTATGCATAGAATGTACGATCTGGTCACGATGGGGGGGTGCGTACCTCGGTCGGTTCTAAAATGTGTTTTGAGATTCTCCTTGTTTCTAATTATGGCCCACTTTTCCATCGGATGTTCAAATGACACATCGATGAGAGAATCCGGGCGAGGCCTGACTATCGAGGAATGGTTGAATGGATCCCTCCCGGAGCCAACTCCGGCTGAGACACTGGCAATTGCCGCAAGAGTGGCTGCAGCGTCGACAGATTCGTTGAAGACGAAGTTTTCGCCTATTCGCTGGAAAAACCCTTTGACGATCATGAGTGCACACAATAGGCGCAGACTGGTGTTGGTGATGCACTTTGATGTGCCGCTCTGGGATGGGGTAAAAGACTCTGGGATCTGGGACGATAACACTTGGCCGCTCGTGAAGGCATCATCTGGCGAATGGGAAATGAAGGGGCAGTTTCGGGACAGTAGTACGGGTCCTGGCTACTCGGCGCGTGACCAGTTGCTTGAATGGGAGAAGAGATTCGAGGTAATGCGCTGAGACAATGAAATCGATGATGTATAGTACAACTAAGTTTACAGTCAACCGGAACCAGTATCGGCATCGCGAGCCATTTACTCATTCGGTTCCCGTCATTCTCACGCAAGGTCTTCCGATGAACGGAAGACCTTCACCGCACTGCTCTACAAGTGGTTTTCAACGTTTGCGGAGAAGCACTGCCCTTGGTGAGGTGATTTCGTAATGGCGCTGAGTGTTCGTGTGACGAATATGAACGGGCGTATTGTTGGGGAGAAGCGGGGCGGCCAGCACCGGTTGTTTACCCCCGATACTCAGGGGAACGTTGTTAAGGTGCGCGACGGGACTGGTGCTACTTTAGCGACTTACAACTACTGGCCTTATGGCGGGATACGGACGAGCACGGGGAGCATTGTGAACCCGTGGCGGTATGGCGGAACGTGGGGCTCCTACTTCGATGGCGCGACTTATTACATACGCAGGAGGGTACTCCGCCCTGATCTGACCAGGTGGATGACGCTTGATCCCGTGTGGCCAGATGAGTTGCCCTACTGCTATGCTAGTGTCAACCCGGTTACGTATATTGATCCTTCTGGATTGGCTTGTGGTGATCCGCTAACTGGAGGAGGTCATTATGTTTGGTTACCAAGTTGCCCACCGATCAAAATACC
>CALMEF010000263.1 GCA_937862825.1 uncultured Armatimonadota bacterium
ATAGCGAATCTGCTGGAACCATCACGTTTACCGCCAATGCAGCCAACGCGGCTGGCGTGACAACGGAACTGCTGGTTCAGCCCCTTGCTAACCAAAACCGCACCCCAAGTGCGAACGGTTACAAGCATGCGGGTTGGAAAACGTTTACCTCAGGGTCTCTGACCGCGACGGTCAACGTCCCGGTGGGGAACTATGCGGTGGCTTACCGGTTCGTCAAGAACTCGACTGGTCAAGCGACGGAACTCAATACGATTCCTGTCGTTCAGGTCGGCTTCTCGGTCGTGCAAGGCACTTCCAAGACCAACAAGAAGGCTGCGTAAGCCTGTTTCCTGAGCCCTTCTTCCCGCTTACGGGAAGAGGGGTTTTGTTGTTCGAGAGTGCGCGAACTTGTTCGCGCTTTGGTTAGCGGCGATTTATCGTCGCGCTGGGCGCAGCGTGATGAATCACGCAGGCCAAAAGCGCTGATGAATCAGCGCACTCCATAACGGATTTGCCCCCTGCCTCGTTTCGCTGTTCGCGGGGCGAGGGGAGATGTGGTTGGCCGCGCAAATGGATTGCCTTTGAACTCTAGTTGTCGACGACCCCTTCCAGAAGGTCCTGGTTGCGTGAATAGGTTAAGCCGAGGCGGGGGCCTTTACCTATCTTCCACGCGTCCGCGAATATCCCGTGCCCTTGACCGGGATACAACGCGTCAACGAGAGTGTTTGTGATGTGCACCATCTGAGCAGGATCGGCAGGGACGGTGTAGGTTAGGGAAAGGGCCTCATCATCGCCCATTCCCTCATTGAAGACAAACTCTTCGGACAACGCAAGATTGAGCGACGACATCGCGTGTCGAAACGCGGTCTGACGCTCATGATCCTTCACCGTTGAGAACGAAGCGTTGACAACGTAATCTGAGGCACCTCTGAGGCTGATTGAGAACCCCGATGACTGGTCTTCATCTTCGCTGAAAAACACCTGGTCATAGCGGTCATTTCGAAGCAAGCGTTCAAAGAGTGCCATCAACTGAGTTCGGTCTACCATTCGACTGGTGCTCTGACCATTGCCAAACCCGAACATCCCGTTTGAGTGCCTTAGGGACCAGACTCCATGCAGACTTAAGAAGATGAACAAGGCGCCGCCGGCAAGAGCTATCATTCCGCCCACAGCGAGCCAAATCATGGAAGGAGTACGGCCTGTGGAGTGGTGAGGTTACTTGGAGTCACGTCAGATTAGTAGTTCTCGACGGCGCCGCCAATCTTGCGCGATACCGACAGACCGATGCGCGGGTGTCCTTTGCGTTGCCAAAGACCATGACACAGTTGTCCATCAGGAACAGCTCGTTCTCAACTCCTGCGAATCCAGGGTTCATACCGCGCTTACTAACAATGACGGTCCTGGCCTTATCCACATCAAGGATAGGCATGCCGTAGATCGGACTCGCTTTGTCATACCGTGCGGCGGGGTTGACCACGTCGTTGGCGCCGATGACGAGTACGACATCGGTTTCGGGGAACAGCGGGTTGATCTGCTCAAGTTCGTAAAGTTGTTCGTAAGGGACATCGGCCTCGGCGAGCAGGACGTTCATGTGGCCCGGCATTCGACCGGCAACCGGGTGGACTGCGTACTTCACGTCAATGCCCATGGCCAAGAGTTTCGCGGCAAGGTCCTTGACCTGGTGCTGGGCCTGGGCCACCGCCATGCCATATCCGGGGACAATCACGACGTTATTCGCGTTGGTCAACAGAATGGCGGCATCGTCCACCGAGTAGGCCTTCGGCTGCTTGCCAGCCAGCGCGGCGTTGCCACCGGTTGAGATGGTTGCACCGACGGCGCCGAAGAGCACGTTCCCAAGAGTTCGGTTCATGGCGACGCACATCTGCAGGGTGAGGATGAGACCGCTTGCTCCGACCAGGCCACCACCTATGAGCAGTGCGGAGTTCAAGAGCACAAAGCCAGCCAAACCTGCAGCGCAGCCAGTGAACGAGTTGAGAAGCGAGATGACGACCGGCATGTCTGCGCCTCCGATGGGCAGGACGCCGGAGACCCCAAGGACGAGTGCGCACCCGATGAGCAGCAGGAATACGGGAACGGTCGCAGAGTCGAACGCCAGGATGGCGATGGAGAGGGCTGCAACAAAGATGAGCAGGGCCAGGTTGAACACCTGTTGGCCCTTGAAGGTGAGCGGTCGTCCCGGAAGGAGTTCCTGCAACTTGGCGAAGGCGATGATGCTGCCGGAGAAACTGATGGAGCCAATGATGGCGCTGAGGACGGTGGTGACGCTTTGGATTGGTGGAGGCGTCAGGCCGAGGTGCGAGGCATGGAGGAACTCGAACAGAGCGACGAGAGTCACCGCGCCGCCACCCAGGCCGTTGAGAATGGCGACCATCTGGGGCACCGAGGTCATTTGGATTCGGCGCGCGGAGACGAAGCCAAGCACACCGCCAACCGCAACGGTTCCGAGGATGAGGGCCAGGTTGCTTGATTTGATGCCGGGGTTGAAGAGGGTGACTACGAGAGCCACCGCCATTCCGAACATGGCCACCATGTTGCCTTTGCGAGCGGAGACCGGCGAGTTCATCAGCTTCAGGGACCAGATGAAACACACGGCTCCAACCAAGTAGCCTGCGTCAATCCACTCGTGGCTCATGCCTTTTGCCCTCGCTTCTTGGTGCGGAACATCTCGAGCATCCGGTCAGTGACGACAAATCCGCCCACGACGTTGAGCGTTCCAAAGAGGACGGCCAGCACTCCGATGATGGTCAGCAAGGTGCCTTCGGCGGGACCCAGAACAAGAAGGCGCCCAAAGAGGATGAAGCCGTGGGCGGCGTGCGCTGCCAGCGGGGGCCGCGCGGGGAACGGTT
>CALMEF010000264.1 GCA_937862825.1 uncultured Armatimonadota bacterium
CGATACGAAACTTCTTCGTTCACCGGGTTGCTAAGCCTGTGCAAATAGGGCGACGTGGTCGTAATCGCCACGAACTGCCATTCGCTGTTCGCCGTTCGGTGTTCAATCAACACCGAATAGCAACCCGCAGGAAACCGGTTGTCGCGTTCGTTATTCGGAGTCATTCCTGCATGTATCGTGATCTGGCCTCTCACGGACCAATCTAGGATAACCTGAGGGAGAGCGGTTGGGATGGGAAGGCGGTTTCGAGCCGACTTGGGCACGGTGATTCCCAGGGCCGCCCGCATCGCGTCCGTTGCGTTCGGGTGCGACTGGACCCGGCGGACCGCCGAACGCACAAGGCTTTCCCATGCGGCTTGTCTTCCGTTTTTTTCTTCAGTAGCCGCTCTTGCTGCAGCGGCGGCGGCTGTGTGCGCGGCAAGAGCCTCACTGAACAACATGAAATGGTCGTTCATCTCGGCAACTTCGACGGGACTGAACCCGACGCTCAAGGCGATGTTAGTAAACACTGCGTCGAAGTTCTGCCCCCACAAGTGCAGTTCGGCCTGAGAAGTTGGAATGTAGTCCATCGCTTTCCTACTCAGGTTTTCGGCAGATATTGTCAGGAACTTTAGAGCACCTACTTATCCACCCCTGAGGGGAAGTAACTCCCATCGAACCCGATCGAGTCGACCCGACCAACCATCTTGAGTTGGTTCTTCATCGTTGATCGGTTGCCACCGCACCCGCGCCTTGACCTGTCCTTGGGCATTCACAAACCTCCCTTTCGACAAGTTCGTGATCAAGGTCAGCGTTTGATCGGCATCGGTGCCCAAGCGATTGTCCAAACTTACCCACGTATTCGATTGCCAGTTGAACAGCATCACGGTCTGGGTCGTTCCCGGGCGTGAACATGCCAACTCGACTTGAGTTCTTAGACGAGACAACCCTGCATACTGGCCGTAAAACCGCCCGCTGACCTCAACAACAACGGAGTTGGTCGACTCATTCGAGAGAACGGACAGATACAAGTTGTCGGAGATGAGCAACTCGTTCAGACCACCACCAAGGGTCTCCCCATCCACGATCACGAAGGACTCCACCGAAGAAGCCATCAGCGATGTTGTCGTCTGGGCATCGGGCCCAAATGGGGCTTGCTCAACTTGTCCGTCCGTCGTGGTCGCCACGCTGTAGAAGCGGTACGTGCGACCTCCCTCACCGACGAACTCGGCCACCGTCTGGGTCGTGTTATCCTTCCAGAGCGTGTACGGTTCAGCGTCCTTGCTGACGAAGATGTCGTAACTGGCGATGCTTGGACCACCCGTAACCGTTCCCGTCCAGGTAACCGGGAAGATGTAGGGTGAAGTGGCGGGCAACGGCTGGACCTTGCTATCGATCACGGCGGTGCCGATCCGGTTGCTCCAAATGTTCGTTTCTATGATTGGGTTGAGATCGAACTTGATATGCCCCTGGTTGGTGATGACCGTGCCGTTCGGAGTTGCTGCTTTCGGCATGATTGTGAACCGAACGTAGCCCTCGCCCCTGCCGGTTTGATCGTTGGGAGGCAGGAAGCCGTCGAGTTCGGGCAACTCGCCAGTTAGGGGGTCAATGGCTTTCAAAGTCCACGTAATCTTGCGCGTGGCGAGGTCGAAGGCGACGGTTACGTCGAGCAAGAGGTTAGAGCCGTTGAGCGGAACTCGGAAGTGACCCTCTTGGAATCCGCTGAGGTTGCCGAGGGTTTGCTGACCCACGAGAATGTCTTCGAGAGACATGGTCGAGATGTCGAGGTTGGGGTTGAGCGTATCAGTGACGACAACTTGATAGGCGGCCGCGGTCGCTGTTGGGAGATTCTCGAACCGGATTGTGTAGGTCATCGTCCCGTCGGGTGCGATCCAACCCTCAGTGCCCGCGCCGATCGGGCCGTTCTTTTCGTTAGGATCCCAGGAGTTGATTACTTCCGTGTCCTCCCCGTCCAACCGTTCGCGCGCACTGTTCTCGGCAAATGAGTCCATTATTGTTCTCTGATTCAGTTCGTTGATCACGTCGATGCCCAGGTTGCGGAGCGTGAGATCTGCGAACATACGATTGAAGTAATCGTCTCCGAATTCTCTAGCAGAGATCAAAGCATCGTCGAGACGACTCCGCCACTTCATTGCCATGTCAAGTGACCCATCTCCGATCTTAATTTTGGAGTTCTTGTACCTTGACATTTTGCGGAAGGTGTCGATTTTCTTGACGTGGCCTAAGGCCGCAAACCCTGAGGTCGCTAGACCAATCGCGGAACCTTCGGCAAAGGCCCACTCCCAATCCTTAAAAAAGTCCTTGCCCTCAATCGCGTTAGCGGCTCCATTAACCCCCACGTTTACGGCTCCGTTAGCCACGGCGACCGCAACCCACCACCAGAAGTGCCCCGAAGGATCGGCTCGCAGGACCGGTTGATTCCCACAGTACCGATAGAAACTCGGATCGCCACCCTCAAGGCCAACCGGATCAGTGCTCACAAACCGGCCACGCACCGGATCGTAATACCGGGCCCCCATGTGATACAGCCCTGCCCCATCATCGGAAACCCCGAACTTGCCTACATAGCGGAAGCGATTCGGCAACGTCTCGGTCATCGAAGCAATCGAACCAAACGGCGAATACTCGTAAGTATTCAAAACCGAGCCATTCGAGCCCGTAATGAGCCGAGTATGGCCTGTGGCGTCGAAGCCGTAATAGCCGACCGCTCCCGCGTCCTGGCGAGCGACCAAGCCAGAGCCGTGCAGATATCGAACCTGCATCACCCCGTTTCCATCCAATTCCCCAGCCAAGGAAGAACCGTCAAACACAAAACGAGTGGCAACGCCATTCTTCAGGCTCTTGAAACGACGACCCAGCGCGTCGTATTGAAAGGCGTAAACATCGCCATTCGGCATGCTGATGCCAATCAACTGCCCGCTCGAGTTCCAGGAATAGCCGGTCACCTGCCCCCCAATGGTTCGAGTCAGCACGTTGCCGTCTGGGTCGTAGGTAAACGTCTCATTCCCCGCCGCCGTGTATTGATTGAGGTTGTTCACCGAATAGGGTGTCGTCACGCCCCCATCAACCGTGCTTAGGCGATTGCCCTCCGGATCGTAGGTGGCATTTGAGGACACTCCGCCTGGCGTAATGATGCTGGTCAGTTGACTCGTGCTATCGAAGGTAAAGTTCCACGAGCCTGCTGGCGTGGTCATTTGGCGCGGATTCCCAAAGGCGTCATAGTTGCTGTAGAGGTACTGAGCCTGCAGAGCGCCTCCCGGCGCGTAGTGCTTAACCGAGGTCACTCGACTCGCTACATCATACGAGTAGGTCGTTGAAGTGCCATTTCCACGCGATTCGCTTGCCAGCCGCCCCGCAGAATCATAGGTGTACGCAATGAGCGCTGCCCCGTTTGCTGTGATGGACCAGATTCGACCCACCGAATCGTAAGCATAAATCATCGTCGTGCCGAGGCTGCTCGTGCTGGAAGTCCGTCTTCCGACTGCGTCGTACGCGTATTCAAACCACTGGTCGCCGGGATAGTCAATCCGGATCATGTAGTCGCGGCTGTTGTACTCCATCGTGATCAGCCCGGTGATGCTGCTGTTCGCCGAAGTCTGGTTTCCGCGAAGGTCGTAGCCATAGGTAAGTGTCTCATCCGGTGCTACGACGCTAGTTAAGAGGCCGCGAAGGTTGTAGGTGTATGTCTTCGTCTGCCCACGACGGTTGCGGTGAGTCTTGACCTCCCCCAACTCATAAGTGTACGCCTCGAAGGTGCCGTCGGGGTAAGTGATTTTGGTGACGTTGCCTTGCAGATCGTAATCGAAGTCAAGCAACTGGTTGCGAGCGTCCCTGAACCAGTCGAGCCGATTGAGCTGAGAGGTGTAGCTCGCTCCGCGCACCATGTTCGCCGGGTCCCTGGCCTCCAGCACGTTGTTTCGCTCGTCCGACGTTGACAGCCAGCTCCGGCCTGCCCTGGAACCACTGTTGGCGTTAAGGAAGGTATCGTAGCCGCTGGCAGCAGTTTCGCCAAGCAGATCAGTTGACCGAAGGCCAAGGCCGTGCGAGCCCCGATCTACCGACACGGAGCCGCTGGGCGTGGCAATCCCGACTCTTCCTTTGTCAG
>CALMEF010000265.1 GCA_937862825.1 uncultured Armatimonadota bacterium
AGTAGGTTGAGCAACATTGGCAAGGGCCCCGAAGCCATGGACATCAAGAATCCCAGTCCAAAACTAAGAATATTCAGGATCATGAGGATCTTGGCGATGAACATGATCCACTCCCATTGGCAAAGCAGTCCAATCCCAACGAAGGCGGTCGCGGCCCCGATCGTCACATTCCACATGGTGTAGGGATCGTTTAACCCTTCGCCACCCATGAAACCAGCAACAATCTGCCAGAGCGCGTTGAGGAGGACCAGAACGGAGAAGATGTTGTACGCGACTTCCTGCCAAATCACCGTCGGTAGGTTCTTGTCGCGTCCCTGGAAGTTCCCAACATCACGGTTGCGGAAGTTGCAGTGTGGACAGATGGCAGCCCATTCCGCAATCATCCGCTTGCAGTTCGGGCACGCCACTTCCTGTACGGCCCGGACGGCTGCCGGAGGGCCGCTAGAGGCTGGTCGGTTCGATGCAATCCCAGGTTGTCGCAGGAGGTTGGCAAACTCCGGGTCAGCAACCATTCGGTCGTGAAGACTCTTAACTTTCGCCGACTGTTGAACCGACTCGGAAAGATCGCGGTACAAGTTGATCGCCTTCTGCCGCTGATGCGTTTCCATTTGGTGGCTAAGCAGCGCCGACGCAACATCAGCGTTGCCCCGATCCAACTTGTACGCTCGATCCAAGTACATTTCGGCTTGCCTGGGGTCATCTCCCGCATGCGTGGTTCCCAACTTGAGAAGGCTGTAAACAAGTGCTTGCTTGGCAGGCGAGTGTTGAGGCATCAACCCGAGGGCGGCATCAAGTTCCGGGATTGATTCTGCAAAGCGCCCGAGCGACCCATAAATGAATCCTAACGCATAGCGCAACTCGCCGTCCTGCGGTAGCAACGCGGCAGCCCTTTGACAATAAGGCAACGCTTCATCGAATCGTTGTTGCGCCACGAGGCAGATGGCAACGATCCTTTGGGCCGCTAGATTCGCAGGCTGGTCGTTGGCGATAGGGTGTGCCAGGGCCAATGCCTCTTGCGCCTGCCCCTGTGACAAATGACCCTGGGCTACCGTTAGTTGTTCTGACGTATCCATTGGAGTCCCTCCGGACCCCATGATATCACAGTTAATGCACCTGGAGGTTACATTCGGAACAGGCTAAATCCAGCCTCCACAACCGGGGCATTCTGAGCCGCTTCAATTCCAAGTGCGATCACCCTCCGGGTATCAACAGGATCAATAATGCCGTCATCCCAGAGCCTTGCCGAGGCAAAGTACGCAGAAGACTCTTCCGCATACTTTTGCAACGTTGGAGCCTTGAACTCTTCCTGTTCAGCCTGTGTCATGGTCGCGCCTTTTGCGGCTAACTGGTCCAACTTCACAGTCAAAAGAACATTGGCCGCCTGCTCTCCACCCATAACGCTAATTTTCGCGTTCGGCCACATCCACAGTTGCCTGGGCTGATACGCACGTCCACACATTCCATAGTTGCCAGCACCATAACTGCCGCCCACGATAACCGTAAACTTCGGGACGTTGGCCGTGCTCACCGCAGTGACCAGTTTCGCGCCATTCTTTGCAATGCCTTCGTTCTCATAGCGCTTCCCCACCATGAACCCTGTGATGTTCTGCACGAACACAAGTGGAATCTGGCGCTGGCAACAAAGTTCAATGAAGTGCGCCCCTTTAAGCGCTGACTCGCTAAACAGGATGCCGTCATTGGCGATGACACCGGCCAAGTGACCGTGGAACCGTGCAAACCCACAGATGAGCGTAGTCCCATAGTTGGCCTTAAATTCTTGGAACTTGCTACCGTCAATAACCCGAGCAAGCACTTCCCTCATCTTCATGGGCGTCTTTGAGTCAGAGGGAACAAGGCTGTAGAGGTCTTTCGGATCGTACAACGGGTCCTCACTTGCTACCGGTGGCGCCGGTTCCACGTGGGTAGTCGCGCCCAAGTTCTCGATGATGTTGCGAAGAATCTGGATTGCGTGCGCGTCGTTCTCCGCGAGGTGATCCGCGACCCCCGATAGCCGGGTATGCACGTCTCCTCCACCAAGTTCTTCAGCCGTCACTTCTTCGCCGGTCGCTGCCTTGACGAGGGGCGGCCCGCCCAAAAAGATGGTCCCCTGATTACGAACGATGATGGTTTCGTCGCTCATCGCGGGCACGTAAGCCCCCCCAGCAGTACAAGAACCCATCACTGCGGCTATTTGTGGAATTTTGGCCGCACTGAGTTGAGCCTGGTTGTAGAAAATTCTTCCAAAGTGATCACGATCTGGAAACACCTCGCTTTGAAGTGGAAGAAAGGCACCTCCAGAATCAACGAGATAGATGCAAGGAAGCCGATTCTCAAGCGCAATTTCTTGTGCTCGCAGGTGCTTCTTAACAGTAATCGGGAAGTAGGTTCCCCCCTTTACTGTCGCGTCATTTGCGACAATCATGCATTCTCGGCCGTGAATGCGACCAACTCCTGTGATCACGCCTGCGGCTGGCGCGTCCCCACCATACATTCCCCAAGCCGCAAAGGTGCTTAACTCGAGAAACGGACTTCCCTCGTCCACCAAGGCATCAATTCGCTCTCGAGCCAGCAACTTCCCGCGACCTTTGTGCTTCGCCACTGCGTCCGCCCCTCCACCTTGGAGAACTTTTTCGAGTCTCTCGCGAAACTCGAACATGACACCTTCCATCGTAGCGCGATTCGCCGCGAACTCGTCGGAGTGAAAATCAACCTGCGTTTCGAGCACGTCCATGCGCTCAAGATCATACTGGAAAAGCCAATCAAGGGGGCAAACCTAGCAACTTTGCTTGAACGTTGCTAGGATTTTCTTAAAGATTCCGTAAATTGTTGCCCAAAAACCTAATGTTCGCTGTTATAATAGAACCTGACTACAAGGTCAATTCGCTTTGGTAGTTCATAGAGGAGGATTCAAACAAGATGACTTTCGCAAAAACACTTCGCTTTGTTGCGCTCGGCGCAACTTTGAGTGTTGCAGGTGCAGCGAATGCTCTCGTCGAGTACCTCGGTGTGGATGCCGTCACTGACGCATCTTCTCCGGCATGGAACTCACGGTTCATTGCTTCGCACTTCGACACCCACGCTTCCAGCGTGAACTCGATCAACACCATCACTTGGGAGCAGTATCAAAACGGCGACCAAGGGCCGTACAACCCGTTCGCAGGCGTAACGGTAACCCAGACCAACATGATTGGTGCTAGCGGCATTTCAAGCACGAACACCAGTGATCTCGGTTACAACACGACCTTTTTCTACGGAAATGGTAACGCTGGCCGAAATCACCTTCGAAATGAAGGCGCATTCAACAACGTTGACGCTGAAGTCGTGTTCAACTTTGCCAACCCAATTAATGCGTTTGGCATGTTTATCACTGGCTTTGAGAGCAACTATGCTGGCGACATTTTCGTCGAGTACAACTCGTCGGTTGGTGCTCGCAGCGTTCAGATCCCCAAGCCGGCTAGCGTAGGCGGCGTTGCTGCAACTGGCTTCTTCGGCTTCGTTGACGATGCTAACTTCCAGATCTTCTCGGTGAAGGTTGTTAGCCGCGGCGACCGAAGCAATACCAGCGATTTCTTCGGAATCGATGACGTTCGCTTCACGAACTGCCAAGTCGTTCCCGAGCCCGGCACCATTGCTGCTCTCGGCCTTGGCGCCCTCGTACTTCTTCGCCGACGCAAGAAGTAAGAAAACCGCTTAACAAGCATTCAAAAGCCCCGGTATGCACGGGGCTTTTGTCTTGTTTCAGGGAGTAAAACGTCCGAAGATAGCGTTTAGCATTCCTATGGTCTCCTTCGCCCTTGCTGCATCCCTGGCCTTTGGCTTTCGAGAGCCCTTTCACAGGCTTGTCCAGATCCTGCCGACCGTACACTACAACTCGGCGCTTCAAGAGCGATCAATAGATGAAGCGGCCCGGCTTGGCCGGGGAATCACCTTTTCCTTTGGCCCAACCGACGGCGCAGGCGTATTCGCCCAAGCACGATTCCCACAGTGGAGGTATTTCGACCCTGTTATGGATCGGGCGATCCACAGCCCCCTCCCGAACCTCCGAACCAAGATTGGGGGGCCCCCGCCGATCCATCCGACTTGGCAAGCGCTCAATGGAAACAAGCCTTGGTCTCAACCTTACCGTCCGCCAAAGGGACTCTGGAAGAGGCTCACCGAGTATAAGCAACAGGTCATTGACCGTGCGTTCAACAAAGTCAAGGCGGCTGGCTTGGATCCCAAGGACGTTCTAGAGATCGAACTTGCAACCGAACCAGGCAAGGGAGGGTCGGGCGGCCCCTGGTCATCCGCCAGTCCATACACCTACGAAGCCCCCTATAACGTGTTGCCTGAAGGACACTGGGACAAGGAGTTCCATGAGCACCTGTCGTACGAGTGTTCCAATCTGGATTTCAAAGGGCTCCCTGTCCTCAGTCCGTCATTCGAGTACCAATCAAAAGAACTCTTTGATGAGGAGATGAAGACATTCTCGGCGCCGGAAGGAGCCGCATGGCGCTCAAAAGTTACCCATTGGGTTGTGAATATCTATGTGGAGGGCGAGGCGAATCACTCAGTTAGAGATGTACTGATCACTTTCAGAACCAAGGCCATGCGGGCGCGAAACCTGATGTGGAGTAACTTGGCCATCGGTGACACCGCTAAGATATCGGTCGGCGAGTTTGGCCTGACGCCTCGAACGCTAAAGCGGTCCGGATCTGAGCAAGATGAAAAGTTCCGCGGCGAAGTTTTACGGGCTTGCGAAGACTCCCTGCCTGGCCTCGGCTATGTGAGTTCATCTCTTTACACTTTAGTTGATGACGACTTTGGACTCTTTGATAAGGCATTTCGGGCGAAGCCAGCCTTGGAGACGTACGCCCCAAGTAGAATCACGCAATGAACCTGACTTCAGAGCAACTGGCGACCGAGTTGGAATCCTAGCCAGGTTGGACCATTGACGGAAA
>CALMEF010000266.1 GCA_937862825.1 uncultured Armatimonadota bacterium
CCGCCGAGTAGGCCGCATCAAGCGATCCCGCCGCCGCATAGTCGGCGTAACTGACCACCTCGGCTCGAATAAAGCCCTTGGCAATATCGGTGTGAATGGTCCCCGCTGCCTTCACCGCATTGGAACCCTTCTTGAGTGGCCACGCCCTCGTGTCATTTTCACCGGCCGTAAAGAAGGTGATTAACCCCAGGGCCTCGTAGACCGCGCGAATCACGCGGGCGGAAGCCGGTTCCGTTAGGCCCAAGGACGACAAGAACTCAGGCTGGTCTGCAGCGTCCAGTTGCGCGATTTCCTCTTCGATGGTGGCGCACACCGAAAAGGCGGGCGTCCCCTGGGCGGAAAGTTGGGAAGCGCGCTCAACCAAGTTGCTCGGCGGGTTCGCCGCATCGCTCTCGGAGACGTTAAAGGCTACGACCATCTGCTTCGCGCTCAAAAACTGATAGTTCCGCACGACAACCTGCTCGTCTTCGGTGAGATCGAGCGCCCGAATCGGTGTTCCGTTTTCCAATGGCTCCTTGAGCCGCTCAAAAGTCTGCTTGTCCATGTAGTCCGGCGAACCGGGTTGCTTCGCGGTCAGCGACTTCTGAAGCCGCTCCAAACGGTTCTCAACAATCTGCAGGTCTGAAAGAACGAGTTCAACGTCGATCGCCTCCTGATCTCGCAAGGGGTCAACAGACGCAAAGTACGCGGACATTGGACTATCGAAGGCTCGAACCACATGGAGCAGGAGGTCCATCTTCTTCGCTTCGTCAATCAGTTTCTGGCTCAGCGCCTTGCCGCCACCACCCACCGCGCTTTCCATCGTATCGTGAAGCAGAACGGTCGCAGGCGTCGCCTTCTTGGGTTGAACTTGGTTGACGATGGTGTCGAATCGCTGATCGGGCACTACAACTGCGGTCACATCACCCTTGGCCAGCCCCTGGGCCGCGGCCCGATACAGACTGCTCTTGCCACTCTGCCCATAGCCAATCAAACCGACCTTCATCGTCCAGCCTCGCTCACGAACTCAACCTTGACCGGTTGCTCTCCCCACTGAAAGGGCAGTATCCAGAACAAATACACACTGGAAAGCAGGAGAACGAGCGGAAGCCAAGGAAACTTGGACTTCTTTGGTGTGGCGATTTGGGTGGGGCGACTGGGTTGCAAGGGCTATATTATGGAGCCTTGCGGGGTTGCCGTGTTGGGCAGCGTCCTGCGGAACTCCCTCTCCGCGAAGTTTGAAGGGAATCGCCTTAAGACTGCGCGGATTCATCCTCGCTTTCAACCTGCGTGATTCATCACGCTGCGCCCAGCGCGACGATAAATCGCCGCGAACCAAAGCGCGAACAAGTTCGCGCACTCCATAGGGTAGCGCGCGGGAGCGAAGACGCGGGCTTAAAACTCCTCTCCAACGGGAGTGGACGTTCGCCGCGAAGCGTGCGAAGAGGTGAGGGAGACTAGACGCAGACACCCTCATCCCAGTTCGCTATCGCTCACAGGCCTTCTCCCAGCGGGAGAAGGAAATCCTCTCCAACGGGAGAGGAAGTTCGCCACGAAGCGTGCGAACAGGTGAGGGAAATACGAAGCGCACTGTACCCTCATCCCAGTTCGCTGACGCTCACAGGGCTTCTCCCAGCGGGAGAAGCGGGCGTTCGCCGGGTTCGGTTATGAAAATTGTCCGGGCCGTAGGTTCAAAATTGTCCAGATTTTCAGGTTCAATTTAGGTTCACCGTGTCATCATTCACATCAACTTTTTTGTTTTACGCTGCAGTTTGAGTTCAAAATCTCTTGCTTTGGTTTCACAATTCGGTTGGTGCACGCGGGTTTTGAGACCAGTCTGTTTGCGATGTTTCCGTTGCCTCTACTTATAAGCGTTGGTAGGCGATTTTTGTCAACATGCTTTTTGAAGTTTGTTGCTGGGTGCGGAGCACGCGGTTATGCGAAGATCGCTTTTGAGCGAAGCGACGAGCCACCTTGGGTGGGCCGTCGCACACAACTAGCCAAATGTTCTCTAGACCTTCTATTGCCGACTTCATGTCACGAATGGCTTACCGTTCTTGACTTCCGTCTTTGAGTCAGACTTTCTGCCATCAAACAAAACGATAGCAAACGTGAGAAAAGCTCCGAGGCATGCCGCTGGCATAGGAATGTAGAATGGCACAAGCTCTTGGCTGTAGTTTGTCATCAGAACTGAAAGCAGTAAGTTCGGCGCATTCAATGTCATCGTAACGACTAGTGATGCAAACAGGTGTGGCGTCATAAGGTTAAGCGGATCTGAAATCTTGCCGAAGTGCAACGCTTTTGAGGATACTTGAAGTCTCCTTCTCCAGCTTCGTAGAGGTTCTAAGAATACAAAATACATTACAGGGCAAATAATGCTCAAGATAGCAAACAATATGTACTTCATAATGCCTCGATTGGAATCCCATAAAACCTTCTGAGGTTTTCTTCGCTTGGTATTGAGTCACGCCAATCACTTGAGTAAACCTCTCGTGAAGTAAACACGGGATTGGACTTCCACTCTAGCTTGCCAAGAACCATGGCCAAGCCTATAGATGTTCCAGGTGTTATGCCAAAGCCATTATTTCCACCCTTATCAAAGTCCAAATCAACTGGACCAATGCTTAAGGTGGTATCTCCGGGGCCCTCTCGGGTCCATCCGGGAGTTGGTGCTCCGGTTTCACCATCAATCCTATACGTTGGACCTAACTGCAAGCCAATCTGTGCCCCAAATCCAATCCCGCCGCCTCCGCTCCAGTTTCGACTACCATCATCATTGAAATCGATACCAAACTCTACGTCAACCGAAATGATGAAGGCTATTGAAGCCTTGATTCCTAGGAACTGTCGTAGACCAGTTGAGTCTATCAGCGACGTTGGTGTTGAGCTACAATACCCATACCAATTGCGGCCATCTCGAATTGGATCCCGTGTCAGGAACCTGCCCGTATTCGGATCATAGTATCGATGGCCGAGAAGCATCAAACCTGCGTCTTCACTTGACTGGTACCCGAACTTACCAGCGTAACCAAAAGGCCCACTGTAGGAACCGATTCCGCCTACGATGTTCCCAAACGCATCATATCTACGCGTCCCGGTATTGGTCTGCGACGAGTTCGTCTGCAGGTCAGCGTTCTTCAGACCAGCATGCAGATACTTAGTAGTACTCGACCTCCTTTCCGAAACACCAGGCGTATAAGTCGCCGAGCCGTCGGCTACAACTGCGTCAGTAACATAAGCACCAACTCTCTGGAAGTTGCTCGTTCCGGCTGAGTCAACTTTCTTCGTCCTGGTGTCCAACCCATTGTAAGTAAAGGTATTGTTCGTCGCTAAACCCGTAATCTGGGTAATCCGCGATTCGTAGTCATACGCGAAGTTTCTCGTGTAGCCAGACGTCTGAATCTTTGTTGTTCTGCCTGCGTTGTCGTAGTCGAAGTCCTTGACGACAGTGCTGCCGACCTTGATCTCAAGCAACTTGTCGCCATCGTCATAAACGTAATCTTCGGTCATGCCCCCAAGGGTCTTCGTCAATCGATTCCCGTTCCCATCATACGAATAGGTCGCCGCGTAACCCGACCTCGACTCTTCAATCAACTGGCCGGCATCGTCATAATCATAAGTCGTCGCGATTGAGTCAACGGTCTGAGTCGCCATCTGGCTTGCGACATCGTAGGTATACGACCGAGAACGCAATGACCCGTTCGAAGAGTTCTTCGAGTTGACACTCGTCAGGCGGCCCCGTGTGTCGTACGCATAAGCGTCATAAGCCCCCGTGTGATACGTGATCCGAGTCACCCGAGAGTCATCGTCATACGCCCATGTCGTCACCTCGCTCAGCGGATTCGTGAGTTCATCGAGCCGCCCCGCGCCATCGTATCCATACGAAGTCGTCCCCGAAGGATCGGTCATCGAATCCCGCCTTCCTGCCGCGTTCGGCGAGAACGAAACCGTATACGTCCCGCCTGAGCCGTTCGGCTGAA
>CALMEF010000267.1 GCA_937862825.1 uncultured Armatimonadota bacterium
GCTCTACAAGACAGGTTCATATCTCGGCGACGTTGGTGAAGTCTTCAAGGGATACGGAGATGCGCTCAATCCGTTCAATTGGGCTCGGTCTGCTGGCGCTCTCTGGGCAGAAGGCGAAATGAACGGCGCTGGTGCTGCCGCATCGATGTTCGGCCGCGGTGTTCTTGATACTCTTCAGTTCTGGAACGCGGAGGACCCTCGAGATTTTGGCAACCGCTTTGGGGGAACCTTGCTTTTGTCAGCACCATTGATGAAGCGGATACCAAGCATTGGTCGCTGTGCTGCCCCCGCGGCGGATGTGGCTACCATGTCGCCCAAGCTTGTGCCTTTCCCAGATCCGCTTAATGTACCGCCTGATTATGTACTTCTGCCCGGAGGTAGACATTCTCGAGGCATCAACGGGGATACTCTGTCTCCAGACCCTCTTCATGGGCCACCAAAGGGACCGCATTGGGATTGGTGGCCCCCAGGTGAGAAGCCGTCGCCGAACAGTCCTTTAAAGGAGGCACTCTTTCCAGGAGACGAGGGCTGGCCACCGATGGGACCTTAACAAAATGCGATACCAACTTTACAAACATTCCGTTCGGGCTCAAAGGAACCTTTGGTACCCACAGGGAGTAACACAGTTCCAACGAATCATTCAAAGAAGGATAGACGAGGATGGATTGGATTCTCTAGCCAGCCGAGTTGCTCGTCAGTATGATCTGTCAGTTGGATCTACTTATATCACTGTGCCTTTCGATTGCCCTGAAAGCATCGACATTGATGACTTGTCTTGGGGCCAGTTCTATGTTGAAACGGACCACAGTGTTGATGGTGAACGCTACCACGCGGAATTGGAAACCGTTAGTCAAACTAACGAGGCTATACGTGAATTGTTGCGGGCAGGCTCACATGTGGCGATTGCGCAATTGGGGCTGGTTACCGATTCAAATACATCGATAATGTCTTCTGGACAGGCATTCGTCACGATTGGAGGCGTTGGGTACAGCGTCCTTGATTGTACTTGCGACACCGACACAATCTACGGTGCTCTCAACGATCCAATTGCAACCCTACGATTTGTGTCGAGGGTAGTCACGCCGCAAAGTTTGAGCGGCGAAAGCATTTTGGATTCCACTGCCGAGAATCTGACCTTTGTCGCAGCAAGCATATTTGATTACATGGGCTACATGCTGTGGTGGCCCAGGTAGGAGATGGTGATCAATAGAAATGTCCGCCGCAACGACGTACGCAGGAACCACCGCGACGTTCGATGCCGAGAACCGGTTGCTCACGTACGGTTCGGCGACGTACACGTACCGGGCGGATGGTCTTCGGGCTTCTGACGGGACGGGTTCTTCGAAGAAGTACTACCTGTATGACGGTGGGAATGCGATCTGTAGGCTCGACTCGACCGGGACGTTAGACCGAACCTACGTATTCGCGCCTGACGGCCTCGTGGGCTGGTCGATTCCGAACTCAACCTCGCACCAGTTGCTGTTTGACTGGCAGGGGAACCTGGAGCATTCCACTGGCACAACTGGCAGCGTCGCTACGAGCCACGCCTACAACGCTTGGGGTCAGCGCAATTCGGTGTTCCCGATCAACGGTGACACTGGCGCAAATGACCGCTTCGGCTACAACGCGCGTTGGGGCTATGTTCGGGACACGACGGGGCTCTACTACTGCCAGAACCGCTACTACGACCCCGCGAACGGCGGCTGGCTGAACCGCGACCCGATTGGCTACTCAGGTGGAATGAACCTGTACGGCTACTGCGGTGGCGGGCCGGTTGGGGCGGCGGATCCGAGTGGGTTGTCAAGAATCACCTGGCTGTACGACCTAATTGAGCGAGTTACAAAGCGCAAGCTGAAGACTGGCATTACTTACACCCCCAGCAAAAGGTATACGAAGACATTCCTCGACGAGGTGAATGCGGACCTTGTCAAGCGTAAGGAGTTTAAGGATCGAGGAGAAGCACGAACCTATGAACGTACGGACATTGAGTCAGCAGGAGATGGCGAACTACCTCTCAACAACGAACCATGGTCGCCCAATGGGCGGGCAAAGAAGAAGGCAAAGGAGGCCTTGAAGAATGGTGGCACCGCTGTCGTCTTCATTGGATGCCTTAAATTCACCGTGGAAACTCTTGATCCAACACCCATTGGCCTGGGAAAGGGTGTGTCTGATCTGATGATCGCGATCGTTGATCCGTGGGCGAAGGCAAATCACAGCATGGGTTGGAAGCGAAGTGGCATGCGCGCCGGATACTCGGACTACATAAACGAAGTAATGGGAGGAGAATAGGAGATGAATCAATGAATAGGCTATCGATTCTCGGGATGTCTTGCATGCGTGAAGGAAACGATACAGACGTCGTTTCTGTCTTCGAGAACTGCTTGCTTGTAGCGCTCAATGCCAACGTGGAACTCACTTACGGACGGGACGTAAGGATTGTTGGACACTTGTTTCACATCGGCGGCGAATTTGATGAGCTTGAGGACAAGTTCGACTGTCCGGTTCGGTACTACAAGGCCAAGCAGCACCTTAGGACTGACACCGTGTTGTCCGCTCAGTCGTGGCGTGGGTTAAACGGTGTGCAAATCAAGGAGCTCCTTGCAACCAGGTTCCAGCACGCAATGGAGCGGAACGTGGCCCATGCGCTCAAACTGAGGTTGGAATTCGATGGACCGCGCTTCCTAAGGGATGTTGCGGAGGGTATTGATGAATTTCTTAACATGAACTGCCCGGAGGAACGCACTCATCTCGACTCTCTGACCTCAAAGGAGCCGCCACCTTAGCGACGTTCGAACCACCAACGTGGTTGTCGAACGGTGGCTCACGGTTGTAGCCGGATCGGCAGAACATTCATGGGTCCGCGAGTCCTCGGTGAGGATGCAGTCGCCACGAGCCACGCTTACAACGCCTGGGGTCAGCGGAACTCGGTGTTCCCGATCAAAAGGTAGAAAACAACAACTCATATCCATTAGCCATCGAGAACGAAAAAAGTCAACCAACAATTTTCAAAGTCTCGTCGCCCTTCAGCCGCAAAGCGGCGTCCCAGGCTCTCGCAATATCCGCAACCAAAAGAGAAAACCCACCATCGGACGACGCGGACTGTTGGCGCAAGATGTACGCAGGATGCAGCGTGGCCAAAGCCGTCCGAGCGAGGTCACATGGAAAGAACTGGCCGCGCTCAGCAGTGATTCGGAAGTCCTTCTTGATCAGGTTCTTCGCGCTCGGCGCGCCGATGCACAAGATCACGAGCGGCTCAATCAACTCAAGTTGCGGGATGAGCCACTGACGGCACGCACCTACCTCTTCCGGCGTCGGAGCTCGGTTCACTGGCTTTCCCGTCGACCAGTCGCACGCTCGGCACTTGACCGTGTTGCAAATGTACACGCGAGTTCGGTCGAGGCGGTTCTCCGCCAGGGCCTTATCGAGAAGTTGCCCGGCGCGCCCTACGAACGGTCTGCCCGTAGCGTCTTCTTGATCTCCGGGCCCCTCCCCGACAAGCACAAGTGGCGACAGCGGGTTCCCCTCTCCGAAGACAACGTTTCGACGACGTTCGGATAGCGCGCATGCCGTACATGTACTGGCTTGACGGCTCAGATCATCCAGGGTCACGGTTAAGTATGGCCCGGGGGCAGCAGAACGAACCACAGGGCCGCTACGTCATTAGGCTACTGCCATTCATGGTGAATCTGAAATCCGCCGCAGTGTGGGCTGGCGCAATCGCCTTGAGCGCCGTTCTCTTCGTCTATTCGCTGCCGCCTGCAAATCTGGGATTTCTGGGTCTGTTTGCCCTGGTGCCAATCCTGAAGGTGGTCCGTGGGCGAGGGTTCTTGGTCGGGTTCGTAACCTCCTTGGCCATGGTCTTTGCTGCCGCCAAACTCGCCGAGTCCGGATGGGCATCCAAGTTGACTTGGGACGGCGGCACCCTCGGTTGGCTTTACACCGGGTTTGGACTGTTTGGGTTCGCGATCTCGCTTACGGTCGCGGTCTATGCCGACGTCTCTCGTCGACGCGAACCATCAATGGTCACCATCGCGGGCTTGGCGGTCCTTTTTGAGGCCTGTCTGCTACTCGTACTTCCAGCCCACCTCGCCCTAACCCAATACGAGCATCCCTTCGCCATGACTGTAGCCTCAATCGGCGGCGTCTGGCTCGTCTCCTGGCTCCTCTGGGTGCTGCAGTTGAAATTGGCCAGCCTGACCTGGCCCCGCTCGATTCTTGCCTGTGCCCTTCTCGCTGGTTGTTGGCTCATAACCGCTGGACTGCAGTTTAAGGTGGGTGGATCAACCGCGCAGGTCGGTATGGTTCAGACGGAGGCCATTGATCTGGAAACTCTCAGCCATCTTCATAAGTGGACGGGCAAGAACCAAGTGGCGATTTGGCCCGAGTTTAGCGCCTTGGCCATCGCTCACGAGGGTGACACGACCGACTTACGCAAGCTCTCGCTCGAGAGTTCGCCCATCATCACGACCTTTCGCGACGCCGCAAAACCGTTGCCCCATAACGTCGCCGCCATGTTCTCCGATGGTAACGAGTCCGCTCCGTACTTCAAACGTAAACTCTTCGGATCTGAACGCGAAATGCACGCAGCCGGAGTTCAGTCCACTCAGGTTTCTTGGCGCTTCGGCATAATCGGTCTGAACATCTGTTACGACTCGTGCTTTCCTGGGATCATAAGAGATACCGCCTCAAACCCTGCGGTGAACCTCATCGCGCTTCCGACGATTGATCCCCCGTCGCCGCATCACTTCATCGCCGCGATTCACGCAGCCTACACAACGTTTCGGTGCGCAGAGAACGGCGTGAGTATAGTCCGCGTGGACGGAGCAGCCTACTCGATGGCCGTTGACGGGAGAGGCCACATCGTGACCAGGATTCACCCAGGAGAGCGTGCCACCAGTACGCCCGTTCCAACCGAGAGAATCAAGACCGTGTATGCGCTTTTGGGCGACTGGGTCCTCTATCTCGCACCGGTTTCGATCTTGATCGCAGCCCTAGAAGCAAAAAAGCCCCACCCGAAGGCGGGGCTCAAGTTGTACGAGACTAGCCGATAACAGCGTAGATCTGATCCTCGTCGAGAATCGTGTAGTCCTCGCCATCAACGGTGACTTCGTTGCCACCGTACTTACTGAAGATGACCGTGTCGCCGACCTTAACCGACAACTTGTTGCGGCTGCCGTTGTCAAGAACTCGGCCATTGCCGACAGCGACGACCTTGCCTTCTTGGGGCTTCTTCTTGGCCGAGTCGGGAAGGTAGATGCCAGAAGCGGTCTTTTCCGAAGCCTCAGTGGCTTGAACGACGACCTTATCGCCGAGGGGGGTGAGTTTCGTTTTGGTTGCTGTTGCCATATTCGTTTCCTCCAATAGAGTTTCTTGGGTGAAGCCGGGTGACTTAGCACTCCAGTGACCCGATTGCTAAATTCTACGCCTTTTAGGGTGGTTTCGTCAAGGGGTGAACGAAATCTTCACTGCCGTTCGTCCACTCGATATGCGATGGGGACTGCTGGTCTTGGCCCTTGTGACCGTTGGATGTGGCCTGCGAGGCGACCTGGCTGAGGCTGAGAAACTCTTGCCCCGCGAAATGGCAAGGGCAAAGAAGAACGGATGGCCCATGACCGCCGCCGAGATTAGCCCACCCCAGGTTGTTGCTGACGACAAGAATGGCGCAGAGATCATCGCCCATCTGGGTCACGAAGACTTACAGAAGGTTATCGGCACCTACCGCACCGCATCATTGGATGCCAAGCGGGACAAATCGCAAATCGACACAAGAGCGTTGCGAGAAGCACTGGATGATGCATCTTCGGCCCTGAAAATTGTTGATCGTGCCGCTGACGCCCCGGCCTGGTGGTTCAAGTTCGACTACGACTTGGGCCCCTACCTTGTGTTTAGCCATTTGGCTCAGATGAAGGAAGGAGCAAAAATGCTCACCGACCGGGCGATGCTCCATGCCCTGGAAGGCGACATGGACGGATGCCTTAGCGACTTGCGCAAAGTGCGTCGAATAGCACTTGGTCTTGACCGACAACCCTTCCTGATTGCCGCATTGGTGCAAATTGCCATCAGTTCTATCGAGCAGAAGGCCATGGTCGACATCGCTGCCCAGGTTCACCGGAACCCAGCCACGTTAGCGAAACTGGCTTCGCTTGCCGAGCGGAAACCAGTCAATGTTGATCTGGCCCACTCGCTCCAAGGTGAGTTCTACATGGGACTCTCACTACTGCGGAACTTCGACGCCTTCGGCGGCTTAAAGGCGATTCAAGCGACAATGAGCCCAGAAGACGAGGCTCCAAAGATGCCCGACGCCTCCAAGTTGATACGCAGTGGAGAGCCCAAAGACCCGTTGTCGCGTGCCTACTTAACGCGGCACCTACAGTTCTGGAACGAGTTCGCCGAGGCGCGAGATGAGTTCGATGGCGATCCCGTGGCTATGTCTGAGTGGCTTGATGCAAAGGCGAAGCAAGCAGAGAAAAACAAGAGCCCCAGTAATACGGTCACGAGAATTCTCAATCCGGTCTTCGTCCAAGCCGGTATGGCCTGCCTGCAACCCCTCACTACGACGAGGCTCACTCGGGCGTACATCTCTGCCCTGCAGATCAAGAGCCGAACGGGCCAGTACCCACAGACTCTTGAGACCGAAATCGACCCATTCGACGACAAGCCGCTTCGATACAAACGAACCGGTGACGGCTTCATGATCTGGTCAGTGAGCAACGACCGAAAGGACAACGGCGGCAAACGTAGCGATCCTGAAGGGGGAAGAGATTACGTGGTTGAGTTCAAAGGCTAGACAATCGGCCCGCCAACGGGCCCGCCTACCAAGACACTTGATTTGAAGAACCTTCAAGTGAGACCGTATAGACGTGCGAGGCAGTAAAAAAGTCGCGGAAAATTTCGCGAACCCCTTGACTCTACTTTTACGAGGGCGTAACATAGTGGTCTTGAGGGCATGGGTTTGGTACTTCGGACCCTGCTGAGGATTGAGGAGGAAGAATGAATAGACTGCGTGCTTCGCGTTTGAGCGTTGCTTGGCTGTTTCTGGCCGGGCTAGTTTCTGCGGCATTGACCCCACTTGCTGGTTGCGGCGGCGAGACGGGCGGTATCACATCCGGCGTCGGCGGCGCACTGCTGAACGTGAGGGTTCAGACGTTCGTGGCAACATTAAATGTTGGCACTACCCTCGATGATAACCTTGATCGCCCAAGGATCGTCAATGCTATTGGTAAGTTTTTGGGTTCTGGAGGCACCGCCTCAACTGCCAAGAGTTTTAGACTTATCCTAAAGGGTGCAGCCTTTGATTCGTCTGACCAGATTATCAAGTTCAACTTGGATGACAACAGTAGCCGAAGGCAACTTTATGCGCTTGCTGATGGTGACAAAGTAACCCGCTACTTAGTAAAGGATGACGCCGATCAAACCCTCTACTATGATCCCGAAGCAACCGATGTCGAAAAGAAGACAAAAGCAACGTGGGAATCAAGCGGTGCCAATCCTTTGGTGCTTACTGAACTCAAGGATACGTTTCTCTACTCTGACGATTCGATAAAGCCGATCCTTAAGTTCAGCGGAGATGCTCCATATGATGTTACGATGGAGTTCTTTGACGTTGATAAGGATGCACAGGCTACAAAGACCCCATTCTGGCGTGTCTTCTTCAGCGGCGCAGCGAAAGTAAGTGGTGAAAAGTTGACACTATTCGAGCAAGTTGATGTCAACTCAGATCCTTCACTTGACTTTCAGAAGGTTGTGAGAATCAAGGCAACTTTGAACAACGTTCCACAGTACGCGAGGCGAGTAGTGCTGCGTGTGAAAGAAGAAAAGCTGATTGGGAACGATCCTCAGACTGTCTACCAGTTCGAAAAAGTTCGCGGGTCGTCAACGAGCGCTTTTAGTGATCCTGGTTCGACAAGTACATCAGGAACACCTACTTCTGTCGAGTTTGAAGCCTTTATTATTAACAGGCTTCGAGATTTCAAGATCGAGTATGACGTTGAAACTGCCGAAGCGAAACCAAGCGACGACGGTGCGGGCTTCAAGGTGGAGCCTGGCACAATGCTTGCCCACGGTCCTGCCTCTGAGCCAACTTCAATTCCTGCTTCGCAGGGGGGTGCCCTATTTACGTTTCCGACAACATCAGCCGAAACCTTGTCTGGTCTCACTTTATCGGCTGATTCGATTTCAATCGCTGCAAATGACTCAGGACAGGCGTTTGAGGTAATCGCATCATTAGGGGAAGGTGAGGTTCTAGGGAAAGTTCCCAATTCTGTCCTCGAGTTTCCAGACAAGATACCCGATGAAAACAATCCAATTGCAGTTGAAGACTCTGGCGAACCAGGAACTTACACAACCACTTCGCCTCTCGAGTCGCAGCAACAACTGACGGTGACCCTGACATGGGGATCAGGTGTGGGTCTTAACGTAACTTTTCAGACAAATGTGAACATTGTACAGAAAGCTGCTACACGACTTTTCAACCTTACGCCTAAGAGTCAGTACCACTTGCCAAGTGCGGGTGCTACCGTTGGTGTCGTATCGGAGACCGAACTTGGCGGGTTAACCTTTGAAGTACGTAAGCTCGGTGCCGTAAATCAAATCGATGTCGGCGTAGCTGACAGACGAAGGATGTTTAGGTCAAAACTGTACTATTACGCTGATGCGGAGGTCTCTGATGCAGTGTTAGCAGAGGGAACACCTGATCCTGGCGATGACAACATTGTGTTTCCCCTAGGCGAGACTTCTCGACTGGTTACTATGAATATGGTTTATCATGTCGGTGGATTTCCTTATCTCCGGGTTAACGGAACTCCGATTGCAAACAACGGAAGCGTTCGAGTTGAACGGAATAAGACATATCATTTGGGTCCAGTCTTATTGGTCAAGAATGCCAATACAATCGTTCCGTTTAAACTGGTTTCAGTTGTTTCCGGAAGCCCTTACTTTATGTTCAACCAAAACATGGGAACGGTCCTGATTAAGAATACGTTGCCTTCCAGCTCATCGGCTGAGGATACAGTGATACCAGTGACATTTAGGTATGTATGGGGTGGAGAGGGTGCATCGGCTCAATTCTATGACATAGTTATCAACTTCAAAGTCAGGTCAACAAAGGGAACAGGCGATGGTGATATTAGAATTGGTGGAGGCAAGAAATGATTCAAAGACTTAGATTGATGTGCATAGGATGTATTGGCGTGCTGGTTATGTTCGGGTGTGGTGGATCAGGTGCCATTACAGGCTCAAAAGTTACTGGGGCGTTGTCAATGGAGGTTGTCTGGCCTGATCCATCGCGACTCGTCCCAGTAAGCGCTAATCGGATCAATGTAACGGTTAAGAAGGGGGTGGCGTCAGTTAATGTACCAACTTCGGTCAATTTTCCGGACAAAAGGGTTGATATCGGACCACTAGAGGCTGGTACATATACAGTTGTAGCAGAAGCCTACAAACGGCAAAACAACTCCGACGGCGAAGCACTCGCACGGGGTGAAGCGACTATTGTAATTGTTGGTGGCGAAAAGACTCGGTTTACCGTGGTCATGGAATCCACATTACAAGCATTTGAGGTCAAGTTTCCCAATTACAACCCTGTTGGAAACCGGGGGCCCTACGCGGTGGAGTCTGGAAATGATCCTGATGACAAGGGCAACCTTTACGGCAAGATTCGTGTCAGAGGCGCAACCCCTTTGAGGTTCGAATGTCGGGCGCTGAGTAGCTTTCCGGGAGGCAATGTATTGAATCTGGATAACAATCCAAACGTGTTTCCGGGTGAATTCAATGTCTTTGCGGAGAGGGACGTTCTTGTGAAGAATGTTCTGGTTAAAACTGACTCAAATGGGCAGTATCTTGAAGGGGAGTTATTGCGTCCGGCGGGCCTTAATGGCAACGACAATGACGGCATTCTCGCTATCACCTATCGGGAGACAGGAGACACATTCAGGTTCAGGGTCAGAGTTAGCGAAAATTAACGCTTCTTCAAACGGTTCGCATACTTCTGCCGGAACTTCGCAACCTTTGGCTCGATAACCGCTGCGCAGTAGCCGGCATTCATGCCGGCCCGCGTGGCGTCATCGCCCGTCATGTACTTCTCGAAGTAGTCTTGGTGGTAGTTCCCAGCGCGGATGTAGTTCTTCAGCGGCTCGATCGTGGTCACGATCGGGTCGCGCCAAATCTTCTCCTTGGCGACGTGATCCCGAACACGCTCGGCCAAGGCCTTCTCCTCTTCCGTTGAATAGAAAATCGCCGAGCGATACTGGGTGCCGACATCATTGCCTTGGCGGTTCAAAGTCGTCGGATCGTGAATCGTGAAGAAGATGTGTAGCAAGTCGCTCGCAGAGATCTTCGCCGGGTCATATTTGATCGTTACAACCTCAGCATGTCCCGTTCGCCCGGTGCAAACTTCCGCGTAAGTTGAATTCGGTGAGTTGCCGCCCGCGAAGCCACTTTCAACGTCCACCACTCCTTCGAGCATCTCAAATTGGCCTTCAAGGCACCAATAGCAACCTCCGGCAACCACGAGCGACTTCGTCTTGGGAGAAGCCTCAGTTCCCACGGTGAGAAATCCCATTGCCGCAAGTCCGGCGAGTCCAAGGAGCAGCATCGACTTGATCATACAGTATGTATACGCTGGTTTGCGGTAAACATGCACTCGTGCCGACGGTTGTGATTGCGCTGGGTTCGAACCTGGGAGACCGAATCGGAAACATGCGCCAAGCCGCCGAACTCATGGAATCGACGATTCGGTTCACCCGGCAAGCGCGAGTTTACGAAACTGCACCGATGTACGTCACCGATCAGCCGGCATTTCTGAACTCAGCGCTTCGTGGTGAAACCGATCTGGGTCCACTCGGCCTCCTGCGCGAACTTAAAAGGATAGAGGTTGAAGTCGGCAGGACTCCGAAGGTGCGAAATGGACCTCGCGAGATTGATCTTGACCTGATCGCGTACGAAGACCTCGCCTACCATTTTCACGGTCAGGGTGAATCGATTCTGCAACTCCCTCACCCTCGGCTCGGTGAGCGCCGTTTCGTGCTACAGCCCCTTAGTGATCTAGGTGTTATGCGGCTCCCGAAGCTCGGCGCGCTCGAAACGTTGCTTGAGGCAACCGAATCTCAAGCTAAGTCCGTCGTTACTACCGAATATGCCCTTTTACCAGTACATCGCTCTGGATAGCCAGGACCGGCGCGTGTCGGGAACGGTCGAAGCAGAGTCGCAGATTGATGCGTTGAAAGTGCTGCGTCAAAGGGGCTTCCATCAGAGCCAGGTTGTTGAGGCAACGGTCGCTCCGCTTCGTTCGGTTCAGTCCGTCGGATCATCCGGATCGGTCAGATCGGACGGGCCAATCCAAGCAAAGGTAGCCGTCAGACCGGTTGCACCTACCCCATCCCCCCAGCCTCCGGCTACCGGAGTGATCCGAACGTCGCAGGGCTCTGACAAGGATCGGTTCTTCCTCTTCTCCCAGATATCCAAACAACTCAAAGCTGGCGTGAATCCAGCCCAAGGATTTCACTCAGTTGGGCGAGTTTCCGCCAACAAGTTTCGGGAATCGCTGATTCGCGCCGGTGAAGGCGCGGAGGCGGGCATTCCCATCAGCGAGTCGTTTGCCCGATATCCCGACTTGTATCCCGGTCATGTGATCGCACTGATCAGAGCCGGAGAGACTGGTGGCTTTCTCCCCGACGCGGCGGAAACGATTAGCAAGCAAGCGGGTGATGCCGCCTCGTTCAAGAGGTTCCACTGGTTTGTCCTTCCCATCCTCGTGAACGCGCTTGCGGCGATTCCGTTGGTCATTGTGTTCATGCAGTCCTTCGTGGACGGCTACAAACTCTACGAACAGGATGCCTCACTCGGGCCGTGGGGCGCAATCGGCCAAAGTTTCACCAAAAACCTACTTGGGCCTCTTGGGTTAGCCGCGCTGCTCGTGTATGTCGCTTTTTGGATTGGGTTCTGGATGTCTCGAACGCCGCGATTCAGGCGAAAGCGTCACAAGTTGGCGCTGGCTTGGCCAGTGTTTGGCCCCAGAACCCGAAATGAAAGCGTGGCCATCTTCTGCTGGGTGCTGTCAAGGCTATCTGTCGCCGGAATCAGCCCCCAAAGAGCCTGGGAACTCGCTGTCCCATGCGCCCCAAACGAGGAAATGCAGGTGAGGCTGTACCAAGCCGGAGTCAAGATGCGCGAGGGCTCCAGGCTTTCTGAGGCCGTGTTCGGCTCAAACCTATTTCACGAGGATTACGCTCCGGTGATCGCCACCGGCGAACTGACTGGCGACATCTCCGGGGCCTTGCAAACGCTTGCAGACGCAAGCCGCGGTGAGTTCGAAACCAGTAATGCGAAAGCAAGAACCCGTACGGGTCAACTTGGGTGCTTTGCGGTCTTCCTGACCGGCGCGGTCATTACCTGCCTAATGGCCTACTTTTGGTACAACAAGTTCTTCGACGTTGTGCTCGACGGGCTCGATCCAATGACCGGATTCAAGGAAGAAGGTATCATTCTCTTTTGGCGCTAGGCGAAAGCGAGCGCTTCTCTGCTTCCTGCCGATCCCGGCGAAGCCGAACAAGACCACAGAGAGGAATCCAAGAATAGTATGCGTAAGTACGAAGCAATGGTGATCGCTAAGCCCGAAATGAGCGACGCCGACATCCAGAAGTTGGCCGACCGATTCAAAGGTGTTATTGAAGATAACGGGGGAACCGTTCAAAATGCGAGCAAGTGGGACAAGCGCCGCCTCGCCTACGAAATCAATGGCTACAAAGAGGGCAACTATGTCCTGATCAACTTCGAATGCGGGGCCGCGCTCCCGTCAGAGTTGAACCGATTGATGCGAATTAACGACGATATCATTCGGCACCGCATTTTCCTTCAAGAAGAGGAGTAATCTGAAAACGCCATGATTAATCGCGTCGTTCTCGTTGGGCGCCTCACCCGCGACCCGGAACTCAGAACCACAAGTACCGGCAAATCGGTTGTGGATTTTTCGATAGCCGTTGACAAGAAGTTCAAACCGACGGACGGGTCGCCAACCGCCGACTTCTTCCGTTGCACGGCGTGGGACAAGACCGCTGAGTTCGTGAGCAACTACCTTGGAAAGGGAAGACTCGTTGCTGTTGATGGTCGCCTGAGCTCGCGAAAGTACACGGCGAATGACGGAACCAATCGTGAAGTCGTCGAAATTGTCGCTGATAACGTTCAGGGCTTGGATCGACCTCGCGAAGATGGCGCCCACGCACCAGTTGCCGCTGGCGTGGCTGCCGCTGATGTACCGAGCGTCGAAGAGTACGATCCTTTCGCTGACTAGCTCGGGCCTGGTAGGGATCGGCTAAAATTAGGTGATGCCCAAGGTTTACGTTTTTGTCACTCTTAAGCCTTCTTTGCTTGATTCGGCTGGGCGGACGGTGGCAGATTCGCTTAATTCCCTGGGTTACAACGAGGTCGCTGGTGCCAGAATCGGTAAGTTGATCGAGCTGGAAATCGATAACCCAAGCGAAGAGCGAATCAAGCAGATGTGTGATCGCTTGCTCGCGAATCCGGTGATTGAGGATTACCGTTTTGAGGTGGTCGGTTGAAAGTAGCCGTCATCCGATTCCCAGGTTCCAATTGCGATCAGGACGCATATCATGCCCTTCGATCGGATGTTGGCATTGGTGCCGAGTATGTTTGGCACCAAGACCGCTCGCTTGATGGGTTTGACGCTGTTTTTGTTCCGGGAGGATTCTCGTATGGGGACTACCTTCGATGCGGTGCAATAGCATCCGAAGCACCGATCATGGAAGCCGTCGAGCAATTCGCCCAAGACGGCCGCCCAGTCATCGGCGTCTGTAACGGGTTTCAGATTCTGTGTGAACGAGGGTTATTGCCTGGAGCCCTGATGCTCAACGTCGAGCGCAAGTTCCTTTGCCAAAACGTCGAACTTGAGGCGGCTACTAAGCGGTGCCTTTGGACCGCAGGGGTCGATCGAGTGATCTCAATTCCGATCGCCCACGGGGAAGGGCGATATATCTGCGATGATGAAACCCTCAAACGGCTGAACGGAGAGGACCTGGTCGCCTTTCGCTACGTTAATGGGAACCCGAATGGATCGACTGATCGAATTGCTGGCGTAATCAACGGCCGTGGGAACGTCCTAGGGTTAATGCCACATCCTGAGAGGGCGACAAGGGCTAACCTGGGAGGAACCGATGGCATGCTCATCCTTAAGGCCCTCACCCTGATCGAAACATCGTCACGTTGAACCAAACTTCTGGGCGAAGCAGTCACTAACTTGATCGAGTGCGATTCAAGAATTCTTGATTGGAACCGAAGATAATCTATAGTGCGTAAAATGAGTCTGTTGATGCGAGGTTTGATCGCAGGTTTTGTGGTGTCGTTGGCCTTGCCCGTGCAGGCACAGAAGGTTGTGCTTGGCAAACTTGGGCAAACGCTCCAGCCTGCCACCATCTACCGTCAGCCAACCACTAACTCAGGCACCTATTACCGGGTCAAATCCTACGAATACATCGTGGTGAAGGAGGGCCCAAACGCAAAGTACCTGAAGGTTCTTATGGCCAACGGTGCTTACGGGTACATCAACTCGGCTGTCGTGGCCAAGTTGCCCTACGATGCGGTTGCCGACAAGGCTCCCACGAGGCCAGGGCGCGACATGGGCAGTGTGACCTCTAGGTCCGGTGCAGCCGACTATTCGCTTAAATTTACAGGCACGCCCTACGTTTGGGGCGGTAATGACCCTAATAAGGGGGTTGACTGTTCTGGGTTCGTGAAGTACCTTTATGGTCAGATTGGAGTCAATCTGCCTCGAACGGCTGCCGAGCAAGCCTTGGTGGGAACGCCGATCCTTCGCCTCGAAGACCTCCAAAAGGGTGATCGTCTCTATTTCTGGAGTGACAAGCGGAACAAGATCGGACATACCGGGATATATCTGGGAAATGGATACTTCTGCCACAGCAGTTACGGTAAGGGCCAAGTCACCACCGATCACCTTGGTGGCGCCTACTGGCGAAAAACCCTAGTTGCTGCTCGCCGCTAGTCGTTTTGCTTCGACCACCCATGGGTGATTCGCGTCCGCATCTTTCCACGCATCCAGGAACCTTTGGTATGCAGCCTTGGTCTTCAGCGCCATCGCGATCCCTCGCAAAGCGTAACCTGAGTTGGGTCGCCACTTCAGTGCTGCCTCAAACGCCTGCACAGCCTCTTTGATTTGTCCTGCTCGCAGCAAGACGTGCCCCAGTATCTCCTCTGGCGGAGTGGTGACAAACGGTGGTTCATCGTACGCGATTTGTGAGTGAAGAGCGATTGCCTCGTCCAATGACTTTTTTGCCTCACCGTGTTTCCCCTCGGCCGCCAGTACGGCACTTTCGGCTGACAGGGTTATGACACTCTGAACGAGCGACCATGTGTTCGCCTTGGGTTGCTTGGGCACCCGTTTCTTCAGGCTGTCAAGTGCGGTTCGAGCCTTCAGGAGGTTGTTTTGGCTAAGGTGAAACAGGACCGCAACAGCGTCGGGTTCACTGGTGTCAAACCGGTTCGGATCGAGTCTTGTGAAGTCTCCGGTTCGTTCAGCGATGAGCGTTGTGACCGAGGAATCTGACACTTTCTTCGCGAGTTCCTTGGCTTCCTCGAACTTGCCCATCTCAATGAGGTTGAAGAGTGCGAATCGGACATTGTGTCCGTAATTCCAATCTGCCGAGTCGTCCGACTTGATGTCTGCAAAGTACTTCTCGTTGACCTCGATTGAACGTTGAAAAACTTCTCGCGCTCGCGCATAGTGACCAACCCGGAAGAAGATGTGCCCTGCCATGTGAACCATGTGGGCTGAACCCGGGGCGCATTTTCCAATTGCGTCCGCACTCTTCAATGCTCGCTCAGGAGTCGAACTGCCCTCTATTGCGTGGATCACATAGTGATGCGCACCTCCATTGGTCGGTTCAACCTTGAGCACCTGATTGGCGAGTTCCAGCGGCCTGGTGAGTTCACCGAACGGCTTACCACTCTCATCATAGGCTCCTAGGTTGACTTGGATCATATGACCTGCCAGAAGCAGCCTCGGCTCGGTTTGCTCAGGATGTGCCTTGATGACCGCCTCCAGAGCCTCATAGAACTTCCGGCGATCCTTGGTCTCGGCATAGCCACGATAAGCAAGAATCAAGCCTGACTCAACTGGCGTTACACGATCCGCAAGTTGGGTGGCCCGCTTAATCGCATAGTCAGCCTCCTTGTCGCCTCCGGGGAGGTCGTACCACGGGTTTTTTAACGCGGCATGAACCCCCCACCAAGCCAAAGCGCAGTTTGGATCTGCCTTCGCCGCGTCCCGAAACGCTCGGAGAGACTCATTGAACCAGAAGCAGTGGCGCAGAGCCAATCCCTGTTTGACTAACTCGCGGGCTCGTTCAGAAGTTGTGGTCACTTCGAGACTCGATGAGCCGACCCTTGGGATGATGGTGCCGCTCGGAAATGAAGTGATTTCCTTGGAAGGAGGAGGCGCCATGCACATACCTTGGCCCATGAGCAGCACGGCCAGCATTGTTGTCATGTGGGCAGAATACACCGTTGGTAGACTCGTAGGTGATGGAGTGGTTGCGTTGGTCGCTAATTTTTCTAAGCATTCTTGCGGGTACCGGGGCAGTAGCCAGCAAGCCTCTGGAGATACAAGCCATGACGTGGAATATTTGGCATGGCGGGCGTGAAGATGGCGAGAGTGTTGGGCCGAAGCGGGTCGTAGAGGTCATGAAGCAGAGCAGAGCCGACCTCATTGCAATGCAAGAGACTTACGGTTCAGGTGAGTTGATTTCCCAGGCGCTTGGGTTCAACTTCTTGTTGCGTGCCACCAACGTTTCAATCCACAGCCGCTTTCCAATTCTTGAAGATATTTCGGTTCACGAACCTTTCAAATGCGTGGGAGCGATCGTCGAGCTTCCAAACAGGTCGAAACTTGCCTTCTACTCCATTTGGTTGCCCTACAGTGGTGAAATTTGGGAGGAGGGAACCCGAAAGAACGACTTAGTCTCCCTGCTTGCTGCTTGCAAGTCTAGCGAGCCTGACCTTCGAGCGATACGAGACGGGATTGAAGCCAGGCTCTCGAAGTACCCTGGGATACCGGTCATCATCGCTGGAGACTTCAACTCTATGTCCAACCTGGACTATTCCGCGGTTGCCATTGATCAATACAAAGTGATCGTGGACTGGCCCACATCCAATGTACTCCCGGAAAGCGGTTATCGGGATTCGTACCGTGAGGTTAACCCAGTGGTGAATCGCCAGAAGGACCGCACATGGACACCGCGCTTTCCCAAACAAGAACAAGATCGTATTGACTTCATCTATTACCGTGGAGGCGAGTTAAGCCCCATGGCATCTGAAGTGATTGATACCCTTGAGGAAGGTTTTCCATCTGACCACGCAGCGGTGGTAACCAGATTCGAGTTCAACCACTTGGTAAAGAAACCACGTGAACTTACCATGCGAGTGGCAAGTTACAACATTCGTCACTGCGCAGGAATGGACGATGTCCTGAACCCGTTTAGAACCCTAAAGGCGATACGCAAACTTGACGCGGATATCATTGGGTTACAAGAAGTTGACCATTCGGTGAACCGCAGCGGCAAGATGAACCAACCTCACTGGCTGGGCGAACAACTCAATATGCACGCTGCGTTTGGAGATTTCATGCCCTACGACGGCGGTCACTACGGGATGGCCATCCTCTCTCGCTACCCAATTCGAAAAGTGACTCCCTTCAGGTTGCCTGAGGGCAATGAGCCGAGAATCGCCTTGATTGCCGAAGTCAACCTGCCGAATGACGAGAACATCCTTGTGGTTAACGTCCACTTCGATTGGGTGGACGACGACAAGTTCAGATTCGCTCAGGCCTCCGCCCTGACCGAGTTCCTCAAGTCCCAGCCCCTGCCGTTCATTTTGCTGGGCGACTTCAATGACGGTCCTGAGTCTCGAACGCTGGCTCTTTTCAGATCAATCGCGAAGGAAGCCGACAAGCCCCATGACAACTCTTTCACGTTTAGCGCTGCTCAGCCAGAAAAGGAAATCGACTTTCTTTTTGCTGCTCCCGCAAACCGCTGGGACCTCGGTTCAACCCAGGTTGTGGACGAGCGTATTGCCTCCGATCATCGTCCGATCATCGCAAACTTCAAGCTGAGAACGAGCAAATAGTAAAACGCTCATATCAACAGTTCTAGCAATTGGTGTAGGGAGCCAACAATAAGAACTGTTGCATATGAACACTATGAGAGCAGTCCGTCTTCGGCGAGGATTCTCGCTGGTTGAGTCCCTTATGGCCGTGTTCCTCGTCGCCATGTGCGCGATGGTTGTTTCGGCAACTATGCCCATGGCAAATCGCTCCCGACTGAAGGCGGACCTCTCTAGCAAGGCTGTCGGCATGGCGCAGAAGCAACTTGAGGCGGTTAGAGGCCTCGGATACGCAAATCTAACTCCGAGCCAGCTCTTCGCTAGAAGCATGATTGACAGCACAACTCCGGTGGCATCCGATACCTACTCGTTCACAAACGTTGATTCTGCGGCATTGGACAACCCGGCTCGGATCCTTCCCAGCGGCACGGGGCAGTTGAAGGTTGAACAGGTCGATTTAGATCTCAGACGAGTCACTGTTTCGGTGGCATGGAGTGAAAACGGGAACAACCGAAGTTTCCAAATTGGAACCTTGGTGGCAAATCTATGAAGAGACGTCGATTACAGCGAGGCATGACCATCACGGAAGTGGCGGTCTCTTCAAGCATGAGTTTGTTCGCGCTGACTGGTGGCGTCATGCTCTTGTACTACGGAGCAAACGCTTGGGTGACGGGCGAAGGCAAGATCGACGCCGAGGCCGACACCACCGGCGCAATAAGGACGATTAGTGCCCATCTCCGCGAAGCCATGGCGGTTTCTGTTGACGTGAACGGAA